>NZ_MJGR01000034.1:15789-132628 GCF_001865105.1 Curtobacterium sp. MCBA15_016
CCGCGCCTCCAGGGCCCTCGTGCGTGCCGACACGCCACCCGGCCGCGGCTTGCGGGTTTCCGTATCCGCACTCGGGGGTCCGCAACCAGTGCCCACCCGCATTGACCAGCCCCGTCCGCCGGACGATGGTTGGTCCAAGCCCAGGGAACGGTGTACCCCCGTTCCGACGCCCACCCAGCGCCGGGTCCTCCCTCGACCACTCCCGCATGCAGCCTGAACCCGACAGGAGCACCATGTCCGCCAGCACCGTCCGACCCCGAGACCCCCGCGTCTCGGTCGTCATCCCCGCGAGGAACGAGGCCCGCAACCTCGAGATCATCCTCCCGCAGCTCCCGCCCGTCTACGAGGTGATCCTCGTCGACGGCAACTCGGTGGACGACACCATCGCGACGGCGCAGCGCCTCATGCCGACGATCAAGGTCGTGCAGCAGACCCGCAAGGGCAAGGGCAACGCGCTCGCCTGCGGCTTCGAGGCCGTGACCGGCGACGTCGTCGTCATGTTCGACGCCGACTGCTCCGCCGACGCCGCCGAGATCCCGCGCTTCGTGCAGGCGCTCGTCGACGGTGCCGACGTCGCGAAGGGCTCCCGCTACGCACCCGGTGGCGGCAGCGACGACATCACGATCATCCGCGGCCTCGGCAACAAGGGGCTCAACATGATCTCCAACGTGCTGCTCCGTGCGCGGTACACCGACCTCTGCTACGGCTACAACGCCTTCTGGGCGGACACGCTGCCGACGATCGGGCTGCTGTCGTCGACGCTCCCGCAGCCGACCGACGGCTCGATGCGCTGGGGTGACGGCTTCGAGATCGAGACGATCCTGACCTGCCGCTGGTCCGCCGCGGAGTTCGCGATCACCGAGGTGCCGAGCCACGAGAAGCTCCGCGTGCACGGCACCAGCAACCTCAACGCGGTCAGCGACGGCATCCGCGTCCTGAAGTCGATCATGCACGAGCGTCGTCGTGCCCGCGAGGCCAAGGCCCGCATGCGCCTCATGCCGACCCCGGTCTCGGGCCTCGTGGTCCCGGCCGCCGTGCCGGCGATGGACGAGGAAGCGGCGTGAGCGTCGCGACGGTCGCCGTCGTCATCTGCGCCTACACGCAGCAGCGCTGGGGTGACCTGCAGGACGCGGTCGAGTCGGCGAAGCGCCAGCCCGACGCGACCGAGGTGATCGTCGTCATCGACCACGAGCCGGAGCTGTTCCGCCGTGCGGCCGCCCGCTGGCCGGAGCTCCGCGTCGTCGAGAACGCCGAGGACCGCGGCCTCTCGGGTGCGCGCAACACCGGCGTCGCACTCACCGAGGCCGACGTCGTCGCCTTCCTGGACGACGACGCGACGGCTGACCCGGACTGGCTGATGCACCTCGTCGAGGCGCTCGAGCTGCCCGACGTCGTCGGTGTCGGCGGCCGGGCGACCCCGTCGTGGCCGACCGCGACCGGCGCCGGGCCCTACCCGGACGAGCTGCTCTGGATCGTCGGGTGCAGCTACACCGGCCTCCCCACCACGTCCGCGGACGTCCGCAACGTCATCGGGTCGAGCATGGCCTTCCACCGTGACGTCGTGCTCGCCGCCGGCGGCTTCCGCTCCGGCATCGGTCGCGTCGGCAACCACCCGCTGGGGTGCGAGGAGACCGAGCTCTGCATCCGCATCGCCCGGATCCGTCCCGGCGCCCGCATCCGCTTCGAGCCGCGCTCGAACGTCTCGCACCGGGTCTCCCCGGACCGCGTCACGATGCGGTACCTGCGGCGCCGGAGCTACTACGAGGGCATCTCGAAGGCCGTGCTGAGCCGCCGGGTCGGTGCCCGCGACTCGCTCTCGAGCGAGTCGACGTACCTCACCCGGGTCCTGCCCGGCGCGGTGCTCCGCGAGCTCGGGGCCCTCGGTCGCGGTGGGGGCCTCCGTGCCCTGGCGATCGTGACCTCGGCGGTCTCGACCGTGTTCGGCTACGCCGTCGGCCGTGTCTTCGGCACCGTCGTGGTCCGTGCACCCGCCCCGGTGTCCGCGCCCGTGCAGCAGCCCGTCGGCGCTCCCTGACCGACACCCACCCACCCGACCCACCCACGCACAGAAGACGACATGCAGCGAGACGCCCCGACCCCGAGTGCCACCATCCGACGCCGTTGGAAGGTGGCACTCGCGGTCGCGGCAGCGGTCATCACGGGCGCCACCGTCTCGGCGCCGAGCCTCCTCGCGCCGTCGAGCGCCGGTGCGGCGACCACCGCGGACTGCAGCGCGGGGAAGGTCCTCACCGTCGTCGCGCACGCCGACGACGACCTGCTGTTCGAGGGCACCGAGCTCCGCAAGGACATCGACGCGGACAAGTGCGTCCGCTCGGTCATCGTCACCGCCGGGGACGCGGGCAAGTCCGCCACGTACTGGAAGGGCCGGCAGACGGGCCTCGAGGCCGCCTACGCGAACCTCGCCGGCGTCACGAACGCCTGGACCTCGGGCTCGGTCAGCGCCGGTGGCAAGACCCTCGTGACGCGCACCCTGACGGCGGACCCGCGGCTCAGCCTGGTCTACCTGCAGCTGCCGGACGGCAACATCGACGGCTCCGGGTTCGCCGCCACCCGGTACCAGAGCCTGCAGAAGCTCTACCAGCGCTCGATCACGAGCATGAGCACGGTCTCCGGTGCGACCTACGGGACCACCTACACGCTCGCCCAGCTCCAGGCCACCGTGCTCGCGCTGATGAACGGGTACGGGCCGCAGGAGGTGCACACCCTCGACCACGTCGGCACCTACGGCGACGGCGACCACAGCGACCACCACACCGTCGCGTACCTCACCAAGTCGGCGCAGCAGCAGCTCACGACGGCGAGCACGCTCACCGGGTACATGGGGTACCCGATCGCGGACAAGCCCTCGAACCTCACCGCCGCGCAGACGCAGGCGAAGGGGAACGCGTTCTTCGCCTACTCCGCGTACGACGCCGAGACCTGCGCCTCGGTGGCGTCGTGCTCGTCGCGTCCCGAGGGCTCGTGGCTCAGTCGTGAGTACACCGTCGGCACGCAGACACCCACCGACCCGGGCACCGGTTCGGGCGGGTCCGTCGGAGCTGACGTGACCGCCGGTGCGGCCGTCACCGCGAGCAGCGAGAACCCCGCGGACGGGCAGACCGCCGTGAAGGCCGTCGACGGCGTCGCGAGCGGCTACCCCGACGCGCCGACCGCCGAGTGGGCGACCCGCGGGGGCGGCACCGGTTCGTGGCTGCAGCTCGCGTGGTCGAGCCCGGTGACGCTCGGCGCCGTGGACCTCGCGGACCGTCCGAACGCCGACGACCAGGTCACGGCCGGCACGCTGACGTTCTCCGACGGGAGCAGCGTCGCCGTGCCGACGCTCGACAACGGCGGCGCGTTCACCCGCGTCACCTTCTCGTCCCGGCAGGCCAGCTCGGTGAAGTTCACCGTCACCGCCGTCAGCGCGACGACGCGCAACGTCGGCCTGGCGGAGATCCGGACGTTCGCCCCGGGCACCACGACGCCGACGCCCACGCCGACCCCGACGCCCACCCCGACGCCGACCCCGACCCCGACGCCGACGCCGACCCCGACGCCCGGGGGCGCGACCGACGTCACGGGCTCGGCGACCGCCACCGCGGCGTGGGACGACACCTCGACCGGGCAGACCGCCGCCAAGGCGATCGACGGAGTCGTCAGCGGCTACCCCGACAACACGACCGCCGAGTGGGTCGCTCCCTGGGGCACGACCGGTGTCTGGTTGCAGCTCGACTGGTCCTCGTCGAAGGCGGTGAACCGGGTCGTCCTGTACGACCGACCGAACGGCGACGACCAGGTCACGAGCGGCACCCTGACGTTCTCCGACGGCAGCCAGGTGGCGGTCGGGACACTCCCGAACGACGCGTCGCCGCTCACGGTGGACTTCTCGGCGCGGAACGTCACGTGGGTCCGGTTCACCGTCACCGGGGTGTCGGCGAGCACGCGGAACGTCGGCCTGGCCGAGTTCCGGGCGTTCACCGGCTGACCCGGGAGCACCCGACGGACGGGAGGCGCGGTGCCGGTGGGCACCGCGCCTCCCGTCCGTCGTCCGCGCGCGTCGCGGGTCGCGGGTCGCGGGCGCAGCGTGCGAGGTTCCGCGCACGGTGCGGCCCGTGAGCCGTTGCGCCGCGCGCGCGAGCTCGCACGCTGGTGCGGCTCGTGCCGCCGCGGGTGACCGTCGTCGTGGGCGCGACCTCATCGCGGCGGGCGGCGCGGTACCGGCGGGCGGACGCCTGCGGGAACGGGCGGGCATCGCGCGGGGAGAGCACGTTCTGGACGGGAGGTGTGACCGTTCTGGTTCGCGATCGCCGGGGATCGCGAACCGGAACGGTCAGGCGGCGAGGAGAAGGCGACACGGGCGCGAGCACGCGACGGACGGGAGGAGCGGTGCCAGGGGGAGCCGCGCCTCCTGGGCTTCAGCGACGGGCGTGCGTGAGCAGAGCGCGCAGGAGACCGGCCACGTGCGGTCCGCGGCCGTAGTGGTCGCGCACCCAAGCGCGGCAGCGCTCGCCGAGGGAGGGGTCGCGGTCGGCGCGGTCGAGGGTGTCGAGGACCTTGGTGGCGAGCGCCTCGGGGTCGGTCGGGTCGACGGTCGACGTCGCCCACTCGCCGGCGAGGATCTCGCCCGTGCCACCGCTCTCGGCGGCGACGACCGGGCGGCCGGCGGACATCGCCTCGACGACGACCCGGCCGAAGCCCTCGGGCTCGATGGACGGCACGACGACCATGTCGGCGGCGTGGAGCAGGGTGACGACGTCGTCCCGCTCGGGGAGGAGCACGACGGAGCCGGCGGGGAGGGACGCGACGGCGCGTCGGACGTCCTCGGCGTCGTCGGGGTCGGCCGCTCCGGCGAGCACGAGCACGGGCGGGTGGTGCGGCTGCGTGGCGTGGTGCGTGCCGGCGGGCCCGAGCGCGGGGGTGAGGGCACGCACGGCGGCGCGCGGCGCGCGGGCGCGGTGGCGTTCGGCGTCCTGCTCGAGCACGAGGCGCCAGGCCTCGAGCAGCGCGAGCACGCCCTTCGACCGGGTGAGGCGGCCGTAGTAGAGGACGGTGCGGGTGTCGTCGTCGAGCCCGAGGGTGCGGCGGGCGCGGACTGTCGCGGACGGCGTGGCCGCGGGGAAGAGTGCGGTGTCGACGCCGTTCGGGACGACGGTGATCCGCGAGGCCGGGATGCCCACGTCCGCCCATGCACGAGCCATCGCGTGCGAGACGGCCAGGTAGTGCGTGCGGCCGCCGGCGATCGGGCCGAGGCGTCGGTAGTTCGGCGCGTGGTGCAGGTGCACGACGAGCGGGACGCCGGAGACCACGGACGCCACACGGCCCCAGGGGAGGTGCTCGGGCCGGTTCAGCCAGATGACGTCGGGGCGCGAGCGGCGGAGGCGGAGGCCGTCGAGGACGAACCGTGCGGCGTCGCCGGCAGCGCTGCGGAGGCCGAAGGACCGGTTGCCGGTGCGGTGCAGGGCGACCCCGAGCTCGGCGAACTGGTCGCTGCCGGCCTCGGCGCCGTCGGGTCCCGGGGCGAGGTGGCCGCGGTGCCAGACCTCGACGTCCTGCCCGGCGCGCACGAGCTCGCGGGTGTCCTCGAGGACGCACCGCTCGACCCCGCCGGTGATGGCGAGCCCGTTCGTGACGACCGCGATCCGGAGTCGACGGTCGGGGCGTTCCGGGGCGTGGGTCACGGTGTGCCTCCTCGGGCGATCGCGAGCCTGCGGATGAACCAGGGCAGGCAGCCGAGGACGCCGGCCACGCGGACGATGTTCCACACGAGGTCCTGGGGCACGAGGACGGACACCCCGGCGACGACCACCACGGCCGCCAGCACGAGGACCGTCCGGGCACGCGGGCCGCGCCACTCCCGGCGGTCGGGGAGCGAGAGCTGCTGCAGCGCCGCGAGCACCATGTAGGCGAAGACCGTGGAGACCCCGGCGCCAGCGATTCCGAGCAGCGGGACCAGCAGCAGGTTCGCGCCGATGTTGACGGCACCGGCGATGGCCGCGATCACCCCGACGGCGACGCCGCGACGCTCCACGAGCAGGAGCCGTCCGGTCGCGCCGCTGGCGATCACCGGGAACGCCGTGAGCGCCACGATGAAGACCACGACGGTGAGCTCGTGCACGCGGTACGACGCCGGTGCGAGGATCGGCAGCGCGACCGGCGACACGAGGGTGACCGCGAGCAGCACCGGGGCGAGCAGCAGGTACAGCTGGTCCCGGGCGTGCAGGGCCAGCTGTCGACGGGCGACGGCGTCCCGGAGCGCCGCGAAGTGCGGTGCCCAGGCCTGGTTCGTGAAGGTCAGCAGGAGGATCACGGCGGAGCCGACGACGTAGGCGATCTGGTAGCGCGCGACCTCGTCCGGACCGAGCAGCCGCTGCACGACGATCCGGTCGCCGGCGTTCAGCACGAAGTAGGACAGGTTGCCGAGGGCGATCGGCACGCCGAGCTTGAAGGCCCGTGCGGTGGTCTGGCGGTCGAACAGACCGGCGAGGCGAGGCCGGGTCGCCGCGAAGCCGATGACCATCGCGGCGGCCTGGGCGAACACGCCGCCCCAGGCGTAGGTGGTGGCGTCGGCGTGCACGAACACGAGCAGGCCGAGGCCGATGATCGAACCGCCGACCGAGGACAGCAGGCTCGTGACCGCGAAGACCCGGATGCGGTCCTGGGCGACCAGGATCGCGAGGGAGAGCTGCACGACCGCGGCGGGGAAGATCCAGAGGACCGCGACGAGCAGGATCGGGTGTTCGCCGACGAACCCGGCGACGTCGCCCCAGAGCGGGATGGTGGCGAGGGCGACCGCGGTGACGACGGCCGCGAGGACGATGCCGACCGCGATGAGCCCGCGGGCCTTCCGGTCGTCACCGCCGTCCTCGGCGCGCTGCAGCACGGACGCCTGGTCGAGTCCCGCGACCGCGAGCACGACGAGCGCCTGGTAGAGCGCGATCGCCGAGGCGAGCACACCGAACTCGGAGAGCGGCATGAGGTGCGCGAGGACCGGCGAGATCAGCGAGCTCACGACGAGCTGCATCGACCACACGACCACGTACAGCAGGCCACGGCCGAACAGGACGGACGCACCCTTCTGGACCGCGGTGCTGCCGGTGTCGGGGACGGTGTGGGCGGCGGCCTCGACGGCGGCGGCTGCCTCGGCGGCCTCGACCGCTGCGGCCTTCCGACCGGTGCTGTCGGCGTCGGGCGGGGTGGCTGCGGCGTGGCGGGCCTCGCGGCGGGTCTGGGGAACGGTCACGAGACACCCACCTCCGGGGTCCGGACGTGCTGTCGGAGTCCGAACGCCTGGTCGACGACGTCGAGCAGGTCCGAGCTCGCAGCGGTCGAGAACTTGCGGGCGAAGAGGTGCGGCATCGCGGTGGGGTCCGTCGTCCATCGTTCGAGCAGTCGACCGGCGTGGGGGAGCGTCAGCCACGGCGGGCTCTTCATCTTCGAGCCGTCCCAGCCGATGAACCACAGGGTGTGCGGGACGTGGTCCTCGGCGAAGCCGTCGACCAGGGCGGGGGAGTTCAGCACGGTCGGCACGAACGACTCGTCGGCGATCCAGGTGCGGCGCCAGAAGCGGACCAGGTCGGGACGGGCATCGACGACCTGGACGACCGCGGCCGCGTGTGCGGCGCTGAGGACCTTGAGCTGCGACCCGCCCGTGAGCACGACGTCACGCGGGATCCGGCGGGGGATCGGCAGGCGGAGCATGTGCTTCCGCCACGCCCAGTGCGGGTACCGCATCCGGGCGACCCCGCCGCTGGCGCCCCACGCCGCGTGTGGGAGGGGGTGCGGGATGAGGAAGGACTGGTCGCGGTGGGCGTCGAGCAGCGCGGTGATCTCGGCGGGGTTCGCCAGCGGGTAGTCGCTGCCGGTCAGCACCGCCACGTGGCGCGCGCCGGTCTCGGCGAGGGCGGCACGGTAGCCGGAGACCTCGGCCGCGACGTTCTCCCACTTCGCCCAGCCCGTCCGCAGTCGCGGCAGGAGGCGGACCCGGTCGGGGAGCCCCTCGGTCATCGCACGGTGCACGTCGTCCGGGGTCCGCGCGTCGACGTGCAGGAACACCGGGAACGGGTCGAGTGCCTCGACGAGTCGTCGGACGTGCTGGGGGTCCTCGTGGGCGAGGACGATGCACGCGAGCGCCGCGGGGGAGTTGGCCATGTCTCGAGTGAACAGGGCCGTCCGGACACCGACAAGGCGGTCCCGGGGCGGGTGCGGGGAAGCGGCGGTTTCCCGCAGCGGTCACCGGCGGCGGCGGTACCTCGGGCAGTCGCAGAGGGCGCAGTCGCTGCCCGGCCGGTAGTGCTCGTGGGCGTCCTGCGCGTGGCCGCACACGCAGACGGCCGTCTCCGTGGTGGCGTGGGACGTCGGCACGGTGACGGGCTCGAGCACGAGCGTGGGCCCCAGCGGCATGCGTCCTCCTCCGACCCGCGCGGTACGGGCAGCTGCACCGATCCTACGGGGCAGGGAGCGACGCGTCCGCCGACAGCGGGGGTCGGGCGTGGAACCGCCCGCGGGGTCACCCGGCGTGGAACCGCCCGCGGGGTCACCCGGCGTGGAACCGTCCGGCCTCGACGTCCCGCCAGCGACGACGGCTGCGGAACCACGCCGCCGGGCCCGCCGGGAAGCCCCGGAGCTCGTGGTAGGCCAGCGACCGCGGCACCCCGGCGTCCGGGACGGCGGGGATCGCGGGGCCGACGGGCGTGGACTCGACGGCAGCGGGGCCCGGTGCGCTGCCGGTGCGCAGCCGTCCGACCGTCTCGCGGAGCTTCACCATCGCGGCGGCGGGCACGAGCCGGGCGAGGACCGCGACGTGCCGCCGGTCCTTGGCGGCGAGGGCGCACATCAGCGCGGTGAACCCGACGCCGTTGCCGTGCAACTGCTTGTGCAGGTCCTCGATGCTCTGCCGGTGCCGGTGGTGCACGACCGCTCGCGGCTCGAACCCGATGCGCCCACCGCGCCAGAGCGTCTCGATGAACATCGCCAGGTCCTCACCGCCACGGGCCGGGGAGCCCGCGCCGAGCGTGGTGTCGAACCCACCGACGGCGTCGATCACCGACCGCCGGAACGCCATGTTCGCACCAGCGCCGTAGGCACCGATGCCGTACACGGCGAAGTGCTTCACGACCGACCCGTCCGGGCGGACCGCCTGCACCCGCGCGTGCCGCATCGTGCCGGCGACGTCGTCGGGGACGATCGTGACGGGCGCGAAGGTGCGCTCGCCGCTGAACCCGCCGTAGTACGCCTCGTACCAGATCTGCGCGGGCGTCGAGAGCTCGGTGGGGAGGATCACGCCGGACACCGCGTCGAGGTCGGCCTCGCGGACGAACCGCGCGCCGAGTGCGCGCAGCCACTGCGGGTCGACCCGCACGTCGTCGTCGGTGAACGCGACGACCTCGCCGCGGGCGGCCGCGACCCCGGCGTTGCGGCCGGCGGACAGGCCGGGCCGGCGCTCCGTCACGAGGCGCACGCCCCGACCGGCGAGCAGTGCCGGGAGCCGGTCGTCGGCGGGCACCCGGACGCGGTTGTCGACGACGATCACCTCGTGGTCGGGGTAGTCCAGGTGCTCGAGGACGTCGAGCAGTGCGCCGAGGTCCTCGACGCGGTCCACCACCGTCGAGACGACGACGGAGATCGTCGGCAGGAGGGCATCCGGCACCGGTTCGACGTCGGCGAGCACAGTCTCCCGCAGCGATCCGAGCGCACGGGCGGCGTCGGCGGGGTCGTCGGTGAGCTCGACGTCGAGCGTGCCCGTCGGACGCCCGCCGCGGTAGCCGATCACCAGCGCGGACGAGCCCGTGCCGTCCGCGACGAGGCGGGGGAGCGGTGCGTCGAGGTCGACGTCGATCACGCGTCGGGGTGCGGGGAGTGCACGAGCGGTGCTGGTGGTGGCCATGGTGTGGACGGTAGGTGCCAGGCCGCGGCGGCGACAACGGGGAACGGGGCCGCTGGCGGTGATCGTGCGGAACCCCGCACGGCAGCGCCGCCGAGCCCCCGGGACGAGGGTGAGCGCTCACACCCGAAAAGCGAACGGCGCACGGTGGTCACGAGCAGGTCACGGAATCTTTGCAACCGGTTGCGAACGGCTGAGAGCGGGCGTAGCTTCCTCCTCCAGCAGGCAGCGTCGCCTGCTCCAGGCAGCGTCGACCCGATGGTCCTCGCCTGGTGATCTCAACGTGGAGACGACACTGTGAAGACAACACGCGCCAAAGTGCGGTTCGCATCCGTAGCGGGGATCGCGGTCATCGGCCTCGTGCTGACCGGGTGCTCGAGCGGCAGCTCGGCGTCGGACGACGCCAAGAACGGTCAGGACAGCCGCGGCCCTATCACCTACGTGCAGGGCAAGGACAACTCGAACGTCGTCCGCCCCCTCATCGCGAAGTGGAACAAGGCCCACCCCGACGAGAAGGTCACCTTCAAGGAGCAGTCCGACCAGGCCGACCAGCAGCACGACGACCTCGTGCAGCACTTCCAGGCGAAGGACGCGAACTACGACGTCGTCGACGTGGACGTCGTCTGGACCGCCGAGTTCGCGGCGAAGGGCTGGCTCACCCCGCTCACCGGCAGCATGAAGATCGACACGTCGAAGCTCCTGCCGGCCACCGTCAAGACGGCCACCTACAACAACACGCTCTACGCGGCACCGCAGACCTCCGACGGCGCGCTGCTCTACTACCGCAAGGACCTCGTCAAGACGCCCCCGACCACCTGGGACGAGATGATGAAGGACTGCGACATCGCCAAGCAGGCCGGCATCGGCTGCTACGCCGGGCAGTTCGCGAAGTACGAAGGCCTGACCGTGAACGCCTCCGAGGCGATCAACGGCTCCGGCGGCTCGGTCCTCAGCAAGGGCGGCACGCCGGACGTCGACACGTCCGACGCGAAGGCCGGCCTGCAGAACCTGGTCGACGCCTTCAAGGACGGGAACATCCCCGCCGAGGCGATCACCTACCAGGAGGAGCAGGGCCGCACCGCCTTCGAGGCCGGCAAGCTGCTGTTCCTGCGCAACTGGCCGTACGTCTACAGCCTCGCGAAGACGGACGGGTCGAGCACGGTCAAGGACACCTTCGGCATCGCGCCGATCCCCGGCAAGGACGGCACCGGCGCCTCGACGCTCGGCGGTCACAATGCCGCGATCAGCGTGTACTCGAAGCACAAGGCGACCGCGCACGACTTCCTCGAGTTCCTGGAGTCGAACGAGACGCAGAAGTTCTTCGCCACGCAGGGCTCCCTCGCGCCGGTCGTCGGTGACCTCTACACCGACTCCGAGCTGACGAGCAAGCTGCCCTACCTGCCGACCCTGCTCAAGTCCATCGAGTCGGCCGAGCCGCGCCCGGTCACGCCGTTCTACCCGGCCGTGACGAAGGCGATCCAGGACAACACCTACGCCGCGCTCAAGGGATCGAAGAGCGTCGACGAGGCGATGAAGGACATGCAGGCGGCCCTCAAGACGGCCACCAGCAGCGGCAGTTAGCACCCGAGTACGCGGCGTTCGCCGCATCGGACTGGAGGCGCGGGTCGACCCCGCCCCGCGCCTCCCGTCCGTCCCATCCTGCGTTCCGACACCCGGCAAGGAGGCCGTCACGTGTCAGCAGCAACCGAGATCCCCGCCGCCATCCCCAACCCGACGGGCATGGAGCCGCAGAAGCGGCGCAAGGGCGGACTCAACGCCGAGCACGGCCGATGGGCCGTGTACCTCATCGGCCCGACGATCGTGCTCCTCGCCATCGTCATCGGCTACCCGGTGGTCAGCGCGATCATCCAGTCGTTCCAACTCGACCAGGGTCTCGACAAGGCGACCCAGCTCTTCGTCGAGGGCGGCTTCGCCGGCGTGACGAACTACGTGCACTGGCTCGGGCAGCAGTGCGGGAACGTCACCTGCCCACCCGGCAGCCTCGGCTCCCAGTTCTGGGTGTCGATGGGCAACACGTTCTTCTTCACGGTCGTCACCGTCGCCCTGGAGACGGTGATCGGCGTGTGGATGGCGATCATCATGAACCGCAACTTCAAGGGCCGCGCGCTCGTCCGTGCCGCGATCCTCGTGCCGTGGGCCATCCCGACCGCCGTCACCGCGAAGCTCTGGTACTTCATCTTCGACGCGAACGGCGTGCTCAACCACGTCATCGGGCAGCAGATCCTCTGGACGAGCGGCGAGTGGGCGTCCCGGTGGGCGGTCATCATCGCCGACACCTGGAAGACCACGCCGTTCATGGCGCTGCTCATCCTCGCGGGGCTGCAGCTCATCCCCGAGGAGGTCTACGAGGCCGGCAAAATGGACGGCGCCTCCACCGTCCAGCGCTTCGTGCTCATCACCCTGCCGCTCATCAAGCCGGCGCTCATGGTCGCCGTCCTGTTCCGCGTGCTCGATGCGCTGCGCATGTACGACCTGCCGGCGATCCTCACCGGCGGTGGCGGTGGTTCCGGCAACGCCACCACGACCCTGTCGATCCTCGTCGTCGAACAGATCCGGCAGGGCTTCAACTCCGCGTCGGCCCTGTCGACCATCACCTTCCTGGTGATCTTCATCGTCGCGTTCGTCTTCGTGCGGTTCCTCGGCGCCAACGTGGTGCAGACGCAGGCCGCCCAGCAGAAGGGGGAGCTCAAGTGACCCTCGCAGCCGACCGTCCCCGGTCCAACGCCCGAACCCGCGACATCGCCGTCGACCGCAGCGACGTTCGGGTCAAGCGCCACACCGGCCCGCGGATCCGCACCGCCGTGCAGGCCATCGTCATCGCCGTCTGGTGCCTCCTGCCGTTCTACTGGATGGTGGTGACCAGCTTCCGCGACGTCGGGTTCACGTTCGACGCCACACCGTGGCCGACGCACGTCACGCTCGACAACTACGCGACGGCGTTCTCGACGTCGCTCGGCAACCACCTCGGGCGGGCGCTCGCGAACAGCCTCCTCATCGGTGGCGTCGTGACGATCATCGCCCTGCTCGTCGGGACGAGTGCCGCGTACGCCCTGGCCCGTCTGGAGTTCAAGGGCAAGTCGCTCATCGCCGGTGCGATCCTCGCGGCGTCGATGTTCCCGGGCGTCGCGCTCATCTCCCCGCTGTTCCAGCTGTTCACGGACATCGGGTGGATGGGCTCGTACCAGGCGCTGATCCTGCCGAGCATCTCGTTCGTGCTGCCCCTGACCGTCTACACGCTCGCGAGCTTCTTCCGCGAGATGCCGTGGGACCTCGAGGAAGCGGCACGCATCGACGGGTGCACCCGCGTGCAGGCGTTCCGACGGATCATCCTGCCGCTGGCCGCCCCGGCCGTGTTCACGACGGCGATCCTGGCGTTCATCTCCAGCTGGAACGAGTACCTCATCTCCTCCCAGCTCTCGAGCGACGCGACGCAGCCGGTGACCGTGGCGATCGCCTCGTTCGCCGGGTCCCAGCCGCACCAGGAGCCCTACACGGCGGTGATGGCCGCCGGCACGATCGTCACGATCCCGCTCGTGGTCCTCGTGCTCATCTTCCAACGACGCATCGTGGCCGGCCTCACCGCCGGCGGCGTGAAGGGCTGACGACCATGGCACAGCGCGGACCGACCCGGCCCACGGCCCGGATCGAGGAGGCCATCGGCTTCGTCGGCACGTTCGGCATCCTGTTCCTCGGGGCCACGGTGTTCTGCGAGCTCACCGGTCGCCCGGCGCTCGGCTGGGCGCTCACGCTGCTCGTCTGCGTGTTCGGCGTGGTGGTGCTCGACCGGTGGCGGGTGTCGGTGCTCCGCCGCACCCGCTCGACCGACGGTGTCGGCGGAGTGCAGCCGGTCGTCGCTCCGGTCGCGCGGCCGTCCGCGGTGCCGGTCGCCGCGGCCGGCTCCGGTCCGTCGGGGTGGCGGTCGGACCCGTCCCGCATCGCCGTGCAGCCCGCGGCGGACGGTCGGGTGCACCGCCACGTCGGGTGGGACGAACTCGCGCCCGCCGGTCGTCGGGCCGCCCGGACGCGGCGCGTTGCCCCGATCCCCGGAGCAGCGCCCGGCACGGCGCTCCCCGGGGCGGGCAGCGCGCCGACGGTCGCGCGAGCGCAGACCGGCCCCGTCGCCGACGTGCGGCGGCCGTCGGACGGGTGACGGGCCTCCCGGGACCGTCCATGGGCATCCAGGAGATCGCGACCGTCACGGGCCTGTCGAAGTCGACGGTGTCCCGCGCACTGCGTGGGATGTCGACGGTCGCGGACACCACGATCGACGAGGTGCGACGGGTCGCCGACGAGCTCGGGTACGTGCCGAGCTCGGCGGCGGCCGGCCTCGCCACGGGGCGGCAGCGTGCGATCGGCGTCGTCGTCCCGGTGATCGACCGGTGGTTCTACGTCAAGGCGCTCGGCGGTGTCGACGCCGAACTGCGGCGGGCCGGGTACGACCTGGTGCTGTACAACCTCGGCGGACCCGGCGGCGACCGCGACCGGGCGTTCCGACGGTCGATGCTGCGGCACCGGGTCGACGGACTCGTCCTGCTGTCGCTCGTGCTCGACGAGACCGAGCGCGCCGAGCTCGAACTCACGCGGCACCCCATGATCGTGATCGGCGGTCCGGCGCCGGGCCTCCGGAACGTCGGCGTGGACGACGTCGCCGTGGCCGGGATCGCCGTCGAGCACCTGTGCGGACTCGGGCACCGGGACGTGGCCTACGTCGGCGGACAGGACGAGGCGGGGATGAACGTGGCGGTGCCGTGGCTGCGGCGGGACGGGTTCGTGGACGCGCTCGCCGCGCGGGGGATCGCGGTGCGGGAGGACTGGATCCTCGACGGGCGGTTCTCCTTCGCGGGCGGCGTCGACGCGGGGGAGGCGTTGTTCGGCGGGCGTGACGGGCGCCGCGGTGTCGGGCGTGACGGCGCGTGGCCGACCGCGGTGTTCTGCGCGTCGGACGAGATGGCACTCGGGGTGGTCCTCGCCGCGCGTCGAGCGGGCCTCTCGGTGCCGAAGGACGTCTCGGTCATCGGCATCGACGGCCACGAGTACGGCGAGGTCGCCGGGCTGACCACCATCGCCCAGGACCCGGTCGCCCAGGGTCGGGTCGCGGCGCGGGCCGTGCTCGCCGAGGTCGACGGCGGGCTCGCGGGGCCGTTGCCGGCGTCCCCGGCGCACCTCGTGGTGCGGTCGACGACGGGGCCACCCCGGGCCGTCCGCGCGTAGGCGGTGGCCGCGCCGCGCCGTCGCGTTGCCGCGCCGCCGCGTAGGGTCGCCCGCATGGAGGTCACCAAGCTCGAACACGCCTGCCAGATCGTCACCGAGGGCAGCGCGCGCCTCGTCATCGACCCGGGCAACTTCACCCGCCCCGTCGACGTCACCGGTGTCGTCGCCGTCGTCGTCACCCACGAGCACCCGGACCATGTCACGCCCGAGCAGGTCCGGCGGATCCTCGACGCGAACCCCGGGGCGGTCGTGATCGGCCCCGCCGGTGTCACCCGGGCGCTCGCCGAAGATGCGGACGGCGCGGGCGGCGCGGGTGGCGTCGTGGTGGACGTCGTCACCGCCGGGGACCGACGCACCGTGGGCCCGTTCGACCTGTCGTTCCACGGCACGCGCCACAACCTGATCCACTCGAGCGTCCCGATCGTCGACAACACCGGTGTCCTCGTGAACGGCAGGCTCTTCCACCCGGGCGACTCCTACACGGTCCCCGACGTCCCGGTCGAGGTCCTCGCCGCACCCGTCGGCGCCCCGTGGCTCAAGGTCTCCGAGATGATGGACTACGTCCTCGCGGTCGGGCCCCGCCTGGCCTACCCCGTGCACGAGGCAACGCTCTCCGACGTCGGCTACGGCATGCACACCGGTCGTCTCCGCGAGGCCGTGGAGCCCTCCGGCTCGCTCGTCGTCCTCCGTCCCGGGGAGTCGCTCACGATCTGACGGGGGCGGTTGTCCCGCCGCGGCATGGCGGCGCACCCGGGCGACACGCCTCGTTTTGGCACGGCGTCGGGCTTGTGCAATACTTGTCGAGTTGTCGGAACGGCCCCATCGTACAGCGGCCTAGTACGTCGCCCTCTCACGGCGGTAACGCGGGTTCGAATCCCGCTGGGGTCACCACAGGTGGCTTGCCTCCGACTCCGACAACGACCATGACCCCCGCTTCCGGGCGGGGGATTCCCATGTGTGACGGCCCCATCGTACAGCGGCCTAGTACGTCGCCCTCTCACGGCGGTAACGCGGGTTCGAATCCCGCTGGGGTCACACCAGCACGAAAGCCCTCCGGTCCGCCGGGGGGCTTTCGTCGTCCCGGTCGGCTCTGCGAGGCTGACGGGGTGACCAGTGTCGTGCAGCTCATCCGTTCCGGTGCCCTCAGCGACGTCGCGGAGTACGCGTACGCCGCGTCCGTGCCCGCCGGCAGCCGACTCGTGTTCCTCGCCGGCGCGTGCCCCCTCGACGCCGACGGCCGGACCGTGGCCGTGGGCGACGTCCGCGGTCAGGCGGCGCAGTGCGTCGAGAACCTCCGCACCGCGCTCGACGCCGCGGGGGCCGGGATCGCCGACCTCGCCCAGACCCGGGTCCTCGTCGCGTCGACGCGGCAGGCCGACCTCGTGGCCGCGTGGGAGGTCGTCCGCGAGGCCGTGGGCGACCACGACGTGCCGAGCACCCTCGTCGGGGTGACCGTCCTCGGGTACGACGACCAGCTCGTCGAGATCGAGGGCATCGCGGCCGTCGCGGACTGACGCGGTACGCTGATCCGGTCGTCAGACCCGGCAGTGGGGCCTGCCGGACCCAACCGCGGCCAGCCGCCAACGGTCCCTATCCCGAGAACACCGCACGCGCGGAGACGATCCGGCGTGCTCGGCGATAGGAGCACCGTGCACGAACGTCCACCCCACCTCCGCTGGTCGATGCTCGGCGTCGTCGCACTCGGCGGGGCGATCGGCACCGGTGTCCGAGCGCTCCTCGCCGAGGTCTTCCCGGCGCACGACGGCATCAGCTGGGCGATCTTCGCGATCAACGTCGTCGGCGCGTTCTGCCTCGGCCTCCTGCTCGAGGCGCTCGCGCACCGCGGCCCGGACGTCGGGCGTCGTCGGGGCCTGCGGTTGTTCGTCGGCACCGGGATCCTCGGTGGCTTCACGACCTACAGCACGCTCGCCGACGACACCGCGCAGCTGCTCGACGTCGGTCGCTGGGGCGCCGGCAGCGGGTACGCCCTGCTCACGGTGGCGGCGGGGCTGCTCGCCGTCGTGGCCGGCATCGGGCTCGCCACGGTGCTCCGGTCCGGAGGCGCCCGGTGAACGCCCTCGAACTGCTCCTCGTCGCGGTCGGCGGGGGAGTCGGCGCGGCGCTGCGCTTCCTCCTCGACGGTGTCGTGAAGGCCCGGGTGTCCGGCTTCCCGCTCGGCACGGTCGTCATCAACGTGTCCGGATCGCTCGTCCTCGGGGTCCTGACGGGCCTCGGGCAGGCGGGCACGATCCCGCTCCCGGTCGTCGCGGTGCTCGGAACGGGCATGATGGGTGGGTACACGACGTTCTCGACGGCGAGCGTCGAGACCGTACAGCTCCTCCGATCCGGCAAGCCCCGGCTCGCCGTCCTGAACGGCCTCGGGATGCTCGTCGTCTCGGTCGGCGCAGCCGCGCTCGGCCTGCTCATCGGAAGGAACACATGACCTCGGAACGCCCCGGCGAACTCGTCCTCGTCCGTCACGGAGAGACGGAGTGGTCGAAGAGCGGGCAGCACACCGGCCGCACCGACATCCCGCTCACCGAGAACGGCATCGAGCAGGCGAAGCGCGCCGGCCGGTACCTGGCGGACCGCACGTTCGCGCTGGCACTGTCCAGCCCGTTGCAGCGTGCCCGTGACACGGCGGCGCTCGTCGGTGTCGACGCGGAGCTCGACGAGGACCTCTACGAGTGGGACTACGGCGCGTACGAGGGGCTCACCACGCCGCAGATCAAGGTCCTCCGGCACGGCCCGTGGGACCTCTGGACCGACGGCGTGCCCGCCGGTGACACCCCGGGCGAGAACGCCGCCGAGGTCCGGGTCCGCGTCGAGCGCATCCTCAACCGTGCCCGACCGGTCCTCGCCGAGGGGCAGGACGCGATCGTCGTCGCCCACGGACACGTCCTCCGCGCGCTCGGCGCCGCGTGGATCCGCCTCGCACCGCAGGACGGCGCCGTGCTGAAGCTCGGCACCGCCTCGGTGAGCGTGCTCGGGTACGAGCACGGCCGTCCCGTCATCGACGCCTGGAACATCCAGCCCCGCGACTGACGCGTCCGCGCACGCGTCCGCAGCGGGTCTGCGGCGGCCTGCTGCGGACGGGAGGCGCGGTGCCGGCCCGACCCGCCCCTCCTGTCCGCGCAGCCCGCGTCAGACGGTGCGGATCGCGCTCGTCGCGCCCAGCGCGCGACCGCGCCGCCGCTCGATCCCGCGCCCCACGAACAGCAGCGCGACGCTGACGAGCGCGCCCAGGGTGGTCTGCGCGACGCGGTCGAGCGCGAGGAGCTCCGGCGCCTCGGGCAAGCTCAGCCACGACACGGCGAGCGCGAGCGGCGTGAGGAAGAGCAGGCACACGGCGTAGTGCCGCGCGACGAAGATCTCGGCGAAGAACTGCCCGACGACGGCGATCAGGACGATCCACCACGCCGACGGCTCCAACAGCAGGATGCCCACCGCGATCACGGTGCCGCCGATCGTGCCGATGAACCGCTGGAACGCCCGGAACACCGTGTGCCGCTGGCGCAGTGCGGGCAGCGTCGACACCACGGCGATGACCGCCCAGTAGGGGTGCCCGAGCCCGGGGATCGTCTCGGCGACGGCTCCGGCGACGAGCGCTCCGACCACGTTGAGGGCCACGGTCTCCCACAGCGCGGGCGTCCGGAGCACCGCGAGCGAACGGTGCTTGCGCTCCGCCAGCGGCCGGAACCGGTGCGGGGCGTGCGGGTGCAGCACCAGGCGCATGACGGAGCCGGACATCGCGACGAGCCAGGCCCAGACGACCGAGCACGCGATGATCGTGGCGATGACCGGGACGTCGGCCGGCCGGACCGGCACGAGCGACGAGACGAGGAACGCGAACACCGGGAAGATCGGCTGCGCCGGGATCGAGCGGAGGGCGCTCAGCGTGCAGACGGCGAAGACGAGCACGAGGACGAGCCCGACCGCCTGCATCCAGAGCTGCGACCCGGCCAGGGCGACACCCACACCGGCGGCCATGCACACCGCCTGCATCGCGCCGGCGACACCGGTCGTCACCGCACGCTGCCGGTAGGGCTCGGTGGCGCCGAAGATCGCGGTGAACCCGGCGAACATGGCGAAGGCGGCGTACCCGGGCATCCCCAGGGCGATGAGCAGCGCGAGCGGGGCGCCACCGGCGACCGCGGCGCGGATCGCGCCCTCGATGTTGATGGTCCGGGTCGAGTGCGCAGGTGTCGTCATGTCGCGACCATCTTCCCACCGCGACGGGTGTCGCGGAGTCGAGCCGTGCCTCCAGGCAGCCGGGTCGACGCGGGAGCACGTTGGTATACCAACCTGCTAGACTCGCCGGACCGAGCCGCGACAGCGGCTCATCGACGACAACGAGGAAGGGTCGGGTCGATGGGAAAGACGCTCGCCGAGAAGGTGTGGGACGACCACGTCGTGGTCAAGGGCGAGGACGGCAACCCCGACCTCCTCTACATCGACCTCCACCTCGTGCACGAGGTCACGAGTCCGCAGGCGTTCGACGGCCTGCGCCAGGCCGGCCGCCCGGTGCGCCGCCTGGACCTGACGATCGCGACCGAGGACCACAACACCCCGACCCTCGCGATCGACCGTCCGATCGCGGACCCGACCAGCCGGACCCAGATCGAGACGCTCCGTCGCAACTGCGAGGAGTTCGGCGTCCGCCTGCACTCCCTGGGCGACAAGGAGCAGGGCATCGTCCACGTGGTCGGTCCCCAGCTCGGCCTGACCATGCCCGGCATCACGGTGGTCTGCGGCGACTCGCACACCAGCACGCACGGGGCGTTCGGTGCGATGGCGTTCGGCATCGGGACGTCCGAGGTCGAGCACGTCCTCGCGACCCAGACCCTGCCGCTCAAGCCCTTCAAGACCATGGCGATCACGGTCGAGGGCACGCTGCGTCCGGGCGTGACGGCGAAGGACATCATCCTCGCCGTCATCGCGAAGATCGGCACGGGCGGCGGGCAGGGCTACGTGCTCGAGTACCGCGGCTCGGCGATCCGTGCGCTCTCGATGGAGGGCCGCATGACGATCTGCAACATGTCGATCGAGGCCGGTGCCCGCGCCGGCATGGTCGCCCCCGACCAGACCACCTACGACTACGTGCAGGGTCGCGACCACGCCCCGACCGGCCAGGACTGGGACGACGCCGTCGCGTACTGGGACACCCTGTCGACCGACGACGACGCGGTGTTCGACGCCGAGGTCTTCATCGACGCCGACGAGCTCGAGCCCTTCGTCACCTGGGGCACCAACCCCGGCCAGGGCGTCTCGCTGTCCGAGAGCGTGCCGTCGCCCGCGGACTTCGACGACCCGAACGACCAGGCCGCCGCGCAGCGTGCGCTGGAGTACATGGACATCGCGGCCGGCACCCCGATGAAGGACATCGCCGTCGACGCGGTCTTCATGGGATCGTGCACGAACTCGCGCATCGAGGACCTCCGGGCCTTCGCGTCGATCATCCAGGGCCGCAAGAAGGCCGACGGGGTCCGGGTCATGGTCGTGCCCGGGTCCGCACGGGTCCGGCTCGAGGCCGAGGCCGAGGGGCTCGACAAGGTGTTCACGGAGTTCGGCGCCGAGTGGCGGTTCGCCGGCTGCTCGATGTGCCTGGGCATGAACCCCGACCAGCTCGCGCCGGGGGAGCGCTGCGCGAGCACGTCGAACCGCAACTTCGAGGGGCGTCAGGGCAAGGGCGGGCGCACCCACCTGGTGTCCCCGCTCGTGGCCGCGGCGACCGCCGTGCGCGGCACGCTCTCCAGCCCGTGGGACCTGGAGACGTCCGAGTCGAACGCCGTCCTGGAAGGGGCACACTGATGGACAAGATCTCGACCGTCACCGGAATCGCCGCACCGCTCAAGCGGTCCAACGTCGACACCGACCAGATTATCCCCGCGGTCTACCTCAAGCGGGTCACGAAGACCGGCTTCGAGGACGCCCTGTTCTCCGGCTGGCGCCAGGACCCCGACTTCGTGCTGAACCAGCCCGAGTACCAGGGCGCGAAGGTCCTGGTGGCAGGCCCGGACTTCGGCACCGGCTCGTCGCGTGAGCACGCCGTCTGGGCACTGCGTGACTTCGGCTTCGCGGTCGTCATCTCGCCTCGCTTCGCCGACATCTTCAAGGGCAACGCGGGCAAGCAGGGACTGGTCACCGCGATCGTGACCGAATCGGAAGTCGAGCGGCTCTGGGCCGAGATCGAGCGGAACCCGGGGGTGTCGGCGACCGTGGACCTGGTGGCGCAGCGCGTGTCGCTCGGGGATGTGGACGTCCCCTTCGAGATCGACGCTTACACTCGTTGGCGGTTGATGGAAGGGCTCGACGACATCGGGCTCACCCTCCGTGACGAGACCTCGATCACGGAGTTCGAATCCCGCCGCTCCCGTTGGCGGCCGAAGACATTGCCGGTGAAGTAGTGAACTCTCTCGTACAGGACGCAGCAGCCGCAGGGGCGCGCGTGGGCCTCAAGTCGGACGAGATCGTCATCCGCGGGGGCAAGCCGCTCGTGGGGCGCATCGAGGTCCGCGGGGCGAAGAACCTCGCGACCAAGGCCATGGTGGCGTCGCTGCTCGGTGACACCCCGTCGATCCTCAAGGACGTCCCGGACATCTCGGACGTCAAGGTCGTCCGCGGGCTGCTCGAGGTGCACGGCGTGCGCATCACCGATCCTGCACGAGGCGAGCTCATCCTCGACCCGTCGAACGTCGAGTCGGCGCACTTCGCCGAGATCGACGCCCACGCCGGTTCGAGCCGCATCCCGATCCTGTTCTGCGGTCCGCTGCTGCACAAGCTCGGCGAGGCGTTCATCCCGGACCTCGGTGGCTGCCGCATCGGCGACCGCCCGATCGACTTCCACCTCGACGCCCTCCGTGCCATGGGCGCGGTCGTCGACAAGCAGGTCAACGGCATCCACCTCACCGCCCCGGACGGCCTCAAGGGCGCGTACATCGAGCTGCCGTACCCGAGCGTCGGCGCCACCGAGCAGGTCCTGCTGTCCGCGACCCTCGCCGAGGGCGTCACGGAGCTCCGGAACGCCGCGATCGAGCCCGAGATCATGGACCTCATCGCGATCCTGCAGAAGATGGGCGCCATCGTCTCGGTCGAGCCGAACCGCGTCATCTTCATCGAGGGCGTGCAGTCGCTCCGCGGCTACACGCACCGTGCGATCAACGACCGCAACGAGGCCGCCAGCTGGGCCTCCGCCGCGCTCGCGACCAACGGCGACATCTTCGTCGAGGGCGCGAAGCAGCAGGAACTCATGACGTTCCTCAACGTCTTCCGCAAGGTCGGCGGGGGGTTCGACATCCAAGAGGACGGCATCCGCTTCTACCGCGAGCTCGAGGTCCTCAAGCCGGTCGTCATCGAGACGGACGTGCACCCCGGGTTCATGACGGACTGGCAGCAGCCGCTCGTCGTGGCCCTGACCCAGGCCGCCGGGCAGAGCATCGTGCACGAGACCGTGTACGAGAACCGCTTCGGCTTCACCGACGCCCTGAACGAGATGGGCGCGGACATCGTCGTCCACAAGGAGGGCCTGCCCGGGCACGACCGTCGCGTCGCCCGCCGTCCCTTCGAGCAGGCCGCGGTCATCACCGGCCCGACGACGCTCCACGCCGCCAACGTCCGCGTGCCGGACCTCCGCGGCGGCTTCAGCCACCTCATCGCGGCACTCACCGCCGAGGGCGAGTCCCACATCACGAACGTCGGCATCATCAGCCGCGGCTACGAGCACTTCATCCCGAAGCTGCGCAAGCTCGGCGCCGACTTCGACTTCGCGGGCTAGCGCGGTGACTGCTGCTCCGGCACCTCGCGGTGACGGTGAGGGCCAGGAGGCGCGGCGCGCCTCCGCCTCGCAGGTCACCACCGGCATGCCCGTCCCTGGGCGCCGGTGGCGCCGCGGGGAGCTGAACACGGCCTTCCGGATCCTCGCCACCGTGGTCATCCCGACCTTCCGCTTCTCCGCGCGCTACCACTGGCACGGCCCGAACCGGTTGCCGGCCGAGGGCGCGTTCGTGCTCGCACCGAACCACTTCACCAACATCGACCCGCTCGTCGTCGGCACGGCGGTCTGGCTGTCCCGTCGGGCACCGCGGTTCCTCGCGAAGGCGTCCCTCTTCAAGGTCCCGGTCTTCGGCAAGATCATGTCCGGCATGGGCCAGATCCCCGTCGAGCGTTCCGGCCGTACCCGGCTGAGCGACCCGCTCGGTGGCGGCCGGTCCCTCATCGAGCAGGGCGGCGCCATCATCGTCTACCCCGAGGGCACGCTCACCCGTGACCCGGACCTGTGGCCGATGCGCGGCAAGACCGGCGCGGTGCGGATCGCGCTCGAGAACGACGTGCCGCTCATCCCGATGGCCCACTGGGGCACGCAGAACATCATGGCGCGGTACGGCAAGAAGCTCCGGCTCATCCCGCCGTCGCGTGTGGACGTCATCGTCGGCGACCCCGTCGACCTGTCGGCGTACCGCGGCAAGCCGATCGACCAGCAGGTGCTCGTCGAGGCGACCGAGCTGCTCATGCGGCACATCACCGCGCTGCTCGAGGAGCTCCGCGGGCAGCAGGCGCCCCCGACCCGCTGGGACCCGGCGGCGAACAACCAGAAGGAGACCGGCCGGTTTGAGTGAGCAGCGATCGGGCCTCCGCCCGCACGATGACCACCCGGACCCCGCGGTCGCAGCCCCCGGAGCGGTGGACACCGCCGCGATCCGCGTGGTCATGCAGTCGACCGACAAGCCGCGCGTCGCCGTCATCGGTGCCGGCAGCTGGGGGACCACGTTCGCCAAGGTCCTCGCCGAGGGCGGTGCCGACACGGTCGTGTGGGCACGTCGTCCCGAGGTCGCGCGCGAGATCACCGAGACCAAGCGCAACTCGGAGTACCTGCCCGGCATCAACCTCCCGCGCACCCTGACCGCCTCGACGTCGCTCTCGGCCGTGCTCGACGGCGCCCAGCAGGTGTACGTGTCGGTGCCGTCGCAGACCCTGCGGTCGAACCTCGATGCGATCGCGCCGCTGCTCGCGCCGGGGGTGCCCGTCGTGAGCCTGATGAAGGGCGTCGAGAAGGCGACCGGTCTGCGGATGAGCGAGGTCCTGCTCCAGGGCCTCGGCATCGACCAGGACCGCATCGCCGTCGCGAGCGGCCCGAACCTGGCGCTCGAGATCGCCCGTCGGCAGCCCACTGCGGCCGTCGTGTCCTCGTCGTCGGCCGAGACCGCCAGCGCGGTGGCCGCCGTCGCCACGAACCCCTACTTCCGGTCGTTCATCAACACCGACGTCATCGGCACCGAGTTCGGCGGCGTGCTGAAGAACCTCATCGCCGTGGCGATCGGCATCGTCGACGGCGTCGGCTACGGCGAGAACACGAAGGCGTCGATCATCACGCGCGGGCTCGCCGAGATGACCGACTTCGCGGTGTCGCTCGGCGCGCAGCCCTCGACGCTGTCCGGGCTCGCCGGTCTCGGCGACCTCATCGCCACGTGCCAGTCACCGCTCTCGCGGAACAACACCGCGGGGCGGCTGCTCGGCCAGGGGTACCGGTTCGACGAGGTCGTCCGCCAGATGAACCAGACCGCCGAGGGGCTCGCCTCGGTCGCGCCGATCCTCGAGCTCGCCGCGGCGAACGGCGTCGACATGCCCATCGTGGGGCAGGTCGCCGAGGTGCTCGCCGGTAGGCTCGATCCGCGCAACATCGCGCCGCACCTCACCGAGACCGACGAACCCCAGGGCGAGTGACCGGTCCGACCCCGACCAGCAAGAGGACTGCCATGCCCACGATCGCACCCGTGCCACCGACGACCGTCGCCGTGCTGTTCGGCGGCCGTTCGAGCGAGCACGAGATCAGCTGCGTGACCGCCGGCGGGATCATGGACGTCGTCGACCGTGCCGAGTACGACCTCGTGCCGATCGGCATCACGAAGGACGGCGCGTTCACGCTCCAGCCCGACGACCCGGCGCAGTGGGCCCTGCGTGACGGCACGCTCCCGACGGTGCCCGACAACGGCACCCGCGTTGCGTTCCCGACGTCGCCGGCGACGAACGAGCTCGTGATCTCGCACCCGGACGGCTCCGTCACGACGATCGCGGTCGACATCGTCTTCCCGATCCTGCACGGCCCGTTCGGCGAGGACGGCACCGTCCAGGGGCTCCTCGAGATCGCCGGTCTGCCGTACGTCGGCAACGGGGTGCTCGCGAGCGCCCTGGCCATGGACAAGCACGTCGCCAAGGCGGTCCTCGAGCACGCCGGGCTCCGGGTCGCGCCGTGGACGACCGTGCTCCGTCGCGAGTGGTCGGCCGACCCGGTCGACGTCGCCGAGGCGATCGCCGCGCACGGGTGGCCGCTCTTCGTGAAGCCGGCACGTGCGGGCTCCAGCATGGGGGTGTCTCGCGTGGACGGTCCCGACGAGCTCGGTGCCGCGATGGACCTGGCGTTCGAGCACGACTCCAAGGTCATCGTCGAGCCGCGGGTGATCGGGCGCGAGGTCGAGGTCGCGGTGCTCGAGGGTCGTGACGGCGTCCCGCGCACGAGCCTGCCGGGCGAGATCGTCGTCGCCGAGGACGGCTTCTACGACTTCGCGTCGAAGTACCTCGGCGGTGACGAGTCGCTGCTCTGCCCGGCCCCGCTCACGGAGGCGCAGACGGACGAGATCCGGTCGATCGGCGCCCGGGCGTTCGAGGCGATCGGCGGCTCCGGGCTCGCCCGCGTCGACTGCTTCCTGACCGACGACGGCTTCGTGGTGAACGAGGTCAACACCATGCCCGGGTTCACGCCGCTGTCGATGTACCCGCGCTGCTGGGCGGCGTCGGGCGTGTCCTACGGCGAGCTCGTCCGCGAGCTCATCGAGCTGGGGCGCGCCGCCGTCCGCTGACCCGGGCCTACTGGTCGACGTCGGACGGGTCCAGGCACTGGTGCCCGTCCTTCGGGAGCGTCGACACCGCGTCGGTGACGTCCTGCACAACCTGGTTCGTGGTCTTCGTCGCGTCGATGACGAGCTGGACCGCCGGCGACCGCCCGAAGGTCGTGTAGACGATCTGCCCGCCACGGTCGTCCCGGATCCAGTCGACGTCACCGAGCGAGAAGCACGGCAGGTCGGAGACCGTCGGGACGGCCACGCCGCAGTGGTACAGGGCCACCTCGGGGTCGCCCCACGCCGCCGTCGACTGGGCGTTCGTGTTCCGCAGGTCGAACTTCGAGTCGACCGCTGCTGGCAGCCGGACCTGCACGGCTGCGCACGCGGCGGCGTCGGCTGAGGGCGCCGGGGACATCGCGACGGCGTTCGTGCAGCCGGTCAGACCGGCCGCGACGGCGATCACGACGCCCACGATCGCGGTCTTCCGGGTGGGGCGGCGCACGGTGTCCATCGACGTCCAGGCTACCGTTCTCGTGTGGACGCGACGTACGACGCCTGGGCCGGACCGACCGTGGGAGAGCTCGGCGAACTCGTCGTCCTCGACCGCATCGTGCGCCGGTTGCCCGCCGGAGCGCCGCTGCTCGGCCCCGGCGACGACTGCGCGGTCGTGGCGGCACCGGACGGCCGGTTCGTGGTGACCACGGACATGATGGTGCACGGGCCGGACTTCCGCTGGGCATGGTCCGCACCCGAGGACGTCGGGTGGAAGGCCGCGGCGACGAACCTGTCCGACGTCGCCGCGATGGGTGCGGTGCCGACCGGTCTCGTGATCGCCCTGGCGGCGCCGCAGGACACGCCCGTGGCGGTGCTCGAGTCCTTCGCGGACGGGGTGCGCCTGGCGGTCGACGCCCTGGCGCCCGGCTGCGGTGTCGTCGGCGGGGACCTCTCCACGTCGTCGGCGTTCACGGTGTCGGTGACGGCGTTCGGCGACCTCGAGGGCCGTGCCCCCGTCGTCCGCTCGGGTGCCCGCCCCGGGGACGTCCTCGCCGTCTCGGGGGAGCTCGGGCCGGCGGCGCGCGGGTTGACGCGGCTCTTCCGCGAGGGTGTGGACGCCGACGGCGAACCCTCCCGCGAGGCGGTCGTGGCGAGCGGCGCGGACACGGACCCCGACGTCGGACGACAGCGGCGCCCGGTCCCGCCGATCCCGGACGGGCCACGCGCGGCGTCCGCGGGGGCGACGGCGATGCTCGACCTCTCCGACGGGCTGGCGATCGACGCCGGACGGCTCGCCCGGGCCAGCGGGGTGACACTGGCGCTCGACGAGGCCTCCGGCACCGGGCCCGTCATCGACGAGATGGCGCTGCACGGCGGCGAGGACCACGGGCTGCTCGCCGCGTTCCCGACCGGTGTCCCGCTGCCCGGGGGGTTCCGTCGGATCGGTGTCGTGCTCGACCGGGGCGACGCGGACCTCGTGCGCGGGGGAGTGCCCGTGCCGACGACCGGCTGGGACCCGTACGCCGACTGGGACGGCGCGGCCGGCTGACCGGCTCGCGGGCGCGGGCGACCGCGGCGTCAGGCGGCGGCGACCACGGCCTCCCACGCGACGGTCTCGCCGTAGCTCCGCTTGCTGAACGGCTCGAGCCCCGCGGGCCACGTCGGCTCCGGGGAGCGCTTGCTCCGCTCCACGACCACCACCGCGGCCGCCGTGAGCCGGGGCACGAGCGTCTCGAGCACCTCGGCCAGCTCGTGCTCGGTGACGTCGTACGGCGGGTCGATGAACACCAGGTCGAACGTCCGCACGGTGCCGCGCAGGTACCCGAGCACCGGCTGCGGCTGCACGTCGATCCGCACGCCGGGAACCCGCTGCTGCACGGCCTTCGCGTTCGCCCGGCAGGCCTGCGCCGCCGCCGACGCCCGGTCGACGAGCACGACCTCGACCGCACCGCGGGACGCCGCCTCGAGCCCGAGGGCACCCGTGCCGGCGTACAGGTCGGCGACGGAGGTGTCGTCGACGAGCCCGCGTGCCTCGAGCGACGAGAACAGCGCCTCGCGCACCCGGTCGCTCGTCGGCCGCGTGCCGGACTTCGGCACCCGGAGCGTCGTGGAGCCGGCGGCGCCGGCGATGATGCGGGTCATGCAGCCACCGTAGCGGGCCGCCGGGCGCTCCAGGCGTTCTCCACAGGCGGTCCAGGAGGCGCGGGTCGCGTCGGTGCCGCCGGGTACCGTTGACGTGTGGTCACGACCGGAACGACAACCGAGCCGGCGGTGCCGGACCTCGGCCCCGCACCGCTCGACGCGCGGTTGTCGACCGTCCTCGGCGGACGGACGGCGAGCGCGATCGAGAAGGCGTTCGGGTACCGCACGGTCGGCGAGTTCCTCGAGCACGCGCCCCGGCGCTACGCCGAACGCGGTGCCCTGACCGCGCTCGACTCCCTCGCGATCGGCGAGTCGGTGACGATCGTGGCCGAAGTCGTCGACGTCCGTGAACGGACGATGCGTGCGCGCCGTGGCTCGATCCTCGAAGCCAAGATCGGCGACGGCAAGGGGCTGCTCACCCTGACGTTCTTCAACCAGGGCTGGCGGACGAAGGACCTCGTGCCCGGTGCCCGTGGCATCTTCTCCGGCAAGGTCGGCGACTACCGCGGCGCACGGCAGCTCGCCCACCCCGACTACGAGCTGTTCGACCGCGACGACCCCCGGGCGACGGCGGACCCCGAGTCCGAGGAAGCCATCCGCTTCTCCCGCCAGCCGATCCCGATCTACCCGGCGACGTCGACGCTGACCTCGTGGCAGATCGCCAAGTCGATGGCGATCGTGCTCGACACGCTGCCCGACGTCCCGGACCCGATCCCCGCCCGGGTGCGGACCCGACTCGACCTCGTGCCGTTCCGCAAGGCCCTCGAACTCCTGCACCGCCCCGAGAAGGTCGCGGACTTCAAGCGCGCGCAGGACGCCCTCCGCTACCGCGAGGCGTTCGTGCTCCAGACCGCCCTCGTGCAGCGCCGGATCGCCGCGCGCGCCACCGCCGCCACGCCGCGCTCCGCCTCGTCCGGCGGGATCCTCGAACGCTTCGACGCCACGCTGCCGTTCACGCTCACGGACGACCAGCGGTCGGTCGGCGCCGAGATCGCGCACGACCTGGCGGCGGACTGGCCGATGCACCGCCTCGTGCAGGGCGAGGTCGGCTCCGGCAAGACCCTCGTGGCGATCCGGGCGATGCTCACCGTGGCCGAGTCCGGCGGGCAGTCGGCGCTCATCGCCCCGACCGAGGTCCTCGCGGCGCAGCACCTCCGGTCGATCGTGAAGTTCCTCGGCCCCGACCTCGCGGCCGAGCTCCGGCCGGTGATCCTCACGGGGTCGCAGTCGACGGACGAACGGCGGCGGGCACTGCTCGCGGCGGCGTCCGGCAGCTCGCGGCTGGTGGTCGGCACGCACGCGCTCCTCGGCGACCGGGTCGACTTCGCCGAGCTCGGCCTCGTCGTGGTGGACGAGCAGCACCGCTTCGGAGTCGAACAGCGCGAGGCCCTCCGCACGAAGGGCGCCACACCGCCGCACGTGCTCGTCCTCACCGCGACGCCCATCCCGCGCACGGTGGCGATGACGGTGTTCGGCGACCTCGACGTCTCGACGATCACCGGGCTGCCCTCCGGCCGCGCCGGCGTCGAGACCTTCACGGTCCCGCTCGCCGAGCACCCGGGCTGGGAATCCCGCATCTGGACCCGCATGGCCGAGGAACTCGCCGACGGCCGACAGGCCTTCGTGGTGTGCCCGGCGATCGACGACGCCCACACGGAAGACGACGGCGAGCCCGACCCGGCGAACGACGACGCCCCGAAGCGCGCCCCGGCCACCGTGCTCGCCACGGCGGAACGCATGCGGACGATGCCGGTCCTCGCCGACCGCCGGATCGAGGTCCTGCACGGCCGCATGACGGCGGACGAGAAGGACCGGGTGATGACCTCCTTCGCGGCCGGCACGGTCGACGTGCTCGTGGCGACGACCGTGATCGAGGTCGGCGTCGACGTGCCGAACGCCTCGATGATGGCCGTGCTCGACGCCGACCGGTTCGGCGTCTCGCAGCTCCACCAGCTCCGTGGGCGCATCGGCCGCGGCCAGTACGCCGGCGTGTGCCTGCTCGTGACCGCGGCCGAGGCCGAGACGACCTCGCGGGAACGGGTCGACGCGGTGTCGGCGTCCGACGACGGGTTCGAGCTCGCGCGGGTCGACCTCGAGCTCCGGCGCGAGGGCGACGTGCTCGGCGAACGGCAGTCGGGCGGGCGGTCGTCGCTCAACCTCCTGCGCGTCGTGGAGCACGCCGACCTCATCGTCGACGCGCGCGAGGAAGCCGAGCGCGTGCTGGAGCCCGATCCGCAGCTCGACGGGCACCCCGCGCTCCGCGAAGCCCTGGCCCGGCGGCTCGACGAGTCCGACGCCGCGTTCCTCGGCAAGAACTGAACGCCGGTATCGTCGCTGGCATGGCGCAGATCGCGGTGGTCCCCGGTTCCTTCGATCCCGTGACCCTCGGGCACCTCGACGTGATCGGGCGTGCGGCGGGGCTCTTCGACGAGGTGCACGTGCTCGTCGTGCACAACCCCGACAAGCGGCCCGCGATGTTCGACGCGGTCGACCGTGTCCGCCTCATCGAGGAGTCGCTCGTCGAGACGGGCGTGTCCGACAACGTCCGGGTCGGGGAGTGGACCTCGGGGTTGCTCGTCGACTACTGCCGGCAGGTCGGTGCGAAGGTCCTCGTCAAGGGCGTCCGATCCGGCGAGGACGTCGCGTACGAGACCCCGATGGCGATCATGAACCGCCACCTCGCCGACGTCGAGACGGTGTTCCTGCTGCCCGAGGCCGCCCGCGCCCACGTGTCGAGCTCGCTCATCCGTCAGGTGGCGTCCCTCGGCGGCGACGTGACCCCGTACGTGCCGCAGGTGGTCGCGGCGGCCCTCCACGAGCACACCGGACGCTGAGCGCCGGACGCACGGAACCGGACACGCCCGCCCCCGCCTCGACTCGCAGGCCCGAGCGATGTAGGCTTGTCGATCGTGTCTTCCCACGTGAACAGCCCCTACGCCCTGCGCGTGCGCGACCTCGCGCACCGGCCGGGCGAGATGCGCGAGCACTCGCTCGACATCGCGGTGCCGGATGCGATGGGAGCCGGTGTCATCTCCGTCCGCGAAGGCGCCGAGATGCACATCGACCTCCGGCTCGAGGGCCTGCACGAGGGCGTCCTCGTCTCCGGGCACGCCAGCGCCGAGGCCGAGGGCGAGTGCTCCCGGTGCCTCATCGACATCAGCGAGCCCGTCGAGGTCGATTTCGCCGAGCTGTTCGCGTATGATGCCTCGGAGGATTTCGACTTCTTCGTTCACGATGACCACGTGGATTGTGAACAGGTCGTTCGAGATGCGGTGGTGCTGGCGCTGCCGTTCCAGCCGGTCTGCCGACCGGACTGCCCAGGCCTCGACCCGGTGACGGGCGAGCGACTGGCCGACATCGGCGAGCAGCGCGCTCACGAGGTCCTGGACCCGCGGTGGGCTGCGCTGAGCGGCATCACCCTCGACGACGCGACGAGCGGCGGCGAGGACACCGACGCAGCCAGCACGACCACGCCCCAGACCACCGAGGGTCAGGAGCGGTCCGACGCCGACCAGGCCGACTGACCGCCGCCCCTCGCCACTGACCACCGACCAACCGAAAGAGAACCACCATGGCCGTTCCCAAGCGCAAGCAGTCCCGTGCCAACACGCACGCCCGTCGTTCGCAGTGGAAGGCCGCGCCGGTCCAGCTCGTGAAGACGATCGAGAACGGCAAGGTCACCTACAGCCTCCCGCACCGCGCGAAGGTCGTCGAGGACTCCGCCGGCACGCCCCTGTACATGGAGTACAAGGGCCGCAAGGTCGCCGACGTCTGATCGGACCACACGCATGACAGCGACGTCCGGCGCCACGGGGTCCCGCCCCGTGGGGCCGGACGTCGTTCGTCTGCAGGGCATCCTCGGAGCCGACATCGACCTCGAGCTCCTGCAGCTCGCCCTGACCCACCGCTCGTACGCGTACGAGCACGGTGGCATCGGGCACAACGAACGCCTCGAGTTCCTCGGGGACTCGATCCTCGGCCAGGCCGTGACCGTGAAGCTCTACCGGTCCTTCCCCGACCTCGACGAAGGCGACCTCGCCAAGCGGCGCGCGAGCCTGGTGTCGACGGTCGCCCTCGCCGAGATCGCCCGCATGATCGGGCTCGGACAGTACCTCCGGCTCGGCAAGGGTGAAGAGCAGACCGGCGGCCGCGACAAGTCGTCGATCCTCGCAGACACGGTCGAGGCCGTGATCGGCGCGACCTACCTCTCCGCCGGCCCCGACCCGGCGACCGCGCTGGTGCTCCGGCTGGTCGAACCGCTCCTCATCGACCCGGACCGCTTCGGCGCCGCGATGGACCCGAAGACGAGCCTGCAGGAACTCGCGTCGAGCCTGTCGCTCGGCAACCCGTCGTACCGCGTGACCGAGGCCGGTCCCGACCACGACAAGACCTTCCACGCCACGGTCGTGCTCCAGGGCGAGGACGTCTCCACCGGCACCGGGTCGAGCAAGAAGACCGCCGAGATGGCAGCGGCGCTCCAGGCGTGGACGCAGCTCTCCGGCCGGGCGGCCTGACCGCGTGCCCGAACTGCCCGAGGTCGAGGTCGTCCGCGCCGGCCTCGAACCCGCCGTCAGCGGCGCGCGGGTCCTGCACGTGGACGTCGTCGACGACCGGGCACTGACCCGGCACGACGGTCCGGCCGAGGACTTCGCCGACCGCCTGACCGGTCGCACCATCGCCGCCGCGGTCCGTCGTGGCAAGTTCCTCTGGATGCCCCTGCAGCCCGAGCACGAGGGCGACCGACCCGAGGCCCTCGTGGCCCACCTCGGCATGAGCGGTCAGATCCTGCTCGGCCGTGGGCGCGAGGCGGCGAAGCACCGACGGATCCTCCTCGACGTCCAGCCCACCGGCACCGACCGCGACGGCTCCCCGGAGCCCCCGGTCGAGCTCGAGTTCGTCGACCAGCGCACGTTCGGCTCGATGGCGATCGACGAGATGGTCCCGACGATCGACGGGGCGCCGGCCGGTTCCGCCGGACACGTCGACGAGGTCGATCCCGACGCCGTGTGGCGCCGGAGCATCCCGAAGCAGGTGTCGCACATCGCCCGCGACCCGCTCGACCCCGCGTTCGACGACGACCGCTTCATCGCCGCCGCCCGGAAGCGCTCGAGCGGCATCAAGCGGGTCCTGCTCGACCAGGGCGTCGTGAGCGGCATCGGGAACATCTACGCCGACGAGTCCCTCTGGGCCGCCAGGCTGCACTTCGACCGCCCGGCCGAGCGGCTGACCCGCGCCGACCTGCACGGCCTCCTGGCCGAGGTGCGGCACGTCCTCGGCCGTGCGCTGGAGGACGGCGGCACGAGCTTCGACGCGCAGTACGTCAACGTGAACGGGCAGTCCGGGTACTTCTCGCAGCGGTTGCACGTGTACGGGCAGCAGGGGAAGCCGTGCCCCCGGTGCGGCACCACGATCGTGCGTGAGGCCTTCATGAACCGATCGAGCCACATCTGCCCCGTGTGCCAACCACGCCCACGCCGTCGCACGCGTTAGCCTGACGCCCAACCAGAGCATCCGGAGACCGCATGTACTTGAAGAGCCTGACCATCAAGGGGTTCAAGTCCTTCGCGCAGCCGACGACGTTCGCGTTCGAACCGGGCGTCACGTGCATCGTCGGCCCGAACGGCTCCGGCAAGTCCAACGTCGTGGACGCCCTCGCCTGGGTGATGGGGGAGCAGGGGGCGAAGACCCTCCGTGGCGGCAAGATGGAGGACGTCATCTTCGCGGGCACCTCGACGCGCGGTCCGCTCGGCCGTGCGCAGGTGCTGCTGACGATCGACAACGCCGACGGCCTGCTGCCGATCGAGTACTCCGAGGTCACGATCTCCCGCACGCTCTTCCGCAACGGCGGCAGCGAGTACGCGATCAACGGCGAGAACTGCCGCCTGCTCGACGTCCAGGAGCTCCTGAGCGACACCGGCCTCGGCCGTGAGATGCACGTCATCGTCGGCCAGGGCCAGCTCGACAAGGTCCTGCACGCCACGCCCGAGGACCGCCGCGGCTTCATCGAGGAGGCCGCGGGCATCCTGAAGCACCGTCGGCGCAAGGAGAAGACCCTCCGCAAGCTCGACGCGATGCAGACGAACCTGACGCGCCTGTCCGACCTCGCGGGGGAGATCCGCCGCCAGCTGAAGCCTCTCGGACGCCAGGCCGAGGTCGCGCGCAAGGCCCAGTCGGTCGCCGCGGTCGCCCGTGACGCCAAGGCCCGCATCCTCGCCGACGACGTCGTCCGCCTGCGCCGCGAGCTCCACGAGCACCAGGAGGTCGAGGCCGGCCGCAAGTCCGAGCGCATCGTGCTGCAGGAACGGCTCGACCAGACCCGTGCCCGCCAGCAGCACGTCGAGCAGAGCATGGTCGGCGACGACGTCGACCGCGCCCGCACGGTGGTGCACCGGCTGGAGAGTGTGCAGGAGCGGCTCCGCGGCCTGTCGAGCCTGGCGAACCAGCGCCTGATGTTCCTCGCGCAGCAGGCCGATGCACCGCAGCAGGGCCCCACGATCACGCCAGAGCAGGTGCAGGGCGTCCGGAACGAAGCGGACCGGCTCGAGGCGCAGGCGGCGGAGATGACCGGCGGCACGGCGGTGGCGGCGCAGCGGGTGCAGGCGGCCCGTGCGGCGCTCGACGCCCTCGACGAGCGGATCGCCGCCCAGGCAGCCCTCGTCTCGCAGCACGACCTCGAGGCCCAGCGCCTCGGGTCTGCGGTGGACGTGGCGACGTCGAAGCGTGGCTCCGCGGTGGCCGACCGGGAACGGCGCGAGCGGGCGCTGGCGGAGGCGGGGGAGCGGTCCGAACGGGCGGCTGCGGCCCTCGCCGAACTCGGGACCGATCCGTCCGAGGGCATCGACGAGGACGCGCTGACCGCCGCGCTCGAGACCGCCCGCGAGCAGCAGGAAGCGGCGCAGTCAGCACGTGACGAACTCCGTGACCGCCTGCACGCCCTCGAGCGCGAACGGGACGCCCTCGACGCCCGTGTCGCCGCGCTCGGCATGTCGATCGACGTCCGTGACGGTTCGCAGGCGCTCATCGAGGCCGGGCGCGACGGCATCGTGGGTCGCCTCGCGGACCGTCTCAGCGTGACGCCCGGGTTCGAAGGGGCGATCGCGATCGCCCTCGACGGGCTCGCCGACGCCGTCCTCGCCGACGACCGGTCCGTCGCGCTCGACGCCGTCGCGCACGCCCGCACCGAGGACATCGGACGCATCGACGTCGTGGTCGCCGACGCCGACGCCCCGCCGTCCGGACTGCCCGAGCGGCTCCCGGCCGGGGTCCGCCGCGCACTCGACCTCGTGCAGGGTCCGCCGGCGATCGCCGCGATCCTGCGGGACACGCTCGTCGCCGACACCGATGGGGTCGACCTGGAGGCGGTGCTCACCGCCGCCCCGCAGGCCACGGTGGTGACGCGGTCCGGTGACCTCGTCCGTGCGGTCCGCGTGACGGGCGGCGGGGAGCGCGTGACCTCGCGCATCGAACTCGTCGCGGAACGCGACGACGCCGTGACCCGCCGCGACGCGATCGCGCGCGACGCCGAGGACGCGGCCACGCGCCTCCAGGCCGCCCGCACCGCCGTCGAGGACGCACGTCGCGCGGCGGACGACGCGGACGCTGCCTCGCGCGCCCACGCCCGGGCGAAGGCGGAGTACGACCGGACCAGCGCGTCGACCCGCGCGAAGGTGGAGAACGCCGCCGCCGAGGTCGAGCGGCTGCGCGCGGCCCTCGCCGAGACCGACGGCGCCGTCGAGGCTGCCGAGGCGGCCCTGGCCGAGGCGGAACGCGCACGCCAGGAGTTCGCCGACCGTCCGCGCCCGGTCGTCGACGCGTCCGAGCGCCCCGCGCTGCAGGACGCGCTCGAGGCCGCACGTGCCGCCGAGATCGAGCAGCGCATCCAGGTCGAGACCGTCCGCGAGCGTGTCCGTGCGGAGCGGACCCGCGCCGACCAGCTGGAGCGGCAACTCGAGGCCGAACGCGCCGCAGCGGCGGAGGCCGCACGGCTCGCCGTGATCCGCCGTGGCCAGATCGCCGTCGCCGAGGACGTGCTCGCCGACCTGCCCGGGCTGCTCGGTGCCGTGGACCGGTCCCTCGCCGAAGCCCGCGTGCAGCTCGCCACCGAAGAGGCCGAGCGGTCGAAGCGCAACACCGAGCTCCAGACGATCCGGAACGAGGAGCGCGAGCTCCGCGACCGCCTCCAGTCCATCACCGACGGCGTGCACTCGCTCGAGATGGAGATCTACGAGAAGAAGTTGCACGTGTCCGGCGTGCTCGACCGGGCGCAGAGCGAGCTCGGTCTCGTCGAGGCCGTGCTCGTCGCCGAGTACGGGCCGCACGTGCCGGTGCCGGTGGACGTCCTGATCGACCCCCGGGTCCTCGCCCGGAAGCACCGCGACGCCGAGCGCGCGGCCGCTGCCGCCGCGGCGGGGACGGCCCTGGACGGCGCCGTGCCGGAGGCGACGCCGGAGGACGAGGCCGAGCCGCGCCTCCAGTCCGACGACTCGCCGACCGACGCCGACTCGCCGACCGACGCCGACGACGACCTGGTCGAACTGGTCGACGCCGAGTCGACGCTCCCGGGCGGCCCCGCCCTGCCCGAGTTCGACGCCACCGAGGACGTCGACCCCGCCGACGTCGAGACGGTGCCGTACGTCCGCGCCGAGCAGGAGCGACGGCTCAAGGCGGCCGAGCGTGACCTCGGCCAGCTCGGCAAGGTGAACCCGCTCGCGCTCGAGGAGTTCCAGGCGCTCGAACAGCGTCACGCGTTCCTCGCCGAGCAGCTCGAGGACCTGCAGAAGACCCGGACCGACCTCATGACGATCATCGACGAGCTCGACCAGAAGATGCAGACGATCTTCGAGTCCGCGTTCGACGACACGAAGGAGGCGTTCGACGTCATCTTCCCGATCCTCTTCCCCGGCGGCTCCGGGTCGATCACGCTGACGAACCCCGACGACCTGCTGAACACCGGCATTGAGGTGCAGGTGAAGCCCGCCGGCAAGAAGATCGACCGGCTGACCCTGCTGTCCGGCGGCGAGCGGTCCCTGGCCGCGGTGGCGCTGCTCGTGGCGATCTTCACCGCCCGCCCGTCGCCGTTCTACATCATGGACGAGGTCGAGGCGGCGCTCGACGACGCCAACCTCGGGCGGCTGCTGACGGTGTTCGAGCGGCTGCGGGCGTCGTCCCAGCTCATCGTGATCACGCACCAGAAGCGCACGATGGAGATCGCCGACGCGCTGTACGGGGTCTCGATGCGGCAGGACGGCGTCTCCGCCGTCGTCGGCCAGCGCGTGCAGAAGCGGTCGCCGGTGCCGGAGCCGGCGGACGCCGTCGCCGTCGCGTAGCCGGCCGCCGCGTGCGGTTGTGATCCGTCGCTTTCGCGAAAGCGACGGATTGCCGCGAACGTTTGGCCGCACAGCGTCGCTTTCGCGGGACGGACGGCGAGCCATCCGCCGAATCTGTCGCTTTCGCGGCAACGAACGCTACCGCCGACGGACGGGAGGCGCGGTGCCAGCCGGCACCGCGCCTCCAGACCGTCAGGCGGTTGCGACTAGTGCGCGTCGGCCTCGACGGCCTCCTTCGGCTCGCCCGTCGGGGTGAGCCCGCGCTCCTGGCGACGCTTCGACACCACGAGCGACGCCACCGTGGCGACCGCGATCGTCAGCATGATGAAGCCCAGCGAGAACCAGATCGGGATCTCCGGAGCCCACTCGATGTGCTCACCGCCGTTGATGAACGGCAGCTCGTTGACGTGCATGGCGTGGAAGACGAGCTTGACGCCGATGAACCCGAGGATGACCGCGAGGCCCTGCCCGAGGTAGATGAGGCGTTCGAGCAGCCCGGCGATGAGGAAGTACAGCTGCCGGAGCCCGAGCAGCGAGAACGCGTTCGCGGTGAACACGATGAAGGCGTCCTGCGTCAGCCCGAAGATCGCGGGGATCGAGTCGAGCGCGAAGAGCACGTCGGTGAGGCCGATCGCGACCATCACGAGCAGCATCGGCGTGAAGAGGCGCTTGCCGTCGACCTTCGTGGTGAGGCGGTCGCCGTCGTAGTGGTCCGAGGTCGGGATGACGCGCTTGAGGATGCGGATCAGGCGGGAGTCGCCCTCGTCGCCACCGTGGTCGTTGCCGCTGCGGGCCTGCGACCAGGCGAGCCAGAAGAGCAGCGCGCCGAAGAGGTAGAACACCCACGAGAAGTTGTCGATGATCGTGACGCCGAGGGCGATGAAGATGCCGCGTGCGACGAGGGCGATCGCGACGCCGACGAGCAGGACCTTCTGCTGGAACTCCTTCGGCACGGCGAAGCTCGTCATGATGATGAGGAAGACGAACAGGTTGTCGACCGACAGTGCCTTCTCGGTCAGCCACCCGGCGAAGTACTCACCGCCAGCCTGTCCGCCGCCGAAGACGAGGATGCCGACACCGAAGAGGATCGCGAGCCCGACGTAGAACGCCGACCAGAACGCGGATTCCTTGATGTGCGGGACGTGCGGGGTCCGCACGTGCGAGAAGAAGTCGAACACCAGCAGCGCGAGGATGCCTGCGATGGTGAGGAGCCAGACGAAGAGTGGGACGTCCACGGGTTTCCTTCAGGTCGATGGGCGCAACCGGGTGGTGGGTACGCCGAGGCCTGAAGGTCTCTTCCGCCGCCATCCGCACCGGGTGCTGATCACGACCGGCGCCCCGGGCCCGGATCGTTCCGGACCGTACTGACGGGGACACCGAGGAGGAATACTCCCCTTCGTGTCCCCGAGCGTACCGGGCGCCGCCCACATGCGCCGCGCTCTAAGCTGGGAACATGGCGAGTTCCTGGTCACTGTCCTCCCGGCTGCGCGGGCTGTTCCAGCGCAAGACGATCGACGAGACCACGTGGGAGGACCTCGAGACGGCGCTCATCGGTGCGGACTTCGGCCCGGACATCGCCGACGAGATCATCGAGGACCTCCACACGCGCGTCGACCGCTACGGCACGACGGACCCCGCCGATCTCCAGCGGATGCTGCGCGAGGTGCTCGAGGAACGGCTGTCGAAGCTCGACACCACGCTGAAGCTCAGCAACCGGCCGGCGGTCGTGCTCGTCGTCGGGGTGAACGGCGTCGGCAAGACCACGACCATCGGCAAGTTCGCGAAGTTCCTCAAGACGTACGACCGCACGGTCCTCGTCGGCGCGGCGGACACCTTCCGAGCCGCCGCGGTCGAGCAGGTCGCGACGTGGGCGGAGCGAGCGGGCGTCGACGTCGTGCGACCGGCCCAGCCCGGGCAGGACCCGGCGTCGGTCGCGTACCAGACGGTCGAGAAGGCCATCAGGGACAACACCGAGATCGTCGTCATCGACACCGCCGGCCGACTGCACACCAAGGCCGGGCTGATGGACGAGCTCACCAAGATCAAGCGCGTGGTCGAGAAGCAGACCGAGATCGCCGAGGTCCTGCTCGTGCTCGACGCCACGACCGGCCAGAACGGCCTCGCGCAGGCGCAGGCGTTCATCGAGGGGGCGGGCGTCACCGGGCTCGTCATCACCAAGCTCGACGGTTCGGCCAAGGCCGGGTTCGTGCTGAGCGTGCAGGAGAAGACGGGCATCCCGATCAAGCTCATCGGCCAGGGCGAGGGCATCAACGACCTCACCGGTTTCACCCCGCACGTGTTCGTGCAGAACCTCGTGGGCTGATTCCGGGTACCGTCTGCGCAGTACAGGGATCGTCCAGGTACACGGAAGGAGCCCTCACATGCCCGCTCTGCTGATCATCGCGATCATCGTCGGCCTCGTCCTGCTCTTCAGCGGCATCTTCGTCGGTGCCCTGAAGTTCCTGCTGTGGGTCGGGATCGTCCTCATCATCCTGGCCGTCATCGGCTGGCTGCTCAGGAGCATCCGCGGTCGCGCGTAGCGACCGACGCGTCCGTCACGGACGCATGCGCGGAACGGGAGGCGCGGTGCCAGCTGGCACCGCGCCTCCCGTCCGTCGTCCGTCCGGTCCCACCGCTCAGACGGCCTGGCGACCCGGCGTCGCGTCGAGCAGGTGCGACAGGTGCTCCGGCACCGTGCCGCCGCGGGTGACCGTGGCACGCGCCCAGAGGCGCCCGGCCCGGTAGGACGACCGGACCAGCGGCCCGGCGAGGACCCCGGCGAAGCCCATCTCCTCGGCGACCTCGCGCAGGGCGACGAACTCCTCGGGTGCGACCCACCGCGCGACCGGCAGGTGCCGCGGCGACGGGCGGAGGTACTGCGTCAGCGTGATGATGTCCGTGCCGGCGTCGTACAACCGCTGCAGGGCGTCCTCGATCTCGATGCGCTCTTCGCCCATGCCGAGGATCAGGTTCGACTTCGTGACGAGCCCCGCGTCGCGTCCCTGCGTGATGACGTCGAGGGAGCGCTCGAAGGTGAACGCCGGGCGGATGCGCTTGAAGATGCGCGGCACGGTCTCGACGTTGTGGGCGAAGACCTCGGGGCGGGCGTCGAACACCTGTCCGAGCTGGTCCGGGCGGCCGTTGAAGTCGGGCACGAGGATCTCGACACCGGTGCCGGGGGAGTGCTCGTGGATCTGGCGGATCGTCTCCGCGTAGAGCCAGGCGCCGCCGTCGGGCAGGTCGTCGCGGGCGACGCCGGTGACCGTGGCGTACTTCAGGCCCATCTCAGCGACGGAGTCCGCGACCCGGCGGGGCTCGTCGCGGTCGAGCGGCTCGGGCTTGCCGGTGTCGATCTGGCAGAAGTCGCAGCGGCGCGTGCACTGCGAGCCGCCGATGAGGAAGGTGGCCTCGCGGTCCTCCCAGCACTCGAAGATGTTCGGGCAGCCGGCCTCCTGGCAGACGGTGTGCAGCTGCTTGCTCCGCACGAGGCCGGACAGCTCGCGGAACTCCGGGCCCTGGGTGGCGCGGGTCTTGATCCACGCCGGCTTGGTCTCGATCGGGGTCTCGGCGTTGCGGGCCTCGACGCGGAGCATCCGGCGGCCTTCAGGGGCGAGGGTCATACGAGGGTCTCCTGTCGTGCGGGCGTTGTGGCGGGCGTGCCCGCGGCGTTGCTGATCCGGTGTCCGGAGTGCATGCCCCGCTGGGCGGCGCGGAGGCGGTCGAGCACCACGGGGACGATCTCGTCGACCGTCACGGTGCGACCGGCTGCGCGGCTGAGGGTCGTCACCCCCGCGTCGCTGATGCCGCACGGCACGATCGCGGCGTAGGCGTCGAGGCTGTTCGTGCAGTTGATCGCGAGGCCGTGGCTCGTCACCCCCTCGGCGACGTGCAGGCCGATCGCGCCGACCTTGGCGTGCGGGGCTCCGGCCGGGCCGGGGACCCAGGCGCCGCTGCGTCCCGGGACCCGCTCGGCGAGCACACCCACGGCGGCCGCCGCGTCGACGATGACCTGCTCGAGGTCCCGCACCCAGGCGACGACGTCGAGCGGCTCGGCCAGCCGGACGATCGGGTAGGCGACGAGCTGCCCCGGTCCGTGCCAGGTGATCCGTCCGCCGCGGTCGACGTCGACCACGGGGGAGCCGTCCGTCGGCAGGTCGGACGGTTCGGTGCGACGCCCGGCGGTGTACACGGACGGGTGCTCGCACAGGACGACGGCCCCGGGTGAGCGGCCGGCGACGACGTCGGCGTGGAGGGCCCGCTGCAGTGCGAGTCCCTCGGCGTGGTCCAGCAACCCGGTTGGGCGCACGATGTCGAGTTCCGGCATGCGCGCCAGGCTACGACAGTTTCTGTACTCCGTCCAACAACGGCATCGACGGGTTTCCGGAGGTCACGGCACGCGGACGTCCTGCCACGTTGCCGTGCGGAGCTCCTCCTCGTACAGCGCACGAGCCCGTGGCAGGTGGCGTCGTTCGACCGCGAAGACGTGCACCGCGATGCCCGCCCACAGCACCCCGGGGAAGAGCGCGAGCACGACGTCCTGCCAGTCGCTCGCACCGGCCAGTTGCGAGACGGCCGGTGCGAGGAACAGGACGGCCAGGACCGCGGAGAGCCACGCGAACCAGCTGGTCCGGTCGATGAAGTGCGCGAGCCACCGGACCCGCCGTCGGGCGGGGACGCCGACCGGCTCCGAACCCCCTCGAACCCACTCCCGCAGCGCCCGCTGGGTGGCGTACCCGCCGATGGTGGCCCAGGCGACGACGACGAGGACGGTCACGAGCAACCCAGCGCCGATGCCGACGGCCACGACGGTCGACACCGGGATCGCGAACCGTGACGCGAACACGGCGGCGGCGAACCCGCAGAGCAGTGCGACGGCAGCGGCACGGGCCCAGCCGCCGAGGTCGATCTCCCGGAGGTGCATGCGACGGACAGTAGTCCGGGGCTTGACCTGAAGCGCGGTTGAGGGTGTCGGGTGGGGCAATGCACATCCGCCAGGTCCAGCTCGCCACCCGCTCCCTCGACGACACCGTCCGCTTCTACGAGCGACTCGGGTGCGCCGTGCTCGCCGACGACGACTCGGTCCGGGTCACCGTCGGGGCGTCGCAGCTCGTCTTCCGGGAGCTCGACGGGATGACCGGGGCGCACCACCTCGCGTTCACGATCCCGACCGGGACGTTCGCGGACGCGAAGCGCCGGGTGGCCGAGGTCGCGACGGTGCTCGGGGCGGACGGTGTCGACGAGTTCGAGGGGCCGGCGGGCTGGGACTCGCGGTCGGTGTACTTCGAGGGGCCCGACCGGCAGCTGCTCGAGCTCATCGAGCGACGGGAGCTCCCCGACGGCGACGCCGCGCCGGCCGCCGGGCAGGCCGCGCCGGCCGACGGGCACCCCGCGCCGCTCGCCCCGCTGCTCGTGTCGGTCAGTGAGGTCGGCATCGCCGTCCCCGACGTCCCCGGGGCGGTCGAGGCCCTCCGCCAGCACGGACTCGACCCCTACGCCGACCCGCCCGGGCCCGACTTCGCCCCCGTCGGCGACGTCGACGGGCTGCTCATCCTGGTGTCGTCCGGTCGGCAGTGGTTCCCGACGCTCGACCGGGCCCCGTCGTCGGCTCCGGTGGTGGTCGATCTCGGGCTCGGCACGACGGTGGAACTCGCCGAGGGCGTCCTCCTGCGGTGAACGGGCGAGAGCGTCCGGGCGGGGCCTTGTAGAATCGACGGATCATGGCGCAATTCGGTTCACTCTCCGATCGGCTGACCGAGACCTTCCGCAACCTGCGGAGCAAGGGTCGGCTGACTCCGTCCGACGTCGACGGCACCGTCCGCGAGATCCGGCGGGCGCTCCTCGACGCCGACGTCGCGCTCGAGGTCGTCAAGGCGTTCACCGCAGCCGTCCGCGAGCGGGCCCTCTCCGACGAGGTCAACCGCGCGCTCAACCCGGCGCAGCAGGTCGTCCAGATCGTCAACGAGGAACTCGTCGGCATCCTCGGCGGCCAGCAGCGGCGTCTCGAGTTCGCGAAGCGGCCACCGACGGTCATCATGCTCGCGGGCCTCCAGGGCGCCGGCAAGACCACGCTCGCCGGCAAGCTCGGCAAGTGGCTCAAGAAGGACGGCCACACGCCGATGCTCGTCGCGGCGGACCTCCAGCGTCCGAACGCCGTGCAGCAGCTGCAGGTCGTCGGCGAACAGGCCGGCGTGCACGTCTTCGCGCCGGAGCCCGGCAACGGCGTCGGCGACCCGGTCAAGGTCGCGAAGAACGCCATCAAGGCCGCGGTCGACCAGCAGTACGACACCGTCATCGTGGACACCGCCGGTCGTCTCGGCGTCGACGCCGAGCTCATGAAGCAGGCCGCGAACATCCGCAAGGCCGTCGACCCCGACGAGGTCCTCTTCGTCATCGACGCGATGATCGGTCAGGACGCGGTCAACACCGCCCGCGCCTTCCAGGAAGGCGTCGACTTCACCGGCGTCGTCCTCTCGAAGCTCGACGGCGACGCCCGCGGTGGTGCGGCCCTGTCGGTCGCCAGCGTGACCGGCCGTCCGATCATGTTCGCCTCCACGGGCGAGGGGCTGGACGACTTCGAGCCGTTCCACCCGGACCGCATGGCGAGCCGCATCCTCGACCTCGGCGACATCCTCTCCCTCATCGAGCAGGCGCAGGGTGCCTTCGACGAGGAAGAAGCGCGCAAGGTCGCCGAGAAGATCGCGAGCGACTCGTTCACGCTCAACGACTTCCTCGAGCAGATGCAGCAGCTCCGCAAGGCCGGCTCGATCAAGGGCATGCTCGGCATGCTCCCCGGCGCCAAGGGCATGCGCGAGGCGCTCGACAACTTCGACGAGCGCGAGATCGTCCGCACCGAGGCGATCATCCAGTCGATGACCCCGCAGGAGCGCGAGCTGCCGAAGCTCCTCAACGGCTCCCGCCGCCTCCGCATCGCCAAGGGTGCCGGCTCCACCGTGACCGAGGTCAACGCCCTCGTGAACCGGTTCGAGCAGGCCGCGAAGATGATGAAGACCGTCGCCCGCGGTGGGGTCCCGCAGATGCCCGGCATGGGGCCGATCCCCGGTATGCACGGCGGCAAGAAGCAGCAGCAGGGCGGCAAGAAGAAGTCCAAGGTCGGCAACCCGGCGAAGCGTGCGGCGCTCGCCGCGGGTGCGGCCGCGGCGCCGCAGCAGGCGCCGAAGGGGTCCGGTCTCGGGCTCGGCGGCGGCAAGGGCGGCAAGGCGCCGACCGAGGAAGAGCTCGCGTCGCTGCAGAAGTTCCTGGGTCGCTGACGCGGCTCGCGATCGCACTCCCGCACGTCCCCCAGGACTGGAGGCGCGGTGCCGGCCGGCACCGCGCCTCCCGTCCGTCGGACGGTGACGGTCAGAGCGAGTCGCGCAGCTCGGTGACCAGGTGCCGGACGACGGCGCGCAGGTCTCCGCCGTTCTCCTGCGCGACCTGCAACTGCCGCTGGTAGGAGGCGCCGTCCGCGATCATCGTGTCGAGGTGGTGCAGCTCTTGCTGACACCCGAGACGGTCCGCCACCGGGTCGAGCCGCTGCACGAGGTCGTGCACCTCGTCGGTCACGAGCCGCTCGTCGCCGGCCGCGTTCGTGATGATCTCGGCCTCCATGCCGTACCGGGCCGCGCGCCACTTGTTCTCGCGGACGAACCAGGGCTGCATGGTCGGCAGGGTCTCGCCGGCGTCGAGCCGGTCGGACATCTCGGTGACGAGGCACTGGACGAGCGCGGTCACGGCCCCGACCTCGTGCAGGGTCGAGATGCCGTCGGAGACGCGGTTCTCGAGGGTGCCCCAGCCGGGCGACGGGCGGATGTCCCAGCGGAGGTCCTTGACGCCCTCGATGACGCCGGTGCGGGTGAGGTCGTCGACGACCTCCTCGAAGTTCGCCCACGCGCCGAGTGCCGGCGGCAGGCCGCCGGTCGGCAGCTGCTGGAACATCAGGGCGCGGTTCGAGGCGTACCCGGTGTCGGTGCCGGCCCAGAACGGGCTCGAGGCGGTGAAGGCCTGCAGGTGCGGCACGTACGCGAGCATCGCGCCGAGGATCGGCAGCGCCTTGTCGCGGTCGTCGATGCCGACGTGGACATGGACGCCCCAGATGAGCATCTGACGGCCCCACCACCGGGTGCGGTCGATGAGGGTCGTGTAGTGCTCGCTGTCCGGCGTGATCTCCTGCTGGTCCCACACGGCGAAGGGGTGGGTTCCGGCGCACATGACCTGCGCGTCGAGCGGTTCGGCGGCGTCGACGACCTCGCCGATGATGCCGGACAGCTCGCTCGTGGCACCGCTCACCCGCGAGTGGACACCGGTGACGACCTCGACCGTGTTCGTCAGGAGCTCCTCGGTCACCCGGTCGTGGTCACCGAGCCGCTGCTGCACCGCCTGGATCACGGCCGGGGCACGCGGGGTCAGGTCGCCGGTGTCCCGGTCGACCAGGGGGAGCTCCCACTCGACGCCGATGGTCGACGGGCGGGACTCGGTGAAACGGATGTCCATGCTGTACATCCTGCCCGGCTCCTTGTCGGACACGCACAAGGAACCGCACTCCCGGTCGTGCGGATCCGATTCACAGACGATCCACACCGGGCGTACCGTAGTAACGCTCAACAGGGAAGAGGTAGGCATGCAGCTGGTCGTGCGCGGGACGAACGCACCGCTCGTCGGAGAACTCGACATCCCGGTCTCGAAGTACCACGCGCACCGCGCGCTGGTGCTCGCGTCGCTGGCGAAGGGGACGAGCATCGTCTCCGGCATCAGTGCGACCCGGCAGGTCGAGTGGACCGTGGGCACGCTCCGTGCCCTCGGCGTCGACGTCAAGCGTCGCGGGAACGAGTACCACGTCACCGGCCTCGGCGGTCGGTACGAGGCCACCGACGTCGTCGACCACGGCTCGCGGGGCGCCGACGGGCTCCTCAACATGGGCTCCTCGGGCACCACGCTCTACTTCATGACGGGGCTCGCGTCGCTGGCGGACAAGCCGATGACCCTCTCGGGCATGAAGTACTTCCAGCGCCGCCCGATCAAGGCCCTGCTCACCTCGCTCACCCAGATGGGCATCGAGCTCGAGGCCACGAACGACTGCCCGCCGGTCACCGTGCAGCCGAAGCGTCCGCGCGGCGGCGACGTCCAGATCGCCGGCACCCTGTCGCAGTGGATCTCCGGCTTGCTCCTCGTCGCGCCCTTCGCGGAGGAGGAGACCCGGATCCACATCACCGGCGGACGGCTCAACGAGCAGCCGTACGTCGAGCTGACCGTGCGCATGATGCGCCAGTTCGGCCTCACGGTCGAGGTGTCCGACGACTGGCTCGAGTACCGGATCCCGGCGAACCAGCAGGCAACCCCGCACGACTACGTGATCCCGCCGGACATCGGCTCGGCCGCGTTCGGCATCGCCGCAGCCGGCATCCGCGAGTCGAACGTGCTGCTCCGCGGCATGACGGCGTTCACCACCGCCGAGACCGACCACCCGGAGAGCGAGTTCCTCGACCTCGCCACGGCGATGGGCGTCCCGATGCGGATCGACGAGGAGACCGGCTTCGTGCGCATCGAGCACGACGGCTCCCCGCTGCGCCCCCTCGACATCGACTGCCAGCCGATCCCGGACCTGCTGCCGATCCTGTCCACGATGGCGACCTTCGCCGAGGGCACGACCCGGCTCTGGAACGTCGCGCACATCCGGTTGAAGGAGTCCGACCGCGTCGCGGCGATGCTCCAGCTCAACCGACTGGGCGGCCGCGCCGAGCAGGGCGCCGACGAACTGCGCGTCACCGGTGTCCGTCCGGGTGACCTGCACGGGTCGCCGATGTCCTCGTTCAACGATCACCGCGTGCTCATGTCGCTGGCCGTCGCCGCGTCGAAGGCCGACGGCGTCTCCGCCCTCACCTACCCGCGCGCCTACCGGATCTCGTACCCGACCTTCCTCGAGGCGATGAACTCGGTCGGCCTCGACATGGAGGTCGGCGACGGCGCCGAGGCGCAGATCGCCCGCGACGACCGGATCGACGCCGCCGAGGCCGCTGCGGAGAGCACGGACCTGGGGGAGGAGCAGGAGACGGTGACGAGCGCGCTGCCCGAGCTCGCCGGCGTCGACGCCGACCCGCTCGTCCTCAGCGAGAAGGTCCGCGCACTCTCCCAGCAGGACCCGGACGGCCTCGCCGTGATCGAGGTCGGCGGCCCCGAGCCGGTGAACACGACGTGGCGCGAGCTGCAGGACGAGGCCGACAAGGTCTCCGCCCTGCTCCTCGAGCTCGGTGTCCGCACGGGCGAGTCCGTGGCGATGCAGCTGCCGAACTGGCGCGAGTTCGTCTCGATCACCCTCGGTGCGATCCAGATCGGTGCCGTCGCGACGCCGATCATGCCCGTGTTCGGTCCCCGCGAGACCACGATGACGCTGGCCCGGTCCCGCGCCCGCGTGGTCTTCCTGCCGAACGTCTTCCGGAAGCGTCGCCCGGCGCTCGAACTGCTCGAGGTCATCGACGAGGCGAAGGCCCAGAAGCGCCGCCTGTCGGTGGAGCACGTCATCGTGCTCCGCTCCGAGGCCCGCGGGCAGGCGGACAGCCCGACGAACCAGCCGCCGCTGCCCGCCGACGCCGCCGACCGCGTCGCCGCGAGCGAGTGGAACTGGCGCTACTTCGACACCGCGCTCGACTCGGTGCAGGTGGACGTCGACCAGATCCTGTCCCACGCGCCCGGCCCGGACGACGTCTGCCAGCTGCTCTTCACCTCCGGCACCACCGGCGAGCCGAAGGGCGTGCAGCACCCGCACCGCACGCTCGGCCTGGCGACCGCGATGCACGTCGCGCAGTCCGGCCTGACGAGCGAGGACCGGATCTACATCCCGTCGCCGCTCGCCCACCAGACCGGGTTCCTGTACGGCATGCTCCTGGCCTTCCGGCTCGGCGCACCGCAGGTCATCCAGCCCGTGTGGGACGGCACCGTCGCGCTCGAGCAGGCGTTCGGCGCCGCGAAGGCCACGTTCGTGCAGTGCGCGACGCCGTTCCTGACCGACCTCGTCGACCTCGTCGAGGCCGGGGCCGGACAGCCCGAGTCCCTCCGGATCTTCGTGCCGACGGGCGCCGCGGTGCCCCGTGCACTGGCCCAGCGTGCCGCGACGGTGCTCGGCACCGCGATCCTCGGCGCGTTCGGCACGAGCGAGACCTGCCTCGGGGCGCTCTCCAGCCCGACCGACGACCCGGCGGACGCCTACGGCCACGACGGTCGCGCGCTGCCCGGCATCCGGATCCGCATCGTCGACGACGAGGGGCACGAGCTGCCGGCGGACACCGAGGGCAACTTCGAGCTGCACTCGCCGACGATGTTCGACGGGTACCTCGACCGGCAGGACCTCACGGACGACGTCTTCACCGAGGACGGCTGGTACAAGACCGGCGACCTCGCGAAGGTCGACGCCAAGGGATTCCTGTCCATCACGGGCCGCGTCAAGGACGTCATCAACCGCGGTGGCGAGAAGATCCCGGTCGTCGAGATCGAGAACCTGCTCTACCAGCACCCGCTCGTGACCGACGTGGCGATCGTCGCGATGCCGGACGCCCGCCTCGGGGAGCGCGCCTGCGCGTTCGTCGTGCCGGCGGCCGGTGCGGAGCAGCTCGACTTCACCGCGATGCAGCGCGCGCTCGACAAGGCCGGCGTGAGCAAGTACTACTGGCCTGAGCGTCTCGAGTACATCGCCGAGCTGCCGCGCAACGCGGTCGGCAAGGTCCAGAAGAACGTCCTGCGCGAGCAGGCAGCCGCGCTCGTCGCGACGAAGGAGAACTGACAGATGACGATGGTCATGGAGCCGCAGACCGAGGCCGCCTTCCAGGAGCTCAAGGCCGAGGTGACCGAGTGGGTCCGCGGTCGCGGCGAGGAGTGGGCGGAGGAGATCGAGCGCACCGGACAGGTCGCGCCCGAGCTGTTCCAGGAGCTCAAGGACAAGGGGTGGCTGTCGCTCGCCGCCCCGGCCGAGCTCGGCGGACGGGCCATCCCGTTCTCGCGCTACCTCGAGATCATGGAGATCGTGTCGCGCTCGCACGCGTCGATCCGCATGCTCGTGCACGTCATCAACGGCACCTGGCGCGCCATGCAGCCGTACGCGACGCCGGAGCAGCTCGACGAGGTCGTGAAGCCGAGCGTCGCCGGCGACAAGCTCGTCGCGTTCACGCTGACCGAGGCGACCGCGGGCACGGGTGCCGACATCCGCACGACCGTCCGCCGCGAGGGCGACACCTACGTGATGAACGGCGAGAAGCACCTCATCACGTTCGGCGTCAAGGCCGACTACTGGCTCATCGCCGCGCGCCTCGAGGGCACCACGGGCCAGGACGGCACCGTCGCGTTCCTCATGCCGAACTCCGGCCTGCCCGGCGCCGAGGTGATCGACGACTCCGACACCATGGGCATCCGTGGCACCGACCACGCGATCCTCCGCTTCACCGAGACCCCGATCCCGGCGTCCGCCCGTCTGGGCGAGGAAGGCCAGGGCCTCGAGGTCGCACTCGGCGGCTTCCTGCTGCCGAGCCGCGTGTCCGTCGCGATGAGCGCCGTCGGCCTCGCCGAGCGTGCGAACGAGCTCGCCGTCGAGTACGCGAACAAGCGCGAGACGTTCGGCAAGAAGCTCTCCAGCCGGCAGGCGATCCAGTTCTACGTCGCGGAGAACTACGCCGACATCGCCGCCGCGCGCGCCCTCGTCCTCGAGGCGGCCCGCGCCTACGAGGAGGGCCGCCCGGACGCCGGCACGCTGTCCAGCGCCTCGAAGATGGTCGCCGTCGACATGCTCGCCCGCGTCACCGACAAGGCACTGCAGGTGCACGGCGGCCAGGGCTACTGGAAGCGCAACGCCATCGAGCGCGTCTACCGCGACGCGCGCGCGCAGCGCTTCGAGGAGGGCACCAACGAGATCCAGAAGCTGGTCGTCGGCCGCGCCGTCGTGACCGGCCAGGCCGGGTTCTGACCCGCAACCACTCCATGGCCTGGAGGCGCGGTGCGGGCCCGCACCGCGCCTCCAGGCCCTGACAACGCAAGGAACACATTGGCTGCAACCACTGCTCCCATCGCCCTCATCACGGGTGCCTCCCGCGGCATCGGCCGCCTGCTCGCGCAGAAGCTCGGCCAGCGCGGCGTCACCGTCGTCGTGACGTACAAGGGCAACGCCGACCTGGCCGAGGAGTCGCTCGCCGACGTCAAGGCCGCCGGCGGCGACGGGATCACGGCGCAGGTCGACATCGAGCAGCCCGAGTCGATCGACGCGCTGTTCGACCTGGTCCGCGACACCTACGGACGCCTCGACTACTTCGTCGCCAACGCCGCCGCGAGCGCCTTCAAGCCCGTCGCGGACCTCAAGCTGCACCACCTCGACCGCAGCTACGCCACGAACGCCCGCTCGTTCGTCCTCGGTGCGCAGCGTGCCGCGCAGCTCATGGACAGGGGCGGCCGCATCGTGGTGGTCACCTCGTACGGGTCGCTCCGCGCGTTCCCGACGTACGCCGCGCTCGGTGCCGCGAAGGCCATGAGCGAGTCCTACATGAAGTACATGGCGGTCGAGTTCGGGCCCCGTCAGATCACCGTGAACGCGGTCAACGGCGGGCTCATCGACACCGACTCGCTCGAGTACTTCTACACGAAGGTCCCCGGTCAGGCGCCGATCGACACCGTGTTCGAGAAGCTCCCGCTGCAGCGTCCCGGCACCGCCGACGACATGGCCGACGCGGTGGACTTCCTGCTCTCCGACAAGGCCGGCTACATCACGGGCCAGGTGCTGTCGGTCGACGGCGGCCTGACCGTGATCGCCCCGCCGTTCTGGGCGGACACGACGTCCCCGCTGCGCGACGCGGTCCTGCCGCCGGCCGACGCTGCCGCCGACTCGGCTGCCGACACGGCAGAGTAGGCGCATGAGCACCGTCGCCATGCCCGACCTCGCCGTCGTCTCGTCGCCGTGGACGCTCGGCCCCCTGACCCTGCCGAACCGGGTGGTCATGGGGTCGATGCACACCGGGCTCGAGGTGCACGACGACGGCGGGGCCGGCATGGCGGCGTTCTACCGTGAGCGCGCCGCGGGCGGTGCCGCGTGCATCATCACCGGCGGCATCGCGGTGAGCGACGAGGCACGTGGTGGCCCGGACTTCGCCGTGTTCGGCGTCGGGGGAGCGGACGAGCGGTTCCGTGCGGCGGTCGACGCCGTGCACGACGCCGGTTCGGTGATCCTCGCGCAGCTCTTCCACGCCGGGCGGTACGCGCTCGCGTCGGGCATGGTCGACCGGCACGGGGAACCCCAGCGTGTGGTGGCCCCGTCCGCGTTGCCGTGGGCGGCTGCCCGCGGCGTGGTGCCGGTCGAGCTGACCGCCGCCGAGATCGAGCAGACCATCGAGGACTTCGCCGACGCCGCCCGGTCCGCGCGGGACATCGGCTTCGACGGCGTCGAGATCATGGCGTCCGAGGGCTACCTCATCAACCAGTTCCAGTCGCCGCTGACGAACCTGCGCGACGACGAGTGGGGTGGGGACGCGGTCCGGCGTCGTCGGTTCACGGTGGCGGTCGTCGACGCCGTCCGCAGGGCGGTACCGGACCTCGCCGTGACGATCCGGCTCTCCGGCGCCGACCTGATGCCCGGCTCGTCGACCGACGACGACGTCGACGCGCTCGTGCACGAGCTGCTGCCCCTCGGCCTCGACGGGATCTCGGTCGGCATCGGCTGGCACGAGTCCCGCACGCCGACCGTGCAGGCCGCGGTGCCGCACGGCGCGTGGCTCGCGTACGGAGCCCGCATCGCCGGCGTCGTCCGTGCTTCGGCGTACCCGGACGTGAAGGTCATCGCGTCGAACCGGATGACGGACCTGCGAGACGGTGAGGCCGTGCTGGCCGACGGGCTCCTCGACGCGGTCGCCCTCGCGCGCCCGTTCCTCGCCGACCCCGCGATCGTGAACCGGTCGCTCGCCGGCGCCTTCGACCTCGTCAACACCTGCATCGGCTGCAACCAGGCCTGCCTCGACCGCTCGATCGTCGGCCAGCCCGTGTCGTGCCTGGTCAACCCGCGCGCCGCCCGCGAGGTCGCGTTCCCCGCCCGTCCGACGACCGACCCGAAGCGTGTCGACGTCGTCGGTGGTGGCCCGGCCGGGCTCGCCGCCGCGGTCGACGCCGCGCGTCGCGGCCACACCGTGACCCTCTGGGAGGCGTCCGACCGGCTGGGCGGACAGTTCGACCTCGCCGCGCTGGTGCCCGGCAAGGAGGACTACGCGGCGACGGTCCGCGCCGCCCGCGCCGAGCTCGAGGACCGCGGCGCGACGATCCACCTCGGTCGGGCCGCCACGGCCGCGGACCTCACCGCGAGCGAGGCCGTGGTGCTCGCCCCCGGTGTCGTGCCCCGGACGATCGACGTCCCCGGTGCCGACCTGCCGCACGTCCGGTCCTACGAGCGGGCGCTCCGCGAGGGCGTCCCCGCCGGGACCGTCGCGATCATCGGCGGCGGTGGGATCGGCGTCGACACGGCGGCGTTCCTCGTCGAGTCGCCCGACGAGGCCCGGCGTGCCACCGAGTTCGGCGTCCGCTGGGACCTCGACGTCGCGGACACCGTCGTGGGCGACGTGCCGCAGCGGCTCCCCGTGGCGACCCGCATGCTCCGACCCGGCGGCGACGTCACCGTCCTCCGTCGCTCGGGCAAGTTCGGGCAGGGCATCGGCATCACCTCCCGCTGGGTGGCGATCGGCCGGCTCCGGGACGCCGGCGTGCACCTGGTCGGCGGCGTGCAGGAGTACCTCCGCATCGAGCCCGGTGTGCTCTGGATCCGCGACGAGCACGGCGAGGAGCGCGGCGTCCCCGCGGACAACGTGGTGGTCTGCGCCGGGCAGGAGCGGGCGCTCGGGACGGGTGCCGAGGCGGGCGCAGGGCCGTCCGACGGACTCGAGCCGGGCCTCCTGGCAGCCGGTGTGCCGTACGCCGTCGTGGGCGGCGCACGCGACGCCCGGAGCGTCGACGCGGTGCGTGCCACGTCCGAAGCGCTCGAAGCGGTTCGACGACTCGCACCCTGACGGCGCGTCCCGACTCGCTTCTCGCTCGGAAACCTGCAAGAATGAACGGTCGAATCGTGTCCGCTCGACCCTCTATCCAGCGGATCACGGTCTCATCGAGCTTCCACCGTGTGTGCCCCCACGCCCGCGGTCCGGTTCAACCACAACAACACGCAACAGGAGCATTTGTGGCTGTCAAGATCCGTCTCAAGCGTCTCGGTAAGATCCGGGCGCCGTACTACCGCATCGTCGTCGCCGACTCGCGCACCAAGCGCGACGGTCGCGTCATCGAGGAGATCGGTCAGTACCACCCGACCGAGGAGCCCTCGGTCATCAAGATCGAGTCCGAGCGTGCGCTCTACTGGCTCGGCGTCGGCGCGCAGCCGACCGAGCAGGTCGCGGCCCTCCTCAAGCTGACCGGCGACTGGGCCAAGTTCAAGGGCGAGAAGGACACCGAGTCCAAGGTCAAGGTCGCCGAGCCCAAGCAGGCGTTCGTCGTGGACTCCTCCAAGAAGGCCGTCCTCAAGCCGAAGTCGGAGAAGACGGCCCCCGCCGCCGCTCCGGCCGAGTCGGCCGACGAGACCGCAGAGACGACCGAGGCGTAATTCCTTGCTCGAATCCGCGCTGACGCACCTCGTCAAGGGGATTGTCGATCACCCTGACGACGTGCGCGTCGCCAGTTCCACCTCCGCGCGGGGCGAGGTCCTCGAGGTGCGTGTGCACCCCGAGGACCTCGGCCGCGTGATCGGTCGCGCCGGACGGACCGCAAAGGCGCTGCGCACCCTCGTCTCGGCTCTCGCCGACGGCAAGCGGGTGCGTGTCGACGTGGTCGACACCGATTCCTAGGGAGACGACCCAGCTCCGGGTGGGTCGCATCACGAAGGCGCACGGGCTCAAGGGCGGCATCAAGCTCGAGCTCTACACCGACGACCCGGATCGTCGGTTCACGCCCGGAGCCGTGTTCACGCTCCAGGTCCCGGACGACTCGCCCTGGGCCGGCAAGACCATCGCGCTCGACGAGCTCCGCTGGTACAACGGCCACCCGGTCGCCTTCTTCGAGGGCATCGGGGACCGCACCGCAGCCGAGACGCTCGCGCGGGCGATCCTCTGGGTCGAGCAGGACGCCGACGCCGAGACCGGTGAGGACGACGCCTGGTACGACCACCAGCTGGTCGGGCTGACGGTCCTCCGCGACGGCGTCGAGGTCGGTACCGTCGCGCGGGTCGACCACCTGCCGGCGCAGGACCTCCTCGCCATCGACACCCCGTCGCGGGGCGAGGTCCTCGTGCCGTTCGTCTCGGCGATCGTGCCCGCGGTGGACATCGCCGCCGGCACCGTCACCGTGACGCCGCCGACGGGCCTGTTCGAGGACCCCGAGGACACGTCCCGACCCGAGACCGTGACGGACTAGCGCGCGTGCGCATCGACATCGTCACGATCTTCCCGGAGTTCTTCTCCGTGCTGGACGTCTCGCTGCTCGGCAAGGCCCGCTCCGGCGGCCTGCTCGACCTGCACGTGCACGACCTCCGCTCGTGGACGACCGACCGGCACCGCACCGTCGACGACACCCCGTACGGCGGGGGAGCGGGCATGGTCATGAAGCCCGAACCGTGGGCGCTCGCGCTCGAGTCGCTGTTCCGGCCCGACGGCTCGTCGACCCTGGTGGTCCCGACGCCCGCCGGCAGGCCGTTCACGCAGTCGATCGCGCGCTCGCTCGCGTCGACGTCGGACCACCTCGTGTTCGCCTGCGGGCGGTACGAGGGGATCGACGCCCGGGTCTTCGAGTGGGCCGCGGCGCACGCCACGGTCGTCGAGCTCTCGCTGGGCGACTACGTGCTGAACGGCGGCGAGGTCGCTGCGATGGCGATGATCGAGGCCGTCGGGCGACTCGTGCCCGGAGTCGTCGGCAACCCCGAGTCCCTCGTCGAGGAGTCCCACGAAGACGGGCTGCTCGAGTACCCGTCGTACACGAAGCCCGCGTCCTGGCGTGGCTTCGACGTGCCGGACGTGCTGCTCAGTGGGCACCACGCCCGCGTCGGTGCGTGGCGGCACGAGCAGCAGGTAGAGCGGACGCGGCGCGTCCGGCCGGATCTGCTGCGGGACGCGTAGCGCGCGGCTGGCGCTGCGTGCGGCTGGCGCTGTGCGCGGCTGCGCGCGGGCGGTCGGACGCGCGCTCCGCGAAAGCGACAGCAGCGCGCCACCTGCTGGCGGGCGCCTGTCGTTCTCGCGGCACGGACCGCGCCGCACGGCTGTGACCTGTCGCTTTCGCGGGTTCGGCACCGGCCGCGCACTGCGAGACGGGAGGCGCGGGAGCGGCCCGCACCGCGCCTCCCGGCCGTGATGTGACCACCTGGGCTCGGTGCGCCGCCGGCTGCGGATCCTCAGGCGGTCGCGTCGGCGCGCTGGGCGCGACGCAGGGTGAGGACCTCGGGACCGGCGTCGGTCACGGCGACCGTGTGCTCGACGTGCGCGGCGCGCGAGCCGTCGACGCTCTTGAGCGTCCAGCCGTCGTCGTCCTGGAACAGGTCGGCGGTGCCCTGCATGAGCCACGGCTCGATCGCCACGACAAGCCCCTTCTGGAGCTTGAGACCGCGCCCGGGCCGGCCGTCGTTCGGGACGTGCGGGTCGCCGTGCATCGTCCGGCCGACGCCGTGCCCGCCGAACTGCAGGTTCACGTCGTAGCCGGCGTCCTTCGCGACGCGACCGATCGCGTACGAGACGTCGCCGAGCTTGTTGCCCGTGCGGAACTGGGCGATGCCCGCGGTGAGCGCGCGCTCGACGGTGTCGATCAGGCGCTGGTCGTCCTCGCGCGGGGCGCCGACCTGCACCGTGACGGCGGAGTCCGCGACCCAGCCGTCGACACTCGCGGCGAAGTCGAGGCTCACGAGGTCGCCGTCGACGAGCACACGGTCGTACGGCAGGCCGTGCAGCGCCGCGTCGTTGACCGAGGTGCAGAGGTTCTTGCCGAACGGCGACTTGCCGAACGAGGGGTGGTAGTCGACGTAGCAGCTCACCGCGCCGCGGTCGGCGATCATCCGTGCGGCCACCCGGTCGAGGTCGAGCAGGTTCACGCCGACGTCGACGGTGTCGAGCAGTTCGTCGAGGACGTCGGCCACGAACCGACCGGCGGCGCGCAGGCCGTCCAGCTCGGCGGGGGTGCGGAGTTCGATCATGGGACCATCCTCGCGCGTTTTGCGGACGTGGGTTGCTGTGGCAAGATGGGTAGCCGTGCCCTGGCTGGACTCTGCCACGGGGGAGTCGCCGACACCGGGCACACACCTTCACTTACCGAATTCGATCCGCGGCGACCCGTGTGCGTCCGCAGAGAGTGACCCAATCATGAGCCAGCTCCTCGACCACGTCGACGCAGCGTCGCTGCGCACCGACGTCCCGGACTTCCGCCCCGGCGACACCATCAAGGTGCACGTCAACATCATCGAAGGCACGCGCTCGCGTGTCCAGGTGTTCCAGGGCGTCGTCATCGGACGCCAGGGTCACGGCCTCGGCGAGACCTTCAAGGTCCGCAAGGTGAGCTTCCAGGTCGGCGTCGAGCGCTGGTTCCCGGTGCACTCGCCGATCATCGACCACATCGAGATCGTCACCAAGGGTGACGTCCGTCGTGCGAAGCTCTACTACCTCCGCGAACTCCGCGGCAAGGCTGCCCGTCGCAAGATCAAGGAGAAGCGCGACTCCTGATCGCCTTCACAGTGAGCGTCCGCGAGCCGGACGCCGCTGTCGGCCCCTCGTCCATGTACGGTTGTGCATCGACGGGGGGCTTTCCCTTTTTCGTGGACTCCTGCGGTCCGCGACGGGATCCTGTGGTTGAACGAGAGCGGAAATGACGGACACGACTGACGAAACCGGGCGCCGGCCCCGTGTCGAGAAGAAGCGGAACGGTGTCCTCACCTTCCTCCGCGACCTCGTCATCATCTTCATCGCGGCGTTGCTCGTCTCGTTCCTCGTCAAGACCTTCCTGATCCGGTCGTTCTACATCCCGTCGGCGTCGATGGAGAACACCCTGCAGATCAACGACCGGGTGATCGTCAACGAGCTCGTGCCCGACGTGGTGTCCCTGAAGCGCGGCGACGTCGTCGTCTTCAAGGACCCGGGCGGGTGGCTCACCGGGTCCGAGGTGCCGAGCGTGACGCCGACGACCCAGCCGGCGAAGGCCATCGACTGGCTCCTCACCCAGGTCGGCCTCGGCACCGGCGACAGCGACGACCACCTCATCAAGCGCGTCATCGGCCTGCCCGGCGACAAGGTGTCCTGCTGCAACGACCTCGGGCAGATGTCCGTGAACGGCGTGCCGATCAAGGAGCCGTACCTCAAGCTGCCCACGGGGGAGACCCGCGCCTCGGGGACCGACTTCTCGGTGACCGTGCCGAAGGGCACCATCTGGGTGATGGGCGACAACCGCTACGACTCGAAGGACTCGCGGTACAACGGCGACACCCCGTCGAAGGGGTTCGTGCCGCTGTCCGACGTGACCGGCCGTGCCTTCGTCATCTCGTGGCCGTCGAGCCGGTGGACCTGGCTGGACGACCACCCCGAGGTGTTCGCGGGCGTGGAGGAGCGGGAGAAGTGACCGCCGTCCGGCCGTCGCTCCGGCTCGAGAAGAAGCTCCTGGCCGACGGCCGGGTGACCGTCATCGGGATGGACGAGGTCGGCCGCGGCGCGATCGCCGGGCCTGTCGCCGTCGGGGTCGCTGCCGTGACGCTCGACATCGGCCGGGTGCCGCAGGGGCTCGCCGACTCGAAGCTGCTCACCGCCGCTCGTCGCGAGGCCCTCGACCCCGTCGTCCGCCGGTGGACCCGGACCGCGGTGGGGATGGCGTCCGCCTCGGTGGTCGACGAGCAGGGCATCGTGCCGGCGTTGGGCCAGGCCGGGGCGTCGGCGATCGGGGCCCTCGTGGCGGATGGCCTCTCGCTCGACGGGGCCGTGGTCGTGCTCGACGGCTCGTTCGACTGGCTCACCCGGGCGGTCCCGGCGACGCTCCGGCTGCCGTCCGACCCGCTCGAGGTCGTCGTGCGGGTCAAGGCCGACCGGGACTGCGCCTCGGTGGCGGCGGCGTCGGTCGTCGCGAAGGTCGCCCGTGACGCGCTCATGACGGCCGCGCACGACGAGGCGCCGCACTACGCGTGGGCGTCGAACAAGGGGTACGGGTCGACGGCGCACTACGACGCGATCCGGTCGGTGGGGGCGCACGCGCTGCACCGGAAGAGCTGGTTGCACCAGGCGTCGAGCGTGGCGCTGGACGGGTTCGCCGAGTTGGACGCGCTGGCGGGCTGAGCGCGTTCGGTCGCGCGTCGGGCTGCGGGGCGGTCGCGCGTCGAGCTGCGGGGCGGTCGCGCGTTGTGGTGTGGGGTCGGTCGCGGTGTGTCGTCGGTGCTCCCGTCGCCGTAGACTGTGGGCGCGATGGATGACGACGAATTCGACGACTACGACCGCGAGGTCGAACTGGCCCTGTACCGCGAGTACCGCGACGTCGTGTCGCAGTTCCGGTACGTGGTCGAGACCGAGCGACGTTTCTACCTGGCCAACGAGGTGGAACTCGCCCGCCGTGACACCGAACACGATTTCTACTTCGAATTGACGATGAACGACGTCTGGGTGTGGGACGTCTACCGTTCCGACCGATTCGTGAAGTCCGTCCGGGTGCTGACGTTCAAGGACGTGAACGTCGAGGAACTCACTTCCCGCGAACTCGAACTGCCGAAAGAACTCGCGCTCGACGAGTGATCTTCACTTCTTTTCGGTGAATCTGAGAATCGCCGAGACAATTGTGCCGGAATGCATTCCGCCCGCTAATGTGAAGGGGATTTCCCGTCCCCTGCACAAGGAGCACGTCATGGCACAGAAGGTCACCGTTCAACTCGTCGACGATCTCGACGACACGCCCATCACCGCCGGCTCGGGTCGGACCGTCGAATTCGCCTTCGACGGATCGTCGTACGAGATCGACCTGACCGACGACAACGTCGACAAGTTCCGTGAGGCGATCTCCGACTACGTCGCCGCTGCGCGCAAGGTCTCCGGCCGCCGTTCCGGTGGGACTGCTCCGAAGGCGGCGCCGAAGCGCGGCAACTCGGAAGAGCTCGCCAAGATCCGTGAGTGGGCGAAGGAGAACGGGTACGAGGTCTCGACCCGCGGGCGTATCTCCACCCAGGTGCAGGAAGCGTACGCAGCCGCGCACTGAGTGCCCCTGCTGCAAGACCCCGGACGGCTTCGGCCGACCGGGGTCCTTCCTTGTCCTCCACAGGTCGTCGTCCGCCGATTCCCGTCCACAAATCGTCGAGGTGCGACGTGATGGCGCTTCAATTTCCGGGATCGTCGTGGCGGAGGCAACGACATGGAACGAACACCGCTGCGGAACAGCAGTCTCGGACGATTCGGCGAAGAACAGGCTGCGGAATGGCTCGAACGCCACGGGTTCCGCGTCGTCGAACGCAATTGGCGGTGCGCCCGCGGGGAGATCGACATCGTCGCGTGGCAGTCCTGCACGCTGTGCTTCATCGAGGTGAAGACCCGGTCGGGGAACGCGACCGGCCATCCGTTCGAGGCGATCACGGCCTCGAAGGTCACACGACTGCGCCGCCTCGTGCCGGCATGGTTCGCGGACCATCCCGAGGTCTCGGCGCGGATGATCCGCATCGATGCCGTCGCCGTGCACGTCGACGGTGACCGCGTCGGGGTCGAGCACGTGGCGGGTGTGCTGTGACGACGGACATCGGGCGCGCGTCGGCGATAGCGCTCGTCGGGGTCCAGGGTCGTGTGATCGAGGTCGAGGCGCACCTCACGAGCCAGCTGCCCGGCTTCAGCATCATCGGTCTGCCGGACGCGGCCCTGGGCGAAGCGCGTGAGCGGGTCCGGTCGGCCAGCGCCGTCGCCGGCTGTCCGCTCCCGGCGCGGCGGATCACCGTGAACCTCACCCCGGCGTCGATCCCGAAGCGTGGTTCCGGCTTCGACCTCGCCATCGCCATGGCGGTCCTCGGGGCCGAGGGCATCGCGCCGCAGGTCTCCCGCGACGTCGCGTACATCGGCGAGCTCGGACTCGACGGGCGGGTCCGGCCCGTGCCCGGGGTCATCCCGATGGTGATCGCCGCTCGGGACGCCGGCATCCACACGGTCGTCGTGCCGTTCGGCAACGTCGAGGAAGCCCGGATCGTGCCGGGCGTCGAGGTGATCGGCACACCGTCGCTCCGGGCGAGCGCGATCACCGCCGGTGCGCTCCTGCCGCCGGTCGAGACCGACCCCGTCCTGCAGCCCGCGGTGGCGGAGGTCCGTCCGGACGTGCACGACCTCGCAGACGTGATCGGCAACGCCGTCGGCGTCCGGGCGGTGATCGCGGCCGCGGCCGGAGGGCACCACGTGTTCCTGCTCGGCCCGCCCGGTGCCGGCAAGACGATGCTCGCCGAGCGGCTGCCGGGGCTCCTGCCGGACCTCGCCCCCGAGGCGGCGCTCGAGGTCGCGGCCGTCCGCTCCGTCAGCGGGCTCGGCAACCAGTCCTGGAGCGTGCGACCGCCGTGGGAAGCGCCGCACCACTCGTCGTCGGCGATGGCCCTGATCGGCGGGGGCTCGGGGCTCCTCCGCCCCGGTGCCGTGTCGCGTGCCACGCGCGGGGTGCTCTTCCTCGACGAGGCGACCGAGTTCCCCCGGGCGGTCCTCGACGCGCTCCGCCAGCCGCTCGAGTCCGGTCGGATCACGATCCACCGCAGCGTCGGCAGTGCTGAGTTCCCCGCACGGTGCCAGGTCGTGCTCGCGGCGAACCCCTGCCCGTGCGGCAACGCGGGGACCCGGGGTGGCCCACTGTGCTCGTGCAGCCCGAGCACGGTGCGGAAGTACCTCGGCCGTCTCTCCGGACCGCTCCTCGACCGGATCGACATCCGCGTGGCGGTGCCCCGGGTGACGACGGGCACGATCCGCTCGGCGGAGGGCACCGCGCCCACCACGGCCGAGGCGGCAGCGCGTGTGGCCGCAGCCCGACGTCGGATGGCCGATCGGCTGCACGGCACCGGCTGGGCCTGCAACGCCGAGGTCACCGGGCCGTGGCTCCGGTCGGAAGGTCGCGCGGAGCCGGGCGCGACGGCACCCCTCGACCGGGCACTCGACTTCGGCACGTTGACGATGCGGGGGTGGGACCGGGTCATGCGGTTGGCGTGGACGATGGCCGACCTCGACGACGTCGAGCGTCCGGGCTCCGCCGAGGTCCGGCGCGCGCTGACGCTGCGGAGCGCGCTGTGACCGCGCCGTCCGGCGACGACACCCTCGCCCGCGTCGTCTGGAGCGTCCTCGCCGAACCGGGCGACGCCGTCGCGGGAGAACTCGTCGCGGCGCTCGGACCGGACGAGTCCCTCGCACTGGTCCGTCGTGCGGCTGCGGGCGGCGCGAGCGAACTCCTCGAGCAGGTCGCTGCGGACGCATCGTTCGCCGACGGCCCCGACCGGGTCCGCGCGGCGCTCGAGTCGGCGTTCGACCGGTGGCGACCGCGCCTCGGGGGAGCGGACGACCGCGCCGTCGCGGCCATGGCGTCCGCCACCGCGGTCGGCGCGTGCCTCCTCGTCCCGGGCACGCCTGAGTGGCCGAGCGGGTTGGAGGACCTCGGGCCGCACGCGCCGTTCGTGCTGTGGAGTCGTTCGGAGCTGGACGACCCGGTCGGCGCAGCCGGCTGCCGCGGGGCGCTCGCGATCGTCGGGTGCCGGGCGAACACCGTCGCCGGTGCCGAGGCCACGGCGGAGATCGCCTCCGTCGCGGCGGACGACGGCGTCGAGATCGTGTCCGGCGGCGCGTACGGCATCGACGCGGTGGCCCACCGGGTCGCCGTCGCTGCCGGGACCCCCACGACGGCGGTGCTCGCCGGCGGTGTCGACCAGTTCTACCCGGCGGGCAACCACGACCTGCTGCGCAACGTGCTCGGACGGGGCCGGGTGCTGTCCGAGTCACCACCGGGGACCCGGCCGACGCGGTGGCGCTTCCTGCACCGCAACCGGCTGATCGCTGCCCTCTCCGGGGCGACAGTGGTCGTCGAGGCCGCTGCTCGGTCGGGGGCGCTCAACACCGCCCACCACGCGCTGCACCTCGGTCGTCCGGTGTTCGCCGTGCCCGGACCCTTCGCGTCGGCCGCCTCGGTCGGGTGCCACCGGTTGATCGCCGACGGCACCGCGCAGATCGTCGTCCAGCCCCGCGACCCGGTCGCAGCGGTGTCTGCGGTCGCCGCCCGCGACGCGCCGCCGGTGGCGGAGGTCCTCGTCCTCGGGACCCGGTCGGATCCGCACGTCACGCGGGCGCTCGACGCACTCGACCGGCGGCCGCTCCCGGTGGAGGAGATCGCCCGTCGGAGCGGGCTCTCCGTCGACGACACGGCGGACGCCCTCGCCCTGGCGCAGCTCGAGGGGCTGGTGGTGGCACTGGCCGAGGGATGGTGCCGTCGATGACGGACGTCGGACCTACGCTGGGCGGGTGACGGAACGCACCGGGGAACGGCTCGCAGTGGCGGTGGACGCGTTCCTCGCGCACGCCCGCCACGGCCGCGGACTCAGCGAGCAGACCGTCCGCGCCTACGCCAACGACCTCGAGCAGCTCGTCGCGTTCGCCACCGCCCGCGGAGTCGATCGGCTGTCGGACCTCGGCCTCGAGCTGCTGCGCGACTGGCTGTGGGACGCCGACCACCGGGGCCTGGCTCGGTCCACGATCGCTCGCCGGTCGTCGTCGGTCCGGGCGTTCACCCGGTGGGCGAGCGAGTCCGGGTGGATCGCGTCCGACCCGGGCGTGCGGCTCCGGGCGCCGAAGGGGGCGTCGCACCTCCCGCGCGTGGTGTCGTCCGACCAGGTCCGGACGATGCTCGACGGATTGGCCGCTCGGGCTGCGACCGACGATCCAGGCGCGCTGCGCGACCTCGCGGTCGTGGAACTCCTGTACGCGGCGGGGATCCGGGTGAGCGAACTCGTCGGCATCGACGTGCGGGACCTCGACCGGGGCCGGCTGACCGTCCGGGTGCTCGGCAAGGGCGGGAAGGAGCGCGTCGTGCCGTTCGGGGTGCCCGCACGCGACGCGCTCGAGGCGTGGCTCGACCGTGGTCGCCCGGCGTTGCTCGCCAGCGCGCAGGCGGGTGACGGCCACGCGACGGGCGGTGGCCGCGCGGCGGGCGGTGGCCGCGCGGCGGGCGACGGTGCCCGGAACGCCGCGCCGGCGGCGGACGCGCTGTTCCTCGGTGACCGCGGTGGTCGGCTCGGCGTCCGTGGCGCGTACCGGATCGTCGCTCGGCTCCTGCAGGACCTGCCGGGCGAGGGCCCGAGCGGTCCGCACACCTTCCGGCACACGGCGGCGACGCACCTGCTCGACGGGGGAGCGGACCTCCGTGCCGTGCAGGAGCTGCTCGGGCACGCCAGCCTGGGGACGACCCAGATCTACACGCACGTCTCCTCCGCACGGCTGCGCGAGGTCTACCGCACGGCACACCCCCGCGCCTGACCGGACTCACCCCGTGCAGGCGGTCTCGGGCAGCAGCACCGGCCACGCCGCCGCGGGCAGGTACGGCGTCGGATCGACGTACCGGTCGTCGAGCCGTGCGCCGAGGTGCAGGCACGGGTCCGCTGCCGGACAGTGGCCCTCCGACACCGTGCCCACCGCGTCACCCTGCGCCACGATGTCGCCCGTCGCGACCCCGGGCGCGACGGAGTCCACCGTGCTCCGGAGCCCGCCGCCGTGGTCGATCGTCACGACCCCGCGTCCGGCGACCTGCCCGGCGAACGTCACCGTCCCGTCGTCGACGGCCACCACCACGGTCCCGAGCGGCGCCCCGACGTCGATCCCGCGGTGGCCCGCTGCGTAGTCGTCCGCCGGGGCCTCCCACGGCCGGCCGACCACCCGGCTGCCGGTCGGCCACACCCACGGTGCCTCCGCCGTCGCAGGCGTCGGGCGGTCACGGGCGACGTCGTTCCGGACCGGCGATGACGTGGCGATGGGTGACCCGGTCGCACGGGAGTCGATCCCGTGCTGCAGTGGGCACAGGAGCAGCAGGAACACGACGACGACTGGACCCGGGTGACGGAACGACATCCGCCCAGCATCGCGGTGCGTGGCGTCGACCGCGCCGGAGGTGACCCGTCCTGTGGACGGCGATCCGCGCCTCCTGGACCGTGGAGGGGAAGCGCGAGCGATCCGGACGAGCAATGCGACACTCCACCAGCGGTTCGACGCGCGGAATGTCGAAAGACTCGTGGATCGCACCAACCGGCCACCCACCCCACCCGCGCGCCCGGTTGGCCCCCGCGCCCGATCCGGGAGTACAGTCGGGGCCGCTCCGGAACACGCAACGCCGCTCGGACGGCGAACCAGCCGACCGCCGGGGCACCGTGCAGCATCCCGCACGGCGGCGGGAAACCTGGAGCATCGTGTCGAACGCGACAACGCAGCACGGCGAAGACCGTGCCTTCAAGGGGAAGGTCACGCTGTTCGCCATCGCGGCAGCGGTCGGCGGCTTCCTCTTCGGATTCGACTCGTCCGTCATCAACGGTGCGGTCGAGGCAATCAAGGGCGAGTTCGGCCTGTCCGAGGCCGCGAGCGGCTTCGCCGTCGCCTCGGCACTCATCGGCTGCGCGTTCGGCGCCTACTTCGCCGGCCGCCTGGCGGACCGCTGGGGTCGCACGCGCGTCATGTTCTGGGCCGCCGTCCTGTTCTTCGTGAGCTCGATCGGCAGCGCGTTCGCGTTCGCCACGTGGGACCTCGTGATCTGGCGCCTCGTCGGCGGTCTGGGCATCGGCACCGCGTCGGTCATCGCGCCGGCGTACATCTCCGAGGTCTCGCCGAAGGCCATCCGCGGTCGCCTGGCCTCGTTCCAGCAGCTCGCGATCACGCTCGGTATCTTCGCCGCGCTCCTGTCCGACCAGCTCTTCGCGGTGACCGCCGGCGGCGCCTCGGAGCAGGTGCTCGGCCTCGCCGCGTGGCGCTGGATGTTCCTGGTCGGCGTGATCCCCTCGGTCGTGTACGGCGTCCTCGCCATCACGCTCCCCGAATCGCCACGCTTCCTCCTCGCCAAGGGCAGGACGGACGACGCGCGCGAGGTGATGGGCAAGATCGTGCCGCGCGACACGGTGAACACCAGCCTCGAGGAGATCCAGGACGGCATCAAGAAGGAGGCCAGCGAGAAGAAGGGCTCCATCCGGGGCAACCGCTTCGGGCTCCAGCCGATCGTCTGGGTCGGCATCATCCTCGCGGTGCTGCAGCAGTTCGTCGGCATCAACGTGATCTTCTACTACTCGACGACGCTCTGGCAGGCGGTCGGCTTCAAGGAGGACCAGTCCTTCCTGATCTCGACCATCACCTCGGTCGTGAACGTCGCCGTCACCTTCATCGCGATCTTCACGGTGGACAAGCTCGGTCGGAAGCCGCTGCTCATCGCGGGTTCGACGGGCATGTTCGTGTCGCTGCTCATGGTCGCGATCGCGTTCTCGCAGGCGACGATCGTGAACGGCGAGCCGAACCTCCCCGGTGCGTGGGGCGTCATCGCGCTGATCTTCGCGAACCTCTTCGTCGTGTCGTTCGGCGCCACGTGGGGTCCGCTCATGTGGGTCCTGCTCGGTGAGATGTTCCCGAACCGCATCCGTGCGACGGCACTCGGCATCGGGTCCGCGGCGAACTGGATCGCGAACTTCCTCGTCACCATCACGTTCCCCGTCCTGTCCGGCTTCAACCTGACCGTGACCTACGGCATCTACGCGCTGTTCGCCCTGCTCTCCCTCTTCTTCGTCATCGCGAAGATCCCGGAGACCAAGGGCCGCTCCCTCGAGGAGATGGGCATCACGGCCGAGGGTGACACGGTCGACGCCAAGGCCTGACGCACCAGCGTCACCACCGTCCAGGAGGCGCGGTGCGGGTCCGACCCGCACCGCGCCTCCTGTGCGTCCACCGTCTGCTAGCATCTCCTCAGCAGTGCGCTCCGGCGCGCTGACTTCGCGTGTCCACAGCGCCGTCACCGGCGCGGCACCCGACCATCGGTCTCGCTCTCACGAGCGGGCGGTCGCGTGCCAGGGCACCAGGGACCACGACCGACGGTCGTGATCGACACAACCGCAACAGGTCCGCAGCGACGTGCGAGAGCACGGCTGCGCGCCGAGAAGACAGAAGGAGGACGGCACATGGCCGTCGTCACCATCCGCCAGCTGCTCGACAGCGGCGTCCACTTCGGACACCAGACCCGTCGGTGGAACCCGAAGGTGAAGCGATTCATCCTCGCCGAGCGCTCCGGCATCCACATCATCGACCTGCAGCAGTCGCTGGCCTTCATCGACCGCGCGTACGACTTCGTCAAGGAGACGGTCGCGCACGGTGGCACGATCCTCTTCGTGGGCACCAAGAAGCAGGCCCAGGGCTCCATCGCCGAGCAGGCGACCCGCGTCGGCCAGCCCTACGTCAACCAGCGTTGGCTCGGCGGTCTGCTCACGAACTTCCAGACGGTCTCCAAGCGCCTCGCGCGCATGAAGGAGCTCGAGGAGATCGACTTCGACGACACGACGAAGGGCTTCACCAAGAAGGAGCTCCTCATCAAGAAGCGCGAGCTGGACAAGCTCCACAAGACCCTCGGTGGTATCCGCAACCTCACGCGGACCCCGAGCGCGCTCTGGATCGTCGACACCAAGAAGGAGCACCTCGCCGTCGACGAGGCGCAGAAGCTCGGTATCCCGATCATCGGCATCCTCGACACCAACTGCGACCCCGACGAGATCACGTACCCGATCCCGGGCAACGACGACGCGATCCGCTCCGTCGGTCTCCTCACCCGCATCGTCGCCGACGCCGCGGCCGAGGGCCTGAAGACCCGCCACAACGGTGGCGACGACGAGGCTGCGGCCGAGCCCCTCGCCGAGTGGGAGCAGGAGCTCCTCGGTGGCGAGACCGCCGCGCCGGCCGCTGCGACCGCGACGCCTGCCGCTGCCGAGGCCGAGACCCCGGTCGAAGAGAACGACGCTGACGCGCAGGTCGCCGCGAAGGAGATCGGCGAGCCGATCGCCGACGACGCGAAGAACGCAGAGCCGACGGCCGAGGCCGAGGCCGCTGCGGAGACCACCCCCGCCGAGTGACCATCGGGGGCGTCGGGCCGATCGGTCCGGCGCCCCTGCTCCACTCTCCACAAACGCTCAGTCCAGAAAGGACTCCAGTCAATGGCCAACTACAGCCTTGCTGACGTGAAGAAGCTCCGCGAGGAACTCGGGGCCGGCATGATGGACGCGAAGACCGCGCTCGTCGAGGCCGACGGCGACTACGACAAGGCCGTCGAGCTGCTCCGCATCAAGGGCGCGAAGGCCGTCGCCAAGCGCGACGACCGTGCGACCTCCGAGGGTGTCGTCGTCGCGTCGACCGACGGTGGCGCCGCGACCGTCGTCGAGCTCGCGAGCGAGACCGACTTCGTCGCGAAGAACGAGAAGTTCACCACCCTCGCCGACAAGGTCGTCGCCGCGGTCGCCGCCGCCGGTGCCGCCGACGTCGAGTCCGGCAACGCCGCGCCGCTGGACGGCAAGACGGTCGCCGAGGTCATCGACGAGGCTGCCGCCGCGCTCGGTGAGAAGCTCGCGCTCCGCACGGTCACCCGTGTCGAGGGCGACGCCTTCGAGGTCTACCTGCACAAGACCAGCCAGGACCTCCCGCCGCAGATCGCCGTCGTCATCGCCTACTCGGGCTCCGACGCGGCCGAGGCCCGTTCCATCGCGCAGCACGTCGCGTTCGCGAACCCGACCTACCTCACGCGGGACGAGATCCCGGCCGAGGCGATCGAGAAGGAGCGCGCGACCGTCGAGGCGATCACGCGCGAGGAGGGCAAGCCGGAGGCCGCCCTGCCGAAGATCGTCGAGGGTCGCCTCAACGCCTACCGCAAGCAGGTCGCGCTCCTCGACCAGGACTACGCGAAGGACAACAAGATCTCCGTCGCGAAGGCCGCTGAGAACGCCGGCATCACGATCCAGGGCTTCGCCCGCGTCAAGGTCGGCGCGTAACGAACCCGTGACGGGGCTCGGAACCACCAGGTTCCGGGCCCCGTTTTCGCGCGCCGACACGCGCGAGCACCGACTGGAGGCGCGACCCGCCTCCGCCGGACCGGCTGCGGCCGGGTAGATTCCCACGAGACATTCGACGAAGGGTGCGACCACATGACGAACGAGAAGACCGGACGCCGCCGGGTCCTGCTGAAGCTGTCGGGGGAGGCGTTCGGTGCCGGTTCGCTCGGTGTGAACCCGGACGTCATCAGCACGATCGCGAAGGAGATCGCGGTCGCCGCGCAGGAGGTCGAGGTCGCGATCGTCGTCGGCGGCGGGAACTTCTTCCGCGGCGCCGAGCTCTCCCAGCGGGGCATGGACCGCGGGCGCGCCGACTACATGGGCATGCTCGGGACGGTCATGAACGCCCTCGCGCTGCAGGACTTCCTCGAGCAGGCCGGAGCCGCCACGCGGGTGCAGTCGGCGATCAGCATGACCCAGGTCGCCGAGCCGTACATCCCGCGGCGGGCCGAGCGGCACCTCGAGAAGGGGCGCATCGTCATCTTCGGTGCCGGGGCGGGCCTGCCCTACTTCTCGACCGACACGGTCGCCGCGCAGCGTGCCCTCGAGATCGACGCGCAAGAGGTCCTCGTCGCCAAGAACGGCGTCGACGGCGTCTACACGGCAGACCCGAAGAAGGACGCCACGGCGGAGAAGCTCCACCACGTCACCTACCAGGACGCGCTCCTGAAGGGCCTCAAGGTCGTCGACGCCACCGCGTTCTCGCTCTGCATGGACAACGGCATGCCGATGCACGTCTTCGGCATGGAGGGCGACGGCAACGTCGCCGCCGCGATCCGGGGCGAGCGCATCGGCACGGTGGTCAGCAACTGACCCCGTCCGCTGACTAGACTCGACGCCAGTACCGAAGGAGTAACACCGTGATCAGTGATGTCCTGACCGAAGCCACCGAGAAGATGGCGAAGGCGGTCGAGGTCGCCAAGGACGACTTCTCGACCGTCCGAACCGGCCGCATCAACGCGGCGCTCTTCCAGAAGATCCCGGTCGAGTACTACGGCACGCCGACGCCGCTCGCGCAGCTCGCGTCGCTGCAGACCCCCGAGGCCCGCACGCTCATCGTGACGCCGTACGACAAGACGGCGCTCAAGGAGATCGAGCGCGCGATCGCGACGTTCCCGAACCTCGGCGCCAGCCCGACGAACGACGGTGACATCGTCCGCGTGACGATCCCGGAGCTCACGCAGGACCGCCGCAAGGAGTTCGTCAAGCTCGTCCGGAGCAAGGGCGAGGACCACAAGGTCGTCATCCGCAACATCCGCCGCAAGGCCAAGGACGACCTCGACGCGCTCAAGGGCGAGATCTCGGACGACGAGATCTCCCGTGGCGACAAGGACCTCGAAGCCCTGACGAAGAAGCACGTCGACCAGATCGACGACTCGCTGAAGAAGAAGGAAGCCGAACTCCTCGAGGTCTGATGCACCGTCCGGACCAGGGCGGTGACCGCCCCACAGCAGAGAAGCGTTCCGCCAAGGGGCTGCGTCAGGACTTCGACGCGCGCGCACGAGCCGCACGCACCGACTTCGAGGCGCAGCTCCGGCAGCGGAAGGCCGACTTCGGCGCCCGCAACGAGGCGCTGACGGCGCGCACCGGACGCAACCTGCCGGCCGCGATCGGGATCGCCCTGGCGTTCGCGGTCGTGATGCTCGGCTCGTTGCTCATCTGGAAGCCGTCGTTCATGGTCGTCGGGGCGTTCCTGCTCGGCGTCGGCGTCTACGAGCTCGCGAGCGCCATGCGGTTCGCTGGGCGCGACGTGCCGCGCATCCCGAGCGTCATCGTCAGTGTGGCGATCGTGCCGGCGGCGTTCATCGGCGGGCAGATCCCGGCGCTGTTCACGCTCCTCGGCGGCATCGTGTTCATCAGCCTCTGGCGCCTGGTCGAGGTCGCGATCGAGCGTCCGAAGCCGGCCGCGGGCAACGTGGTGCGGGACCTCACGAACGGCTTGTTCGTGCAGGCCTACATCACGCTCCTGGGCGCCTGCGTCGTGCTGCTGGCGGCACAGCCCAGCGGGCAGCTCTGGGTGATCGGCTTCATCCTCGTGGTCGTCGCGGTCGACACCGGCGCGTACGCCACCGGGCTCAACCTCGGCAAGCACCCGATGGCGCCCCGGATCAGCCCGAAGAAGACGTGGGAGGGCTTCGCCGGCTCGGTCGCCGCCAGCATCATCGTCGGCATCCTCGTCTCGTGGCTCATGCTCGGGCTGCCCTGGTGGACGGGCATCATCCTCGGTGTGCTCATCTCCGGGTCCGCCACGCTCGGCGACCTGACCGAGTCGATGATCAAGCGCGACCTCGGTATCAAGGACATCTCGTCGTTCCTGCCCGGGCACGGTGGACTCCTCGACCGCATCGACAGCATCCTGCCGTCCGCCGCCGTCGCCTACGTGCTGTACCTCGTCGTCAACCACTGAACGGACCCCTGGCCCACGCCCCAGCGCGTCCAGGTCACACCATGGTCCGGTCCTGGCAGAATGTCGCCGTGGCCACCACCTTCCCGAACGCAGACCGCTCCGCCCTCGGATACGACGTCGACGAGGTCGAGCGCTTCCTCGAGGACGCCCGCCGCGCCTACACGGCGAACGACACCGCTCCGGCGATCGAGGCCGCGAAGATCCGGGCCACCGCCTTCTCGATGCGCAAGGGCGGCTACTCCACCGCACACGTCGACGCCGCACTCGAACGGCTCGAGGACGCCTTCGCGGCTCGCGAGCGCGAGCGGGAGATCGCGGACATCGGGCAGAAGGCCTGGTACGCCGAAGCCCGGTCGAAGGCCTCCGACGTCGTGGCGCGTCTCGAGCGTCCGGACGGGCAGCGGTTCGGTCGTGTGAGCTTCCTCGGCACCGGGTACCACCCGAAGGACGTCGACGCCTTCGCGAAGCGGCTCGAGGGCTACTTCCGCGACGGCAAGCCGCTCAGCCTGACCGAGGTCCGCTCGATCGTCTTCCGACCGAAGCACGGCGGCTACCGCGAAGCGCAGGTCGACGCGCTGCTCGACGCCGTCGTCGAGGTCATGCTCGCTGTCCGCTGACGACGCGCTGGTGGCGGGTGCTTCGCTTTCCGTGATCGTTCCGTTATCCTGGTCGAACTCATGGGCAGGCACACGGCAGACATCAGCTCCGACCGCGATACCCGCGAGCACCTCGGCCTCACGGCCGCCGGTGAGCGCCGCGCGGCACTGAACCGAACCCGCACGGCGGAGAACTCGGTCCTCCCGGCGAACCCGACGGTGGTCACGGCATCGGTGCCGACCGCTCCGGCCGTCGCCCCCAAGTCGGTCGCGGCGAACCGCGTGTCGGACACGACGGACGCGCAGGCGTCGGTCGCCCACGCGGTGCCCGCCACCCCCGCCGACCCCCGCATCGTCAAGCAGCGTCGTGCCCGTGCCGTCGCCGCAGCCGCGAAGCCGTCGTCGTCCCCGCAGAGCATGAACACCTTCGTGCGCAAGCGTGCGGCAGTGCCGGTGCTGTCCTTCTTCGCGGTGTCCGGCATCGTCGTCGGTTCGCTGTTCAACCCGCTGCAGCCCGACGTGGCCCAGGCAGCGGTCTCCGCTCCGGTGCTCGTCAAGGCGCCGGCGGCCCCGCAGGAGTACACGGCGCACGGCACCTACGCCGCGTTCGACGTCTCCCGCGACGCGTACGGCGTGACGCTCCCGAAGCCCAAGGTCGTCGAGAAGCCGAAGACCGAGACCGACACCACGGATGCCGACGCGGACACCGCCACGGACGAGACCGCCTCGGTGAGCGCCTCGAACACCCTCGCGGCGACCGCTGCGACGCCGGACCCGGGCAGCGCCCAGGCCATCGCGCAGGAGATGGTGGCCGCGCGCGGCTGGGGGACCGACCAGTACAACTGCCTCGTCTCGCTCTGGAACAAGGAGTCGGGCTGGCGCGTGAACGCGTACAACCCGAGCGGTGCCTACGGCATCCCGCAGGCGCTCCCCGGCAGCAAGATGGCCACGGCCGGCGCTGACTGGCAGACGAACCCGGCGACGCAGATCACCTGGGGCCTCAACTACATCTCCGGCGTCTACGGCACGCCGTGCGGTGCCTGGGGCCACAGCGTCGCGAACAACTGGTACTGATCGGCTGAACGCAGGTGCCGCGGAGCAACCGGCCGCGACGCCCTCGGGGCCGCGGTCCCGAGCAGGACGACGAGCCGACCGGTCTCGACCGGATGATGAGCTCGTGGAAGCGCACCGAGGTGCGCCGCGGCCGTGAGTACCTCGTGCAGCCCATCTCCGCCGCGTCGGCGCAGAAGGAGTACATCTGCCCGGGCTGCGGCGGCACGGTGCTGCCCGGCGTGGCGCACGTCGTCGTCTGGCGTGCCGACGGTGTCCTCGGGGACGAGGCCGATCTGGCGTCCCGCCGCCACTGGCACAACCACTGCTGGAGCATCGCATGACCACCGAGATCCGGTCGAACACCGAGCTGCCGGCCCGACGCACCGACATCGAGCTCGTCACGGACGACCACCTCACCCTGGTCGGTGAGCTCGCCGAGCCGCTGGAGCACGCTGCTCGCGGGACGATCGTCACGCTGCACCCGCTGCCGATCGCGCACGGTTTCATGGACTCGCACGTGCTGAAGAAGGCGGCGGCCCGGCTCCCGGCCCTCGCGGACATCGCGGTGCTCCGGTTCAACTTCCGCTCGGTGACGTCCCCGCGCGGCACGTCCGAGGGCGTCTTCGGCGACGGCGTCTCCGAGGGGTTCGACCTGCGCGCCGCCGTCACGGACGTCGTTCACCGCGGTCTGCCGACACCGTGGCTCGTCGGGTGGTCGTTCGGCACCGAGGTGATCCTCAAGCATGCGCTCGAGCACGTCGAGGCCGGCCGGGTCGCCGGTGTCGTCCTGCTCTCGCCGCCACTGCACCGCGCCACCGACGACGAGATCGCCCGCTGGGCGGAGGTGTCCGTCCCCGTCGTGGCCCTCGTCCCCGAGCACGACGACTTCCTGCAGCCGGACGAGGCGGCGCGTCGGTTCGCCATCGCGCCGAACGTCCGTGTCGTCCCGGTCGAGGGGGCGAAGCACCTCTGGGTGGGGGAGAAGTACGTCCGGATCGTGCTCGACGCGATCGCGGACGTCGTCGTGCCGGGCAGTGCACCGCTGCCGACGCACGTCGCCGACTGACGGACGGGCAGTGTCGCGGGGAACGGGTCGCGTCGATGACGCGGGCCGGTCCGGGAGGCGCGGGTCGCGCCCCCTGGACCGGCCGACGCTCAGCGCGTGGTCGCGTCCTCGTCGTCGGTGACCGTCGCGTCGTCGGTGACCGACTCGTCGTCGGGCTCGATCACGAGCTCGGCCGGCTCCGCGGCGTCGACCGACGGTGCCGTGCCGAGCAGGCCGGTCGCGTTGGTCAGGACCCCGCGGAGGTTCTCGAGGTAGCCGGCGACGGCGTCGCGTTCGGTCCGGATGGCCGCGAGGCGGTCCTCGGACTCGGCGATGATGCCGGCGGTGCGCTCCTCGGCGTCGGCGATCATCTTGTGCACGCGGTCCTGGGCGTCCGCGACGATCGTGCGCGCGTGCTCCTGCGCGTCCGAGGTGCTGGAGCGCTCGAGGTCGTCGGCCTCCTGCTGGAGGCGCTCGGCCCGTTCGCGTGCCTCGGTCGCGCGGCGCGTCGCCTCGGCGAGCTGCAGGTTCGCCTCGTCGAGGTACTTCTGCGTCTCGGTGACGGTGTCGTGGTGCTTCTGCAGGTAGTCCTGCTCGGCGTCGTCGCGTCGGGCGGCGAGTTCCGACTCGAGGGTCGTGCGGGCCTCGTCGCGTTCGCGGGCGATCTCGGCACGGACCTCGTCGCGCTCGCGGGTGAGGTCGGCACGGGCCGTGTCGATCTCCTGCCGGAGCGCCGTGCGCTCGGCTTCGAGCGTGCCGAGCTCGGCGGTGCGGCGGTCGGCGATCTCGGTGTCGACCTCGGCGTGTTCGCGTTCGCGGCGGGCGGCGAGTTCGTTCTCGTGCTCGCGGGCGGCGCGTTCCGCGGTCGCCTCGGCCTCGGCGCGCTCCCGCTCGATGCGCGTCGCGTGCTCGTCGAGTTCGCGGGCGATGCGGTCCGCGGTCTCCTGCACCAGCCGGGCGTTCTCGGTGCGGGTCTGCTCCTCGTCGACGCGGAGCTGGGCGCGTGCGGCCTCGATCTCCTGCTCGAGCGCGGCGCGGGCCGAGGCGAGTTCGCGGTCCCACTCGGCGCGGGCGGCCGCGAGTTCCTCGTCGAGGACACGGCGGCGGTCGGCGAGCTCGGTGTCGAGGTCGGCGCGACGGCGGTCCACCTCGGCGGCGAGGTCGGCGCGTCCGGTCTCGAGCTCGAGCGCGTGGGCCTGCTGCTCGTCGTCGCGTTCGCGGTGCCAGGCGGCGCGACCCTCGGCGATCTCGCGCTCGAGTGCGTCGCGGCGGGTGGTCTCGTCGCGGTCGAGGTCCTCGACACGGCGGGCGTGGTCGGCCTCGAACACGCTGCGGCGGTGCTCGGTCTCGCGGTCGAGGTCGGCGGCGGCGCGACGGGCCTCGGCGGACTCGCGCTGGGTGATCTCACGGAGCTCGGCGACCTCGTGCTCGACCTGGGCGCGCAGCGCGTTCGTCTCGCGGATCGCGACCGAGCGGACCTCGGCCGCCTCGGTCACGGCGGCACCGCGGATCGCGGCGGCCTCGTTGCGGGCGTCCTGCGTCAGGAGCCCGGCCTCGGCGCGGGCACGTTCGACGGTGTCGGCCGACTCGGCGCGGGCACGGGTGAGCTCGTTCGTCGACCGGGTGCGGGCGTCCTCGAGCGTGTCACGGGCTTCGTCCTGCGCCTCGCGCAGGGTGCGGTCGGCCTCGGCACGGCTCGAGGCACGGAGTCGCTGCGCGTCGATGTCGGCCTGGCTGATGAGCCGCGTCGACTGTTCCTCGGCGACGCGGAGGGTCGACTCGAGACGGGTGCCGAGTCCGCTGTACGTGGGGGTGCCGGCCTCGTCGAGCTCGCCCTGCAGCTCGGAGACGCGCGCCTGCAGGAGGCGGATCTCCTTCGCGGCGTCGGCCCGGTCGTTGTTCGACTTGATGAGCTCGCGGCGCAGATCGTTCAGCGAGCGGTCCACGTCTTCGCGGCGGTACCCGCGCAGCTCGGTCCCGAACTCTGCCTCGTCGTTCGCCACGTGTTCGCTCCTGGGTGCTCGGCGGAGGGCACAGGGAAGGCCCGGCACGATTGTAGTGGCGTGCGGAGACGGTGGGCTGTGACCGCGGACAGCGGTGGGGGATGCGCCGTCCAGACTCCCTCGCTATCCTGGAGCGCTGATTCGCGCGCCGACACCCCCACCCCGGCGCGGTAGGGAGAAGATCCGTGCGATTCGTCCTGGCGATCGTCAGTTTCGTCATCGGGCTGCTGCTCGTCGCCCTCGCGGTCGGCCAGCGGACCGTGTTCGAGCCACCGTCGTCGCTCGTCGCGGCATCGTCCTCGAAGAGTTCCGCCCCGGTGACCGTGATCCCGGGGTCGACGCTCAACGCCAACCCCGGCTACCAGCGCATCAACGTCTCCGGCTCGGGCAAGGTGTTCGCGGCCTACGGCAAGACGAGCGACGTCGACGCCTGGATCGGCGACGCGAAGCACACGACGATGCGGTTCGACGCCGAGCAGGCGAAGCTCGTCGGCCGCACGACCGGGTCCGAGTCCACCGTGCCGGACCCCGCGGGAAGCGACCTCTGGTACCAGGAGTACGACAGTGCCGGACAGTTCACGGTCCGTCTGCCCGAGGACGTCAGCGTGATCATCGTCGGCGACGGCACGGCCGCGGCCCCGAGCGACGTCTCGGTCACGTGGCCGCGCGACACCGCGACGCCGTCGGTCGGTCCGCTCCTCGTCGCCGGTGGCGTGTTCCTGGTCGGAGGCATCGTCCTGCTCGTCTGGGCGTTCGTGCACCAGCGTCGTGGTCGCGGACCCCGCCGCCGCAGCGGGGGCTCCCGTCCGCCGCGCGTGCGTGCCTCGCGCCGTGCCGCGGCCGCCGGCGCCCAGGTACCGGTCCGCGGTCGTCGTGGCCGCCGGGCGTTCGTGGCGATCCCGGTCCTGCTCGTCGGGGCCCTCGGTCTCGCTGGCTGTTCGTCCGACTACTGGCCGCAGGGGGCGTCCGCGGCCAGCCCGACGCCCACCGCGACGGCGACCGGGACGGCTGCGCAGACCGAGCCGACCGCCGCCACCAAGCAGCAGATCACCCGGATCGTCCAGCGGGTCGCGTACGTGGCGAAGCGTGCCGACGACGCTCGCGACGCGAAGCTCGCCGAGCAGCGCTTCACCGGTGCGGCCCTCGACCTGCGCGCGGCGAACTACACGATCCGCGGCAAGGACTCGGACGTCGACGCCCCGCCGACGATCTCGGGGGAGCAGGTGTGCGTGGCGCTGCCGCAGCAGACCGACTCGTGGCCGCGCACCGTGTTCGCGGTCGTCGCCGAGGACTGCGACGCGAAGTCGGCCCCGCAGGCGCTGACGCTCGTGCAGGACTCCGCCCGCGACGACTACAAGGTCGCCTACGACGTCTCGCTCGAGGCCGCGGCGAAGATCCCGAGCCTCGCGCCCACGTCGATCGGTGCCGCCCTGCTCGCGTCGAACACGAAGCTGCTCGCCATCGCACCCGACGAGATCGCGAAGGCGTACGGCGACATCCTCTCGAAGGACAAGGACAGCTCGTACGCGTCGCTGTTCCAGGCGGACGGCGACGGCCTCCGGTCGACCATCGGCAAGGCCTACAAGGACAAGAAGTCCGAGTCGCTGCCGGACACCGCGAAGATCGAGTACTCGTCCGAGGTCCCCGACGACAGCGCCGTGGCGATCGCGACGGACGGCGCCGGAGCGCTCGTGTCCGCCGACCTGAACGAGGTCGAGAAGGTCACGCCGACCGCGGCCGGCGCCGAGGTGAACACCGAGGGTGCTGTGAAGGCGCTCTCCGGTGTCGACTCCAGCACGAAGGGCATCAGCGCGACCTACGGCGTGCAGCTGCTCTTCTACGTGCCCCCGGTGGGCACCGATGACAAAGTGGTCCTGCTCGGGTTCACGCAGGGCCTGACAGCAGCGAGTGAGGTGCAATGACCAACGTCCCCCCGACCCCGTCCGGTCTCCGCGGAGCCGTCGACCTGTCGTCCCTGGTGGACCGCGCCCAGCGGCCGCCCCAGCCCGGCGGTGCCGCTACCGGCGGCCCCGGGTCCGGCGTCGCCGCCGGTGCTCCCGGCAGCGAGACCGGTGCCGACCTGACCGTCCCGTCGCTCGTCCTCGACGTCACCGACCAGACCTTCCAGGACGTCCTGCAGCTCTCCACGATCGTCCCCGTGATCGTCGACATCTGGGCCGAGTGGTGCGGGCCGTGCAAGCAGCTCTCGCCGATCCTCGAGCAGCTCACCGCCGAGTACGACGGCCGCGTGCTGCTCGCCAAGGTCGACGCCGACACGAACCCGCAGCTCGTGCAGGCGTTCCAGGCGCAGTCGATCCCGACCGTGGCCGCGCTCATCGGCGGACGCCCCCTCGGGCTCTTCGTCGGTGCGCTGCCCGAGGCGCAGGTCCGCGATGTCTACGAGCAGGTCCTCGCAGCAGCCGCCGAGAACGGTGTCTCCGGCCGCGTCACGGTCGACGGAGCGGCCGCGGCCGACGCCGTCGAGCAGGGCGAGCCCGAGCCGGAGCCGCTGCCGCCGCACCACCAGGCCGCGTACGACGCGATCGAGCAGGGCGACTACGCGACCGCGATCCAGGAGTACAAGACCGCGATCGCGCAGGACCCGCACGACCAGATGGCCGTCGCCGGGCTCGCACAGGTGTCGCTGCTCGACCGGCTGAACGGCCGCACCGCGGACGACATCCGGGCTGCTGCGGCCGCCGGGCCCTCCGACGTCCAGGCGCAGCTCGCGGTCGCCGACCTCGACATCTCGGGTGGGCACGTCGACGACGCGTTCGGCCGGCTGCTCGACCTCGTCCCGACGGTGTTCGGGGACGAGCGCGAGGCGCTCCGCGTGCGGCTCGTCGAGTACTTCGAGCTGATCGGCACCGAGGACCCGCGCGTGGTCGCCGCGCGCCGGCGTCTGGCGAGCGCGCTGTACTGAGCGCCGACGCGTCGGCGCGGGACGCGCCTGACGCGCCAGGCGCGCCGGCGCAGGCGTCGAACCACGAAACCGACGTCGAACCACGGTCGCACCCTGGTTCGACGTCGGTTTCGTGGTTCCACACCGTGGTTCTGTACCGCGGTCGTGGTCGCGTCCGGGACGCGACCACGAAACGGACGGGAGGCACGGTGCCAGCGAGCACCGCGCCTCCCGTCCGTCGCGTGCGCGGGGCTAGCGCGCCAGCTTCAGCCAGACCGCGCCGAGCGGCGGCACCACGAGGTGCGCGGACGCCGGACGCCCCGCCCACGGGGTGTCCTCGGCCGTGACCACGCCGAGGTTGCCCACGCCCGACCCGCCGTACTCCGCGGCATCGGTGTTGAGGACCTCGTGCCAGGCACCGGCCGCCGGCAACCCGAAGCGTCGCTCGACCGGCACGCCGGAGAAGTTCACGAAGACCGCGAGCCGGTCGTCGCCGTCCTTCCGCAGGAACCCGAGCGTCGAGTGCGGTGCGTCGCCACCCTCGATCCACTCGAAGCCGTCGGCCGTGGCGTCGTGCGTCCAGAGCGCCGGCGTCTCGCGGTACACCCGGTTGAGCGAGGACACGAGGTCCTGCACACCGCGGTGCCCCGGGTCGTCGAGGAGCCACCAGTCCAGCCCGCGCGCCTCGGACCACTCGCTGGGCTGGGCGAACTCCTGCCCCATGAAGAGCAGCTGCTTGCCGGGGTGCGCCCACATGAACGCGAGGTACGCCCGCACGTTCGCGAGCTTCTGCCACTCGTCGCCGGGCATCTTGCCGTAGAGCGATCCCTTGCCGTGCACGACCTCGTCGTGGCTGATCGGCAGGGTGAACTGCTCGCTGAACGCGTACACGAACGAGAACGTGATCTCGTCGTGGTGGTAGCTGCGGTACGCCGGGTCGCGCTCGATGTACTGCAGGGTGTCGTGCATCCAGCCCATGTTCCACTTCTGGCCGAACCCGAGCCCGCCCGCGCTGGTCGGCTGCGTGACGCCCGGCCACGAGGTGCTCTCCTCGGCGATCATCACGATGCCCGGGTAGCGCTTGTACGCGGTGGCGTTCGTCTCCTGCAGGAAGGAGATCGCCTCGAGGTTCTCGCGTCCGCCGTGGATGTTCGGCAGCCACTCGGTGCGCGAGTAGTCGAGGTAGAGCATCGAGGCGACGGCGTCCACGCGGAGCCCGTCGATGTGGAACTCCTCGAGCCAGTAGAGCGCGTTCGCGACGAGGAAGTTGCGGACCTGCGGCTGCCCGAAGTCGAACACGTACGTGCCCCAGTCGAGCTGCTCGCCACGGCGGGGGTCCGGGTGCTCGAACAGCGCGTAGCCGTCGAACTTCGCCAGGGCCCACTCGTCCTTCGGGAAGTGCCCGGGGACCCAGTCCATGATCACGCCGATGCCGGCGGAGTGCAGCCGGTCGACGAGGTACCGGAGGTCGTCGGGGGAGCCGAACCGGGCCGTCGGGGCGTAGTAGCCCGTGACCTGGTAGCCCCACGATCCGCCGAAGGGGTGCTCGGCGAGCGGCAGGAACTGCACGTGGGTGAAGCCCGTGTACTGGACGTGGCCGATGAGCTGGTCGGCGACCTCGCGGTAGGACAGCCCCGGACGCCACGAACCGAGGTGGACCTCGTAGACGCTCATCGGACGGTCGTGCGTGGTCGTCCGTGCCCGGTGCTCCATCCACTGCGCGTCGCCGTCGGACCACTCGTGGTGCGACTCGTCGATCACGGAGGCGGTCAGCGGCGGGACCTCGGTCCGGCGGGCGAACGGGTCGGCCCGCTCCACCCAGCCGGAGTCGGTGAGGAGCTGGAACTTGTACCGCTGACCGACGAGGGCGCCGGGCCAGAACAGCTCCCAGACACCGAGGTCGGTCAGGCGACGCATCGCGGTGGTGCGGCCTTCCCAGCCCTCGAAGTCACCGATCACCCGGGCTGCGGTCGCCCGCGGGGCCCAGAGCGTGAACGAGACGCCGTCCACGCCGTCGACCGTGGTGACGTGCGCGCCGAGGTGGTGCCACAGCTGCTCGTCACGGCCCTCGCCGAAGAGGTGCAGGTCGAGCTCGCCGATCGTCGGGGGGAACCGGTACGCGTCGTCGGTCGTCCAGGTGATGTCGTCGCTGTCGGTCGACGGGTCCGGGTCGTAGTCGGCCTCGACCCGGTACCGTCCGAGCTCGCCGGGGGTCGCGCCGGCCCAGAGGCCGTCGCCCTCGTGCGTGAGCTCGACGTCGTCACCGTCCGGTCGGACGATCCGCACGGCGGTCGCGAGGTGGCGGACAACCCGGACGCTCGTGCCGCCGTCGACGGGGTGCGGTCCGAGGACGTCGTGGGGCTGGGACCAGCGGGCCTCGGCGACCTGCTGGCGGAGCCACTCCTCGACGGGGGCGGGACGCGGGCCGGTCGTCTCCGGCGTGGTGTCGGTCGGACGGGAGGCGCGGGTCGACCCCGCCTCGCTCGTCGCGGCGAGCGGGCTGCCGCCTTCGCTGGTCGGCGCGTCCGCCCCGTCGCCGGGGCCGTCCGTGTCGCCCGCGTCGGCCGACGTCGTGACGCCGGTCGCGCCTCCTGTGCCGTCACCGGCGGCCGCGGACCGCTCGACGGACTCGACCGCCTCGACCGTGACGTGGCGCGGGTGGGCCGCGTCGGACGCGTGTCCGGCGAGCGTGGCCGACTCGGCGACGTCGCGGTCCGGCGCTTCCCGTCGGGCCGGGGGTGCACCCGGCAGGTCCTCGCCGGGCGCCGAGACACGCGGCTCGTAGCGGGGGGTCGCAGGCTCCGGCGATGCCGACGGACGCAGTCCTCCGGCTGCCGGCGTCTCCGGTGCGACGTGCTGCGCCGGGTGCGTCGGGCGCGGGGTGTCGGCCGGCATGCGGCGGGGCAGCACGGGCGGCGGGGGCGGCGGCACCGGCGGAACGCTCGGCCCCTGCCCCCGGTCGTTCGGCGCTGCCGTCGGTGCGTCGTCCTCGGGGTGGGTGTCGGTCATCGGTGGGGTCCCTCCACGACGAGCAGGTGCACGGGTTCCTGGAACGCGTCCAGGCGGACGTAGTTCGACGATCCCCAGACCCAGCGCTGGCCGGTCACGACGTCGCGGACGTCGAACGCCTGCTCCGGGTCGAGGCCGAGGGCGGCGAGGTCGAGGTGGACCGTGGTCTCACGGGCCGAGTGGGGGTCGACGTTCGCAACGACGATCACGGTGTCGTCGCGCCCGGAGCGGATGAACCGTCCGGGCAGGTGCTTGGAGTACACGACGATCGCCGGGTCCTCGGCGTCGTGCACGTGCAGGTTCCGGAGCTGGCGGAGCGCCGGGTGCGCCTGCCGGAAGCGGTTGAGCATCGTCACGTACGGCGCCAGGCTCGCACCCTCGGCCTCGGCCAGGGCGAAGTCACGCGGCTTGTACTCGTACTTCTCGTTGTCGATGTTCTCTTCCGAGCCGGGGCGTGCGACGTCCTCGAACAGCTCGTACCCGGAGTACATGCCCCACGTCGGCGCACCGGTGGCCGCGAGCGCCGCACGGATCTTGTACCCGGCGCGGCCGCCGAACTGCAGGTACTCGGTGAGGATGTCGGGCGTGTTCACGAACAGGTTCGGACGCAGGTACGCGCTCGTCTCGTGCGAGAGCTCGTCGAAGTAGTCGGCGATCTCGTCCTTCGAGTTCCGCCACGTGAAGTACGAGTACGACTGCTGGAACCCGACCTCGGCGAGGGCGCGCATCATCGCCGGGCGCGTGAACGCCTCGGCGAGGAACACCGTGTCGGGGTGCTCGTCGCGGATCTCGCGGATGACCCGTTCCCAGAACCAGAGCGGCTTGGTGTGCGGGTTGTCCACGCGGAAGATCCGGATGCCGAGGGCGATCCAGTGGCGCAGGACCCGCAGGACCTCGGCGACGAGCCCTTCGGGGTCGGTGTCGAACTGGATCGGGTAGATGTCCTGGTAGCGCTTCGGCGGGTTCTCGGCCGTGGCGATGGAGCCGTCCGCGCGGACCGTGAACCACTCGGGGTGCTCGGTGACCCAGGGGTGGTCGGGCGAGCACTGCAGAGCGAAGTCGAGCGCGACCTCCATCCCGGTGTTCTTCGCCGTCTCGACGAAGTCGCGGAAGTCGTCCTCGGTGCCGAGGTCCGGGTGGATGGCGTCGTGCCCGCCGTCGGGGCCGCCGATGGCCCACGGGCTGCCGGGGTCGTGCGGCCCGGGGGTGAGCGTGTTGTTCGGACCCTTGCGCGCGGTCGTGCCGATGGGGTGGATCGGCGGGAGGTACACCACGTCGAAGCCCATGCGCGCGACGCCCGGGAGCCGTCGTGCCGCGGTGCGGAAGTCGCCGCTCTTCCACGAGCCGTCGGGGTTCTTCTTCGCGCCTTCGCTGCGGGGGAAGAACTCGTACCAGGCGCCGACACCGGCGCGGGTGCGCTCGACGTCGAGCAACTGCGTGGGCGAGTGCGTCCGGAGCGAGGTGAGCGGCGCTTCTTCGACCTCGCCCGTGATGCGCGGGTCGTCGACGGCGGCGAGTCGTTCGGCCGGGTCGAGGTCGGTGTCGCGGATGCGCGCCGCCGCACGCGTGGCGGCGGGGGAGTCGGTCTCGTCGGCGAGTCGGTCGAGGAGCGCCGCCCCGTCGAGCAGGGTGGCCTCGGTGTCGACGCCCGCGGCGATCTTCAGGCGGGCGCCGTGCAGCCAGGACGACCAGTCGTCGGCGTAGGACTCGACGTGCCACGTCCACACACCGGTGTGGTCGACCTGGACGGTCGCCTCGTAGCGGTCGGTGCCCGGGGCGACGAGCACCATCGGGACCGTCCTGGTGCCGCCGTCCGGTCGTTCGAGGACGAGGTCGGCGCCGATGATCCCGTGCCCTTCGCGGAAGACGGTCGCACCGAACGTGATCACCTCGCCGTCGAACGCCTTGCCGGGGAACCCGTTGGGCGTCGTGGGGGCGAGCTCGGTGATCGGGATGCGCCCGATCTTCGGTCGGCGGGGTCGGTCTGCAGTGGCCACGGAGCCGACGCTACCCGGCGAGCGCCTCCGCGTTCCCCGGAACGTGCCGTCCGTGGAGACCCGGGCGCGCCGTGGCGCTGTGGAGGAGCACCGCGCGACCGTCGTGCCGGAGCCGACCCGCGCCTCCTGGACGGGCCGCCGTCAGGCGATCTCGAACACGTGGATGCCCGGCCCGTACGCCGTGAAGACCTGACCCGCGGGCCGGAGCCGCTCGTGGTCGCGGTGCTTCTCGCTGGACCAGGCGAGCCGGTACCCGAGCACGTCCTCGCGCACGGGCAGCGTCATGTCCCGCGTGCGCCCGCTGCCGTGCACCACCACGAGGACGCGGTCGAACGGCTCGTGCTCCGGCGTCGACTCGACGAAGTACTGCAGCGCGCGGTGGATCGGCTGGTCCCACCCTTCGGCCGTCATCGGGTGGCCGTCGGGCCCGTACCAGGACATCCGGGACGCGCCGGGCGTCTCCTGCCCCTCGACGCCGAACCGGGTCGGCCGGAGCGCGGGGTGCGCGGCGCGGAGCCGTGCGAGTGCCGAGACGGCCTCGGTCATCGCCTCGGCGTCCTCGTCGTCCGACCAGTCGACCGGGGTGAGGTCCTCGGACACCACGTAGGCGTTGTTGTTGCCGTGCTGCGTCCGGCTCCGCTCGTCGCCGGCGGTGAGCATCGGCACGCCCGCGGAGAGCATGAGCGTCGCGACGAGGTTCCGCATCGATCGGCCCCGCGCCGCCCGCACGCCGCGGTCGGCGGTGTCGCCCTCGATGCCGTGGTTGAACGAGCGGTTGTCGTTCGAGCCGTCGCGGTTCTCCTCGCCGTTCGCCTCGTTGTGCTTGCCGTCGTACGACACCAGGTCGAGCAGGGTGAAGCCGTCGTGGGCGGTGACGAAGTTGATGCCGGCGAGCGGCCCGCGTGCCGTGTCGAAGAGGTGGCGCGAGCCGGTCAGGGCCCCGGCGAGCGCGCCGATGCCGGTCGCGGGGGCGCCGTGGCGTCGCTCCTCGGCGATGTCGGTGAGCCAGAACTGCCGCACGGTGTTCCGGAAGCCGTCGTTCCACTCGCTCGTGCGCGCGCCGAACGAGCCCGTCTTCCACCCGTCCGGTCCGACGTCCCACGGTTCGGCGATGACCAGGGTGTCCTGCAGGTCCGGGTGGTTCCGGATCCGCTCGAGCAGCGGGTGCGACGGGTCGAACACGTGGTCGGCGTCGCGGCCGAGCGCCGCCATCAGGTCGAACCGGAACCCGTCGACCTGCACCTCGCGCGCCCAGTAGCGCAGGCTGTCGACGATGAGGTCGGCCGTGGCCTCGACCGAGGTGTCGAGGGTGTTCCCGCAGCCGGTGGTGTCGTAGTACGAGGCGCCGTCGGCGGTCCACCGGTAGCGGTTCGCCCCGTCGATGCCCCGGAGCGAGGTCGTCGGGCCGCCGAGGCCCTCTTCTGCGGTGTGGTTGTAGACGACGTCGAGGACGACCTGGATACCGGCGGCGTGCAGGAGCCGGACCATGCCCTTGAACTCGCGCAGCACCGCGGAGGCACCCTCGGCCCGCGCGCCGGGGGAGGCGTGGGCGGCGTGCGGCGCGAAGAACCCGAGCGTGTTGTAGCCCCAGGCGTTCTCGCGTCCGGCGTCCCGCAGCCACCGTTCGGTGTCGAAGGCGTGCACGGGCAGCAGCTCGAGCGTGGTCACGCCGATCCGGTGCAGGTGCGCGATGGTGCTCTCGTGGGCGACGCCGGCGTACGTGCCGCGGAGGTCCTCCGGGACGGCCGGGTTCGTGGCGGTCAGGGTCCGGACGTTCGCCTCGTAGACGACGACCCGGTCGAGCGGCGTCGTCGGCTTGACCACCCCGCCCCAGTCGAACGCGTCGTCGACCACGACACCCGTCCAGCGTGGTCCGGTGCCGCGCACGATCCCTCGGGCGTACGGGTCGAGCAGCGGACGCTCCGCGTCGAACTCGTCGCGCGGACCGGCGGGACCGTCCACGAGCAGGTGGTACGTGTCCCCGGGTTCGACTCCCGGCACGGCACCCGCCCAGACGTCGCCGGACCGCGTCAGCGGGAACGTGCCGCGGCCGTCGACCACGACCGACACGGCCGTCGCCGTCGCCGACCGCACCGAGAACCGCGGGACGTCGGCGGTCAGGAGGAACCCCGGGGTCTCGTCGATCGCCGTCTCGTGCATGGCACCAAGGGTACGAGGACCGACGAGTATCCTGGAAACGCTCGTTCAGGGGGTGCAGATGCCGGTCTACCTCGACCACGCCGCGACGACGCCGATCCTGCCGGAGGCGCTCGCCGCGTTCACCGCCGCGCTCGGCACCGTCGGCAACCCGTCGTCGATCCACAGCGCGGGGCAGCAGGCGAAGATGCTGCTCGAGGACGGCCGCGCCGCCGTCGCCGCCTCGCTCGACGCCGACCCGGTCGAAGTCGTCTTCACCTCCGGCGGCACCGAGAGCATCAACCTCGCCGTGAAGGGCATGTTCTGGGCGCGGCAGCAGGACCGTCCGCGCCCGCGCATCGTCGTCCCCGGTGGGGAGCACCACGCGACGGTCGACACCGTCGAGTGGCTCGAGCGCCACGAGGGCGCGGTCGTCGACGTGGTCCCGTTGGACGCGCAGGGTCGCGTCGACCTGGTTGCCCTGGAGGCGCGGCTCGCCGACGCCTCGGACGTCGCCCTGGTCACGTTCCTGTGGGCGAACAACGAGGTCGGCACGATCGCGCCGGTGTCGCGGATCGTCGAGCTCGCGCACGCCGCGGGCGTGCCCGTCCACAGCGACGCGGTCGCCGCGTACGGCCAGGTACCGGTGTCGTTCGCCGCCTCCGGGCTCGACGCGTTGAGCGTGTCGGCGCACAAGATCGGCGGCCCGGTCGGCATCGGTGCGCTCGTGCTCGGCCGTCGTGCGAGCGTCGAGCCGCTCATCCACGGGGGCGGGCAGCAGCGCCAGGTGCGGAGCGGGACGCAGGACGCCCCGGCAGCGGCGGCCTTCGGGGTCGCGGCCTCCATGCCGCACGCGGACGTCCGGGCACTGCGGGACCGGCTCGTCGCCGGGGTCCGGGCAGCGGTGCCCACCGCGGTGCTGATGGGGGACCCGGTCGACCGGCTTCCCGGCAACGCGCACTTCACGTTCCCGGGCTGCGAGGGGGACTCGCTGCTCTTCCTGCTCGACGCCGCCGGGGTCGCGGTGTCGACCGGTTCGGCGTGCCAGGCCGGCGTGCCCGAGGCCTCGCACGTCCTGCTCGCCATGGGGCTGTCGGAGCAGGACGCCCGCGGTGCGCTCCGGATCACGCTCGGGCACACCACGACCGACGCCGACGTCGACGCGTTCCTCGCCGCGCTGCCGGACGCGGTGGCGCGCGCCGGAGCCGCGGGGATGGCGTCGAGGGAACCGCTCCTGGGACGCTGACCGGTCCACGGGGGCCGAGCCGCGCCTCCGGGGCTGGGAAGCACCGGTAGGATCGGTGATCATGGTCGAACTGGACTTCACCGAGCAGCTCTCCGCCCTCCGCGAGACCTTCGGCAACATCCGCTCGGTGGTCGACGTCGACCGCCTGCAGCGTGAGATCGCCGACCTCAGCGAGCAGGCCGGGGCCCAGGACCTCTGGGACGACGTCGAGCACGCGCAGCAGGTGACGAGCGCGCTCTCGCACCGGCAGTCGGAGCTGAAGAAGATCACCGACACCGAGCGCCGCATCGACGACCTCGAGGTGTTGGTCGAGATGGCGAACGAGGCCGACGACCAGGACTCCGCCGACGAAGCTGCCGCCGAGCTCAAGGCGATCCAGAAGACGATGGGCGACCTCGAGGTGCAGACGCTCCTCGACGGCGAGTACGACGACCGACCCGCGGTCATCACGATCCGTGCCGGTGCCGGTGGTGTCGACGCCGCGGACTTCGCCGAGATGCTGCTGCGCATGTACCTCCGCTACTCGGAGCAGCACGGCTACAAGACCACCGTGATGGACACGTCCTACGCGGAAGAAGCGGGCATCAAGTCCGCGACGTTCGAGGTCGACGCCCCCCACGCCTTCGGCACCCTGTCGGTCGAGGCCGGCACGCACCGCCTCGTCCGGATGTCGCCCTTCGGCGCCGCGGGCAAGCGGCAGACGTCGTTCGCCGCGGTCGAGGTCATCCCGCTCATGCCGGAGACCGAGTCGATCGACATCCCCGAGAACGACATCCGCGTCGACGTGTTCCGCTCGTCGGGCCCCGGTGGGCAGTCGGTCAACACGACGGACTCCGCGGTCCGCCTGACCCACATCCCGACCGGCACGGTCGTCTCGATGCAGAACGAGAAGTCCCAGATCCAGAACCGTGCCGCCGCCATGCGCGTGCTGCAGTCGCGCCTCCTGCTCCTCAAGAAGGAAGAGGAGAACGCGAAGAAGAAGGAACTGGCCGGCAACATCACGGCGAGCTGGGGCGACCAGATCCGCTCGTACGTGCTGGCGCCGTACCAGATGGTCAAGGACCTGCGGAGCGAGCACGAGGTGAACAACCCCTCAGCCGTGTTCGACGGTGACCTCGACGGGTTCATCAACGCGGGCATCCGCTGGCGCAAACAATCCGACGATTCCTGAGCCGCGCGCCTCGGTTGATTTCCGGGCGACGCGACCTACCCTGATCCGGTCATGATCAAATTCGACCAGGTCACCAAGGTGTACTCGGGCAACCCGAGCCCCGCCCTCGACGCCATCTCCCTCGAGATCCTCAAGGGGGAGTTCGTCTTCCTCGTGGGCGCGTCCGGGTCCGGCAAGTCCAGCTTCCTCCGCCTCGTGCTGAAGGAGGAGAAGCCGTCGCGCGGGCAGATCCACGTGCTCGGGCAGCGGCTCGGCGCCCTGTCGTCGCGCAAGGTCCCGTACTTCCGCCGCAACCTCGGCGTGGTCTTCCAGGACTTCCGGCTCCTGCCGAACAAGAACGTCTTCGACAACGTCGCGTTCTCGCTGCAGGTGATCGGCAAGAGCAAGGGCTTCATCAGCGAGGCCGTCACCGACGTGCTGAAGCTCGTGGGTCTCGCCGGCAAGGCGACGCGCATGCCGCACGAACTCTCCGGTGGTGAGCAGCAGCGCGTGGCGATCGCCCGCGCCGTCGTCAACAAGCCGGCGATCCTCCTCGCCGACGAGCCCACCGGCAACCTCGACCCGACGACCTCGGCCGGCATCATGGCGCTCCTCGAACGCATCAACCAGGGAGGCACCACCGTGCTCATGGCGACCCACGACGCCAGCATCGTCAACCAGATGCAGCGTCGCGTCATCGAGCTCTCGAACGGGACGATCCTGCGCGACGAGCAGTCCGGCGGCTACCAGACCCAGGCCGTGCCGATCCAGCGCGCGGGCGTCTCGAACACCACCGGCATCCAGACCATCCCGGGGATCATCCGATGAGGCTCGGGCTCGTCATGTCCGAGGTCGGCTCGGGCCTGCGGCGCAACGCGTCCATGGTCGTGTCCGTCGTCCTCGTGACCTTCATCTCGCTCACCTTCGTCGGCACCGCGATCCTGCTCCAGATGCAGATCAACCAGATGAAGGGGTACTGGTACGACCGGGCGCAGGTCGCGGTCTACCTCTGCACCGACACCGACACCACGGGTAACTGCACGGGCGCCAAGGCCACCGACGACCAGCGCAAGCAGGTCCAGGAGCAGCTCGACTCGTCGACCCTCAAGCCGTACATCGAGAAGACGTACTACGAGGACCAGGACCAGGCGTACGACCGGTTCAAGCAGCAGTTCAAGGACTCGCCCGCGACGGAGTTCGTCAAGCCCGAGTACCTCAACGAGACGTTCTGGGTGAACCTGAAGAACCCGTCCCAGGCGGACGTCCTCGTCGAGAGCCTGTCGAAGGTCGCCGGCGTGCAGAGCGTGGTCGACCAGCGCGGGTACCTGCAACCGATCTTCAACCTGCTCAACGCCTCGTCGTACACGGCGATCGGCATCGCGGCGCTCATGCTCGTCGCCGCCGTGCTGCTCATCGCGACGACCATCCGGTTGTCCGCGTTCAGTCGACGGCGAGAGCTCGGCATCATGCGCCTGGTGGGGGCGTCGAACCGGTTCATCCAGACACCCTTCGTGCTCGAGGGGGTGATCGCCGCTGCCATCGGGGCCGTCCTGGCCGGTGGCGCGATCACTGCGGTGGTCTGGTTCTTCGTGCGGAACTACCTCGCGCAGCGGTTCTCGGGCACGGCGTTCATCGGCATGGGGGACGCGGCCGTCGTGGTGCCGTTGGTGATCGTGATCGGCATCGTGCTGGCGGGACTCTCCGCCTTCGTCGCGATCCGCCGCTACCTGAAGGTCTGACGCCCGGCCGGTGTCCGGCACCGGGCGGCGCGCCGGGAAGGTGCGGTGGGTGCCGCGCGTTGGGTAGTCTGTAGGGCTGCGCATCCGCAGCGACCGCACGGAAGGAGACACGCATGGCGAAGGAACGCGGCGAGAAGATCGTGGCGACGAACCGTCGCGCGCGTCACGACTACCTGATCGAGGACACGTACGAGGCCGGCATGGTGTTGTCCGGCACCGAGGTGAAGTCCCTCCGCGAAGGGCGCGCCTCGCTCGTCGACGGGTACGCCTTCATCGACGGCGGCGAAGCCTGGCTCGACGCCGTGCACATCCCCGAGTACACCGAGGGCACGTGGAACAACCACGCTCCCCGGCGCAAGCGGAAGCTGCTCCTCCACAAGCAGCAGATCGTGAAGATCTCGCACAAGACGGCGCAGGGCGGCTACACCCTCGTGCCGCTGCAGATCTACTTCCACGACGGCCGGGCCAAGGTGGAGATCGCGGTCGCGAAGGGCAAGCGGGAGTTCGACAAGCGCCAGGCCCTGCGCGAGAAGACGGACAAGCGCGAGGCCGAGCGGGCCATGCGCACCCGGAACCGCGTCGGCGAGTAGCGCCGTCGCACCTCGGTCGGCTAGACTGAGGGACTGCTCCGATCGGAGCATTGGCAACTCAAGAGCGTGACAGCGGTTCGCACGTCCGGCCCGCATGGGGATGATCGGTTTCGACATTGCCTGTGTGCCGACGGGAAGCGGGCCGAGGACCCACGGTCATCTCGTCAACGATCCGTGGAAAACAACAAGTGCCAATTCCAAGCGCACTGACTTCGCTCTCGCTGCGTAAGCAGCCCAGCACATGAAGTCCGTCGGCCAGGTGATCGTCTTCTAACCTGAGTTCCGGCGTCATCCAGAGGACTTGCTGCACGGTTGCGCCTCAGGGCCGTGCGGGACTTGCACTGAGACTGGGCCCGTCGTCCTAGAAGCCGGTAGCAAAGGACGGGGCCGAGCAGAACGAACCATCCGGATACGCCCGTAGAAGACGTCGAATTGCAGCGATGGACGGGGGTTCGATTCCCCCCATCTCCACCATTCGCCGGATGCCGCACCGCTGTCACGCACTGCCACACCGAACGCCCCGACACCGTCCCCGGACGATGCCGGGGCGTTCGCTGTCCCGCCACCTCCGAGGACTACGATCCGCAGCAGGCGCGGGAACACGCCCGTGCCCACGAACGGGAGGTCCACGTGGTGCAGGAGATCGCGATCCGAGTCCGACTGCGAGAGCAGGAGCGAGTGGTGCTCGCCGACTACGAGCGGGCGGTGGTCTCGGTCGCGACCGTCGCTGCGCTGGCCGCGTGGCTGCCGACGCCGGACGCCCGGTTGGTCATCCGCGGGCGTGGAGCCGAGCCGGTCCGCCTCGAGACGGTGACGTACGGCTCGGTGATCGAGATGCTCGTCGTGCTCGACCAGCGATCCGCAGCCGTCGAGCGTGGGGCGGCCGCGATCGCCGCGCTCATCGAGTCCGTGCGGCACGAGCACGTCGAGGACGACGTCTCCGGTGTGGCCGGCGAGCTCGACCGCCTCGACCGTTCGGCGCCGCGGGGTCGTTCGGTCGTCGAACGGTCGCTCCGTGCCTTCCTCGAGGGTGCCCGTGCCGACGTGCTCGCCCGGAAGACGACGACCCGCGTCCGGGCAGCCCAAGCGCTCGTCCGGCTCGCCGAGGACGGTGCGTCGATCGTCGTCGAGCGGGTGGAGGACGCCCTCGCGCCGACGCTCGAGGAGCACGAGGTCGACGTCCTCGCCGACACGGGGAGCGCGGTGATCGTCGAACCCGTCGACGGCGTCGAGTCGCCCGAGCCCGAGCCGGACAAGAAGGGCAAGCAGAAGTCCGACAAGAAGAAGTCCGGCAAGAAGCAGGACGCGAAGAAGAAGTCGGACAAGAAGCACGACGACAAGAAGAAGTCGGACAAGAAGAGCAAGAAGAAGCACGACAAGAAGTAGCCTGAGGGCTTGTACAGCACGTTTGTTTCCATTGTGTTAAACAATCCGACCAAAGTGCTGTCACGGTGCCAGAGTCGATGAGCGCAGCCCCCGTCCGAGGGGCGGCGCTCATCGACAGGAGCAACAGTGGCTACAACGACACAGGCGCTGCCGGACTCCGGCCTCAAGCGCAACGTCGGCTTCATCGGGCTCATCTGGGCCTCGACGGGGTCGATCATCGGCTCCGGCTGGCTCTTCGGTTCGCAGGAGGCCCTGAAGACCGCCGGGCCCGCCGCGATCATCTCGTGGCTCATCGGTGGCGTGGCGATCCTCGTCCTCGCACTCGTGCACGCCGAGCTCGGCGGCATGTTCCCGATCGCGGGTGGAACAGCGCGGTTCCCCCACATCGCCTTCGGCGGCATCGCCGGAGCCTCCTTCGGGTGGTTCTCGTGGCTGCAGTCCGTGACGGTCGCCCCGATCGAGGTCGAGGCGATGATCAAGTACGCGCAGCACTGGCAGTTCGCCCACCCGTGGCTGCACACCGTGGTCATCGAGGGTGAGACCCAGCAGTTGCTGACCGGCGCCGGGATCGCGGTGGCGATCGTCCTGATGGCCGTCGTCACGGTGATCAACATGCTCAGCGTGAAGATCCTCGCGAACACGAACTCCGCGGCGACCTGGTGGAAGGTCGCCATCCCCTTGCTGGTCATCATCGTCCTGGCGTTCAGCGGGTTCCACGGCTCGAACTTCACCGCGGCGGACGGCTTCATGCCCGAAGGTGCGAAGGGCATCCTCGCCGCGGTGTCGACGTCGGGCATCATCTTCGCGTTCCTCGGCTTCGAGCAGGCGGACCAGCTCGCCGGCGAGGCCAAGAACCCGAAGCGCGACATCCCGCGCGCCGTCATCGGCTCGGTGCTCATCGGGCTCGTGATCTACCTGCTGCTCCAGATCGTGTTCCTCGGCGTCCTGCGCTCCGACGCGATCCAGGGCTCGTGGGCGACCGCGGACTTCACGAAGTACACCGGACCGTTCGCCGACATCGCGATGGCGGCCGGCATCACCTGGCTCGCCGTGGTCATCTTCATCGACGCGATCATCTCGCCCGCCGGCACCGGCCTCATCTACGTGACGGCCACGAGCCGCATCTCGTACGGGCTCAGCCGCAACGGGTACTTCCCGAAGGCCTTCGAGTGGACGACGAAGCAGGGCGTTCCCTGGGTCGGCCTCATCGTGGCGTTCGTCGTCGGGTGCGCGTGCTTCGCACCGTTCCCGTCGTGGCAGGGGCTGGTCAGCCTCATCACGAGTGCGTCCGTCCTGATGTACGCGGGTGCACCGTTGGCCCTCGGCGCGTTCCGGAAGCGGATCCCCGAGGTCGAGCGCCCCTACCGGATGCCGGCCGCGACGCTGCTCTCACCGATCGCGTTCGTCGTCGCGAACCTCATCATCCTCTGGACCGGGTGGGACACCGACTGGAAGCTCGGGGTCGCGATCCTCATCGGTGCCGTGGTGATCATCCTGAACAACGTGTTCCGCGGCGCCTCGAGCGTCCGCCCGCGCTGGGACTGGAAGGCGGCCCAGTGGCTGCTGCCGTACCTGATCGGCATGGGGCTCATCGTGTTCCTCAGCGACTTCGGTCCGCTGACGCACCCGGTGTTCCCGCTGTGGATCGACATCGTCGTGGTGGCGGTGTTCTCCCTGGTGATCTACTACTGGGCGATCAACTCGGCGTCCGACCGCGACGAGATCCTCCGCACCGCCGAGGACGTCCGCGACGTCGAGGAGAGCGGCGTCGTGGAGCCCGTCCACCACTAGGACCCGCGCCACGGGGCGCGCGGTCTCAGAAGTCGAACAGGTTCTCCCGGATGCCTCCGGCGCCGTACTCCCGTCGCAGGAGCCCACGGCGCCGGAGCACCGGCACGAGGTCGCCGAGCATCCGGTAGACCTGCGCCGGGTGCAGGTCGCCCGAGAAGATGATGCCGTCGTTGTCGGCGTCCGCGCCGAGCTCCTCGATGAAGTCCGCGAACTCGTCGGCGGTCCCGACGAAGCCCTCGCGCGAGGACACCCGACCCTTCCGGGCCTTGCGTTCGAGGAGCGTGCGCAGCGGTGCGTCGGGGGTGTCGCCGACGAGGCCGCGGATGGTGCCGGCCGAGACGTGGTCGCCGAACGTCCCCGCCGGTATCGGCGCATCGAGGTCGAGCGCGAGCAGGTCCGTCTCGGAGTCGCTCGACCACGCGATCGCCGCGGTGCGGAGGTCGTCGTCGGACGGGTGCCGGGAGGCGGCGACGACGCGGTCCGCCTCGGCCGCCGACGACACGATCTCGGGCTTGAGCACGAACAGGATCCGCAGCGCGTTCGCGGTGCGTCCGGCGTCGGCCGCGGCGGAGAGCACCCGCGCGCGGTAGTCCCGCACGGCCGCCGCGGACAGCGGTGCGAGCGCGAGCTGCACGTCCGAGTGCGTTCCGGCGAACCCGAGCCCCCGGCCGGAGCCGCCGGGGGAGACCACGATCGGGTCGGAGTCGAGCGGGAGGGCGTTGAGCGGGCCGTCCGCGGTGAAGTACGCGCCCTCGTGGTGGAACGCATCGAGGGCGTCGCCGTCGGCGAAGTGCCAGTCGGAGCGGTCCCCGACGTACCCGGAGCCCCACGAGTGCCAGAGCCGCCGCACCAGCTGCAACCACTCCTCGGCGCGGTCGTACGCGGCGTCGTGCGGGAGCGGAGCGATCCCGGCGTGCCGAGCGCTCCCGGTGTCCGTCACGACGTTGACGCCGAAGCGGTCGCCGGAGAGGTGCGCGAGCGTCGCGAACTGCCGTGCGGCGAGGTACGGCGGGGTGAACCCGGCGTTCACGGTCGGGGCGAACCCGATGTGCGAGGTCGCGGCGAACAGGTACGGCGCGAGCAGGAGCGGGTCGTGCTTCGGGCCGCCGTACGCCTGCCGGATCCGCAGGTCGAGCGTCGACGGGTTGCCGAGCGAGATGGCGTCCTCAGCGATGACGAGGTCCATGCCGGCCTGCTCGAGGGCGCGGACGGACTGCTGGTACAGGTCGGGCTTCGTCCAGTCGTGCCCCCAGTCCCAGTCGGACCGGCCCCACGCCTGCGGGCCGAACCCGCGCGAGAAGAAGTACCCGAAGTGCTGCAGTCCGGCCATTGCCTAGAGTTCCTCCGCGATGACGTGGTTGCCGGGAACGGCGTGTTCGAGGGAGGCGAGCTCCGAGTCGGAGTCGACCCGCGCCTCCTGGCCCGCCCTCGCGCCGCGCAACGCGGCGAACCCGCGCGACAGGTCGCGGACCAGGTCCGCGACGTCCTCGATGCCGACCGACAGGCGGATGAGGCCGTCGTCGATGCCCTGGTCGGCGCGCTCCTGGGGCGTCTTGCCGGCGTGCGTCGTGGTGGCGGGGTGCAGGATCAGCGAGCGGACGTCACCGAGGTGGGTCATCCGGCTGAACAGCTGGACGCTGTCGATGAAGGTCCGCGCCGCGGCTTCGCCGCCGTCCAGCGTGAACGCGAAGACGGACCCGGCACCGCGCGGCAGGTAGCGCTGGGCGAGGTCGTGGAACGGGCTGGAGGCGAGACCCGCGTAGTCGACGCTCGTCACCTCCGGCTGCTGCTCCAGGAAGGACGCGACAGCCAGCGCGTTCGCGCTGTGGCGTTCCACGCGCAGCGACAGCGTCTCGATGCCCTGGCGGAGCAGGAAGGAGTTGAAGGGGGAGGGCGTCGGGCCGATGCGCGAGGCGACGACGTCGCGTGCGAAGACGACGAACGCGCGGCTGCCGTAGCGCTCGAAGTAGCTCTCGCCGCCGAGCGACCGTTCCGGGCTGGTCAGGTGCACCCAGCGGTCCGGGGACGCCGACCAGTCGAAGGTGCCGCCGTCGACGACCACGCCGCCGAGCCCGGCACCGTGGCCGGAGAGGAACTTCGACGCCGAGTGGACGACGATGTCGGCGCCGTGGTCGACCGGACGCACGAGGTACGGCGTCGCGAGGGTGTTGTCGACGATGAGCGGCACACCCGCACGGTGCGCGGTGTCGGCGACGCCGGTGATGTCGAGGACGTCGTTCTTCGGGTTCGGGATCGTCTCGGCGAAGAAGGCCTTCGTGTTCGGGCGGACGAGTCGCGCCCACTCGTCGAGGTCGCGCTGGTCCGCGACGAAGTCGACCTCGATCCCGAGGCGTCCGAGGTTCTGCACGAGCAGGCCCTTGGTGCCCTCGTAGATGCTGCGCGCCGCGACGACGTGGTCGCCGGCCTGCAGGATGCCGAGGAACGCGACGGTGGCGGCGGCCTGCCCACTGCCCACCAGGATCGCCTCGACGCCGCGCTCGAGCAGCGCGACCCGGCGCTCGACGTCGGCGTTCGTGGGGTTGCCGAGCCGCGTGTAGGTGTAGCCGTCGTCGGTCCCGGCGAAGCGGTCGCGGGCCTGGTCGAAGTCGTCGAACAGGAAGCCCGAGGACATGTGGATCGCGGGGACCCTCGCTCCGTGGCCCTGGTCGGGCTGGAACCCGCCGTGCACCTGCTCGGTCGCGAAACCGTGCGCCTCGTCCGTCACGGGACACCTCCTGCCGTCGTCGTGCCGGTACTCTCGCAGGCTTCCCTCCGCGGTTCCCGTTTGCGGCGTTCCGTTACGGCGGGTCCCGCGCACACCCGGTGCGGTCGGACTGGCAGGGTGGGGGCATGGTGGACGAGGACGCGACCCTGATCATCCGCGACGTGCGACCGTGGGGAGGGGAACGGGCCGACGTGGTCGTCACCGGCTCCCGCACCACCGCGGTCACACCCCCGGGCACCGTCCCGGCCGGCAGCGCGACCGAGGTGCAGGGTCGTGGGCAGCTCGCGCTCCCCGGGCTGGTGAACACGCACGCGCACGTCGACAAGAGCTGGTGGGGCCACACGTGGGAGTCGTACGGCGGCGAGGGCGGGACCCAGGGCAGGATCGCCCACGAGCGCGCCCGGCGTGACGCCCTCGGGATCCCGGGCGAGGCCGTCGCGACCAGGGTCCTGCGGGAGTCGCTCCGCACCGGCACCACCCGGGTGCGCACCCACGTGGACGTCGACCTCGGCGTCGGACTCCGGGGCATCGAGGCCGTCCGCGCCGCGGGTGCTGCGCTCGACGACGCGGTCGAGCTGTCGATCGTGGCGTTCCCGCAGGACGGGGTGCTCCGGCGCCCCGGCGTGCTCGACCTGCTGCGCCGTGCGGCGGAGGGCGGAGCGGACCACATCGGCGGCCTCGACCCGTCGCTCATCGACCGCGACCCCGTCGGTCACCTCGACGGCCTGTTCGACATCGCCGCCGACACCGGGTGCGGGATCGACGTCCACCTGCACGAGCCCGCCGAGCTCGGGGCGTTCTCGTTCGACCTGATCCTCGACCGCGTCGAGCGGCTCGGCATCGCGCCCGGCAGGATCAACGTCGCGCACGGCTTCGCGATCGTCGACGTCGACCCGGTCCGGCGCCGCGACCTGCTCGCCCGGATGGCGGGCCTCGGGGTCACGATGACGACGGTCGCGCCGGTGCGCATGAAGCAGCTGCCGCTGCACGAGTTCGACGACGCGGGGGTGCGGTTCGGCTTCGGCACCGACGGTATCCGCGACCTGTGGAGCCCCTACGGCGACGGCGACCTGCTCGGCATCGCGTGGCAGTACGCGCGGGCCGGCGGGGTGGTGCGGGACGAGGACCTGGTGCGGGTGGTCGAGATCGCGTCGCGCGACGGCGCACGGTTCGTCACCGACGAGGAGCACGACATCGTCGCCGGTGCGCGTGCGGACGTCGTCCTGGTCGACGCGGAGAACCCGATGGACGCGCTGGTGCGCCGCGTGCCGCGGTCCCTCGTGGTGGCCGGTGGGCGGGTCATCGACCCGGCGGAGCTGGCGCAGCGCCCCTGGGAGTAGCGCGGCGGGCGGCGGGCGCGGCGCAGTTCGCGCGGCGATCGCGACACTGCACCCGTCGATCGACGCGTGTCACGTCGGAAGGTGCGCACGCACCGGACTGGAGGCGCGGGTCGGCGCCGACCCGCGCCTCCAGTCCGGTGTCAGTCGCGGTGCGCGACCGTGGCGACCACCGCGGCCAGGCGTGCGGGCAGCCCGGGCGCGAGGCCGTCGGGCAGTGCGTCGAGGGCGAACCACCGGACGTCGTCGCTCTCGTCGCTGACGGTGGTCGCCCGAGCGGGATCGACCACGGCGACGAAGCCGACGTCCCAGTGCGCGGCGCAGGCGAAGCCCCCGTGCAGGTCGTGACGGTCGAGGTCGGCCACGGAGGCGTCGAGCAGGTCGAGGTCGGCGATGCCCGACTCCTCGCGGGCTTCGCGACGGGCGGCCTCGGCGAGGTCGCGGTCGCCCGGTTCGAGGTGCCCACCGAACTGCACCCAGAACCGGCCCTTGCGGTGCAGGCACAGCAGCACGCTCCCGAGGTCGGGCGAGAACACGAAGCACGACGCGGTGAGGTGCTCCGGGCCGCCGTCGCGTCGGAGTGCCGCGTCGCCGTGGGTCCGCACGAACGCGAGGAAGCGGTCGCGGTGCGGGGCGGTCGTCGCGGCGAGGGCGGTGGTCACGTCGTCGAGGTGCATCGTCGTCATCCTCGCAGCGTTGTCGCGCGCGCGGGGTTGCGACAACGTCGATGTCGTACGACAGCGGGCTCGTCGTTGCCGCGCGTGCGCAACTGTTGCGCGCGCGGGGGTGCGACGACGTCGATGTCGTACGACAGCGACGATGTCGTTGCGAGTCAGCCCGCAGCCCGCAGCCCGCAGCCCGCAGCTCGCAGCCCGCAGCTCGCAGCCCGCAGCCCGCAGCCCGCGGCCCGCCGCCCGCCGCACGCGTCAGAACAGCGCGCGCACCCCGTCGGAGACGGTCGCCCACACCTCGAGCAGCGGACCACGCGCAAGCCACACCGCGGCGGCGTTCACGGCGACGAACAGCACGAACCACACCGTCGCCGGCACCCGCATCTCGGCCGCGGCGATGTGGAAGTCGGTCTGCACACGGGCCCCGGTCGCGAGCCACCGGGCGACCTGCACCACCGAGCGCAGCCCGTCCACGACGAAGAACGCCCCGACCGCGGCGACGACGAGCACGGTGGTCTCGGACGGGCGCAGGGCGACCCAGAGCGCGAGCGCGTCGAAGCCGAGGACCACGAGGATCCCGAACCAGTTCCGCACGAACGCGAGCGCGACGAGCCCGACGACGCCGAGGACCACGACGGGCACCCACCTCGACCCGTGCAGCACCCCGGTCACGAGCAGCACGCCGGCCCAGAGCGGCGCGCTGTAGCCGGCGTACAGGTTCACGATCCGCACGAGCCACCGGATCGCACCGGGGACCCGGCCGAGCTGGACCCAGGCCTCGCCCGAGCCGTCCGGGTGCAGCTCGATGCGCTGGATGCGTCCGCCGAACGGCACGACGACGACGGCGTGCCCGACCTCGTGCGCGATCGTCGCGGCGATGCGCGCCACCCGGCAGACGAACGGCACGAACGGCAGGACCGCGCCCACGAGGAGCGCGACGACGACGAGGGGCGGGGCTGCGGTGGTCAAGGGACCAGGATCGCAGCACCGCCCGTGACGAACCCGGCAAGACCCTGGGGGAGCAACGACGGCACCAGCGTCGCGGCGATCACGATGACCGTCGCGACGATGGCGAGCGCCGTGAGGACGGCGAGGAACACCGTCAGGCGGTTGAAGCGCGTGTGCCTGGCTATTCGACCGTCACCGACTTGGCGAGGTTCCTCGGCTTGTCCACGTCGCACCCCAGCTGGAGCGCGAGTTCGCGGGCGAGCATCTGCAGCGGGACGACGGCCTCGAGCGGACCCCACGGTGCGGTCGCCCGACCCCAGGCGAGGTCGCCGACGATGCGACGGCCGAGTGCGGGGATGTCCGACCCCTCGCCGCCGATCGTGATGACGAACCCGCCGCGGGCACGGACCTCGGCGATGTTCGCCTGCAGTCGGTGGTCGCCGTGGTCGATGACGACGACCGGGGTGCCCTCGTCGACGAGGGCGAGCGGGCCGTGCTTCAGCTCGCCGGCCGGGTAGGCCTCGGCCCAGCGGTAGCTGAGCTCCTTGAGCTTGAGCGCGCCCTCGGCCGCGTAGGGCAGCCCGGCGCCGCGGCCGAGGAAGAGGAAGCCGGTCGCGTCCTTGACGCTCGAGACGAGCAGCGGGATGCGGTCGGCGGCGATCGCGGCGGCGTGGTCGATGCGGGCGGGGAGGTCGGAGAGCTCGCCGACGAGCGCGGCCGCGCGTTCGCCGTCGATCCGACCCGAGGCGACGAGCGCGGAGATCACCGCGGCGACGCCGACGACGACCTGCGCGGTGAACGTCTTCGTCGCGGCGACACCGATCTCCGGGCCGGCGTGGCAGTCGAGCACGGCGTCCGCCCGGCGGGCGAGGGACGAGTGCACGTTGTTCGTGAGGGCGAGCACCGGGTGCCGGTCCTCGAAGCGGTCGAGCGCGCGGAGGACGTCGGCGGTCTCGCCGGACTGGCTGATGGCGACCACGAGCGTGTCCGGGCCGAGCACCGCCTGGTCGGCTTCGCTCGCGACGACGATGTCCGTCGGCACGCCGCCGATGCCGCGCAGCGCGGTGGCGATCACCTGCCCGGCGTTGAGCGAGGTGCCGCACGCGACGATCGCCAGTCGGTGGAACCCGGGGAGCCCCAGGCCGACCCACATGCTGCCGTCGGCGGCCCGGCGGGCGACCCGGTCGAGGATCGAGGCGACGACCTCGGGCTGCTCCTCGATCTCCTTCGCCATGTGGTCCGGGTGGTCGCCGAGGTCGAGCGCGGTCGCGGCGAACGGGGACGGCGTCGGGAAGGGGACGGGGACCGTGACGCCGGAGGACGACCACGTCCAGGCCTCGCCGAGTTCGACGACGTCGCCGTCGCGGAGCGCCACGAAGGTCTCGCACCACTCGGCGATCGCCCCGATGTCGCTCGCCACGAAGTCGCCGCGGGCGGACCGTGCGACGACGAGGGGGGAGCGCTCGGCGGCGACGACCATGCGGCCGTCCCGGGCGTCGAGCACCACGATCGCCCACGAGCCCTCGAGCTGCGCGGTCGCGATCTGCACCGCGAGCATGAGGTCCGGGTCCACCGCGAGCGCCCGCTCGACGAGGTGCGCGATGACCTCGGAGTCGACGTCCGACGAGAACACGTGGCCCTGGCGCTCGAGCGTCGCACGGAGCCGGTCGGCGTTCTCGACGATGCCGTTGTGCACGATGCTGATCCGGCCGGAGCAGTCGGCGTGCGGGTGCGCGTTCGCCTCGCGGACCACGCCGTGCGTCGCCCACCGGGTGTGCCCGATGCCGACCCCCGTCAGCGCGTCGCCGGAGCGTGCGGCGACGAGCGTGCGCAGGTCACCGACGCGCGACACGGACCGGATGGTCTCGGTGCCGCCGTGGGCGGTCCGGACGGCGATGCCCGCCGAGTCGTACCCGCGGTACTCGAGTCGTTCGAGTCCGTCGAGCAGGTAGGGGGACGCGTCGTCGGTGACGCGGGCCGCGATGATGCCGCACATCTGGTTTCCCTTCGGGTGGGAGGAGCAGCTCGGGTGGGGGAGGGAGGAGCCTTGCGGCACCGACCGCCGTCGGGTCTGCCGTGCGTCCGGTCCGCCGGCCCGGGCCGCCGCCCGTCCTCGGATCAGGCGAGGACGGACGACGGCGTTCGTGGGCCGACGGTTCGGGTACCGGACGGGGTACCACGGGCGGGCTCCCGGAGGAGCACGGCGGTCGGTGCACGAGAAGCATCACCCGCCGGTCGGTGACACGGCAACGGTCGTCGCCCGCTCTTGCGGTTCACCGCGAGCGGTCCCCCGTTCGGAGGACAGGGCGTGCGGAGTCCCGCAACCCGCATCCACGGCCCGCACCGACGACGAACGGGAGGCGCGGTGCCAGCTGGCACCGCGCCTCCCGTCCGGTGGTGGGTCGCGTCTCGACTACGTGAGCAGCGCGACCAGGTGCGAACGCGAGCGCGCTCCCACCTTGCGGTAGATCTGCGTCAGCCGCAGCTCCACCGTCCGCTGCGACATGAAGAGCGACGAGGCGATCTCGCGGTTGCGGTACCCCTCCGTCACCTTCTGCACGACGGCGCGCTCCTCCGCGGTGAGCGAGGTGAGCACCGCCGAGGCGTCCGGCGCGCTGCGCGGCGTCCCGGGCATCTGCGCGGACAGCACCGGCGCGGACCGGAGCGACGTCGGCGCGCCGAAGACCGGCATCGCGACCGTCGCGGCCGGGGTGGCCAGCGGACGACGGAGCCCCGCCGCCTCGTACGCCGCCGCAGCGGCCGCACCGAGGCGCGGACGCTCCGTCGGGGTCCCCACGGCAGCGAGTGCCGCGAAGGTCCGAGCACGTTCGAACTGCGAGTCGTGCGGCTGGAACAGCTCCAGTGCACGGCGACGCGCGGTGTCACGGGTGGTGTCGTCCGCGACCAGCGCGAGGCTCCGCGCCAGGACGAGGGCGCCCCAGCGCGACGGGCGGGCGTGGTGGTCCGCCGCGAGCCGTGCGGCGATCGCCCGGGCGTCGTCGATCCGGTCGAGGCGCGAGTACGCCTCCACCAGGTCGCCGAGGTGCCGGAGCACCGCCGGGTTCCGCAGCGAGCGACCGATGGCGTCCGCCGCCTCGAGCGAGGCCGCGGCCTCGTCGAGCCGACCGTCGAGCAGCAGGACCCGACCGCGCAGGGCGTGCAGCTTGGCGGTCGCACCCCACAGACGGTTCGTGGACCGCTGCGCGAGGCACCGGTCGAGGACCTCGAGTGCCTCGGGGGAGCGCCCCTCGGCGAAGTGCCGCCAGGCGAGCGCGATGGCACGGGACGGCTCACGGAGCCGCTCGACCACCGACGATCCGGCTTCCCACACGTCGATCGCGCGGAGCGCCTGCCGGAAGTTCCCGGAGCGCACCTCGTTCTCGGCGGACAGGTAGCGGGCGGCCTCGGTCCAGACCGGCATGGCCTCCTGTCCCCGGGCGAGGACGAGGGCGAACACGCGGCGGGCGCTGCGGTACCGCTCGGCGATGCTCAACGCGTGGGCGAGGAGCAGCAGCGCCGGGTCGGACATGCCCACCAGCGTCGTGGTGGAGAGTCCGTCGTGGAGCGCCGTGTCGGCCGGGAGGGTCCCGTCGACCGCGGCGATGAGCTCGTGCGCGGTCTCCGTGATCTCCAGGGTGTGCTGCGACGCGGACCGCTTGAGCGGCTCGGCCCGGGCGAGGAGGTCCCTGGCGTGGTCGAGCTCCCAGGCCTCGGCCCGGAAGCACGCGACCATCGCGAGGAGCCCACCGAGTGCGTCCGCCTCGGCGGCGTTCTCGGGGTCGACCGGCACGAGGAGCTCGTCCGCGTGCACGGCGTCGCCGCTGAGGTACTGCACCGAGTACGACAGACGGAGCCGACGGGTCTCGTCCGCCGTGGAGCGGAACGGCCGGATCGCGGCGAGGTACCGCGCGGCGAAGCCGAGCAGCCGGTTCGCCAGCAGGGCCTCGGCGACACCGAGGAGCGCAGCGTGCTCGTCCTCGTGCCCCGAACCGATGTGCAGAGCGCGCTCGGTGAGCACGACCGCGGCCTGGGCGTTGCCGTCCACGACGTACGAGCGGGCTGCACGGAGCAGCGCGACCACGTCCGGGACGTCGTCGACGAAGCTGCGGTGCCACGCGGCCGCACGCGGGTCGGACTCGGCGCTCGCCGCGGCGAGTTCCGTGTGCGCGGCCCGTCGGTCCCGTGCCGGCATCCGCCAGTACAGCGCGGAACGGACCAGGGGATCGCGGACCGAGACGGTCTGACCCTTGACGGTCGTGAGTCCGGCGTGTGCCAGGTCGTCGAGCTCGTCGCGGTCCCAACCGGTGGTCTTCGCCACGGGGACGAGGGCCAACCGCGCCAGGACGTCCAGATCGCGTCCTGCTGCGGAACCGAGCACCAGGGCCGCGATGGCCTCGGTGGTCGGGGTCGGTCGGAGCGGCAGCACGAGCGGCTCGGAGCCGTTCAGCTGCTCGCGACTGAGCACGGCGAGCTGCTCGCGCAGTGCGCCGGGGTTGCCACCGGTCTCCTCGGCGAGGACGGCGAGGACACCCTCGTTCGCCTCTTCCGGAGCCATGTCACGGGCGAGCACGAGTGCTTCGTCCGAGGGCAGCGGTTCGATCCGGAGCGTCGGCAGGGCCGCGAGCGGTCCGGCCGGCGGCACGGTACGGACCGTGGCGACGACGCGCAGTGCGGTGCCGGCGAGCCGCGACGCGAGGAACGCGATGAGCTCCTGGCTCTCCACGTCCATCCGGTCGAGGTCGTCGATCAGCACGAGCGTCGGCGGCAGGGTGAGGGCGTGCACGGCGTCGAGGAAGTCGTGCGCCGCCGCCAGCCCCGGCGTCTGCCGGTCGACGGGTGCGCTCCCCTGGAGGAGGTGCGCGATGTGGGCCGTCGCACGGGGATCGTCGAGTGCGGTGAAGAGCGAGGTCACGCCGGCCAGGGGCCAGTGGGACTCACTCCCGTTCACTCCGACGCGTACGACGGGGAGGGAGACGCGGTTGGACACCGCGTCGAGGACGCTGCTGCGTCCGGAACCAGGGTCGCCGACGACGACCATCGCGGACTCACGAGGGAGTACAGCGAGGGTCGCGATCCGGTCGACCTCGAGACGGCGACCGGTGAGTGCCATGACTCACCGGCCTCCGGGCCCGGAAGCGGATGCAACGGAGGAGAGGGACCGGTCGGAGGCACGGCGGGTGACCGCGCGCAGAGCCGGACGTGGGGCACGCAGGGAAGAACGCGTGCCGGAGCTGTCGGAAACGGAATGCGGATGACGAGTGAGGGTGCACTCGGTTCCGCTCGGGAACGATGAAGTCATCGTCTGTATCACCCCTCGGGTTAGGGTCTTCGGACGAAGCACGACCGGTCTGGCATCCCGTTCGGAGCTAGGGACTCCGAAGCGGCACCTGACCTGTCGCCTGAAAGCAAGATAACTCAGGTTCTGGCTCGGATGGCCGGTCTCCGCAATCCGATGTCCACCCGCGGTGTCCCCAGTCCGGGGGGCCACGTGCCCCCCTCGGGGGGCGTTCCGGGATCGGCTGCGGCGATTCGTGGTACGAAACCGGGGTACAGGCGGTGTCCGCCGCAGGGCCGACCCGCGGGGTGGGTTGCCGGTCGAGTGTTCGTGCCGACTCGGAACGACAACGCCGATGTCGTACGACGTCGATGGTGTCGCTTCCGCGCGGCCGCAACGGTTGCGCGCGCGGGACTGCGACGAGGCCGCTGTCGTACGACGTCGACGATGTCGCACCGCGGCGCGTGCAACAGTTGCACGCGCCGGGCGTCCGGGGCCGTCAGCGGCGGATGACCTCGACCACGGCGTCGTGCACGAGTCCGTTCGTCGCGAGGGCGCTGCCGTGCCAGGGGCCGGGATCGCCGTCGAGCGAGGTGAACCGGCCACCGGCCTCCTCGACGATCGGCACGAGCGCCGCCATGTCCCACGGCTTGAGGTCGGGCTCGCCCGCGACGTCGAGGACGCCCTCGGCCACGAGCATGTACGACCACATGTCGCCGTAGGCCCGGGTGCGCCAGACCTGCCGGGAGAGCGTCACGAGGGCGTCCAGGCGGTCGTCGTCGTCCCACTGCTGGATGCTGTTGTAGCTCAGGCTGGCCTCGGCCAGGGAATCGACGCCGGAGACGTGCAGGGGACCGTCGAAGGAGTGCGCGCCGAGCCCCTCGGCCGCCCACCAGCGCTTGCCGAGGGCGGGTGCGCTCACGACGCCGAGAACCGGGCGCCCGTCCACCGCGAGCGCGATGAGGGTGGCCCAGACCGGGACGCCGCGGAGGTAGTTCGCGGTGCCGTCGATGGGGTCGACCACCCACTGGCGGTGGCCCTCGCTGACGGCCTCGGCGCCGGTGTCGGCGGTGGTCTCCTCGCCGAGGAAGGCGTCGTCGGGACGCTCGGCACCGAGCCGTTCGCGGAGCGCTCGTTCGACCGCCTGGTCGGCGTCGGTGACGTGCGTGCTGTCGGCCTTCTTCGACACGTGCAGGTCGGCGGCGCGGAACCGCTCGAGGCTGATCGCGTCGGCGGTGTCGGCGAGGGAGCGGGCGAAGTCCAGGTCGGCGCTGAGGTCCACGGTCGCCAGCGTAGCGGGGGCTACGCCGCCACGACCTCTTCCTCCTCGAGGGCGGTGACCTCGCGCTCGCGGGCGATGCGGGCCCGGTGGGCGACGAGACCGTGCACGACGACGCAGAGCAGCACGGCTGCGGCGAGCCACAGCGCCAGCACGAGCGACGACCGACCGAGCGAGGCGCCCGGGAAGTACTGCAGGTCCTGCGCTGCCTGCAGCCAGGCGGCGCCGCTCCAGAACGTGTTGAGGCCGGCGAAGAACCCCGGCTGGAACGCCGGCTGGAAGATGCCACCGGACGACGTGAAGTTGAGCATCACGAACAGCATCGTGAGGATCGGCGTCGTCCACCGGCCGAGCAGCGGGTGGAGGCCGACCCCGAGCGCGACGATGATCGCGTCGTACATCCAGGCGAACAGGAAGATCTCCCACCGGTTCGTCGTGATGATGCCGTACAGCGGACCGGCGATGAGGATGCCGATGCCCGCGACCACCCCGGCCGTCGCGAGGCCGGTGACGGCGGTCCAGAGCGGTCGCAGCCGGGTGGCGAAGGCGGCCACCGCGATCGCGGACGCGTAGCCACCGACGCTCAGGGCGACGAGCAGGAAGAACAGGCCCTGTCCGGTGGTGTCCTCGTCGCCGGAGGGCACGACGTCCTGCACCGTGAAGGGCAGGTGCGACCGGTAGGCGATCGGCATGAAGATCTTCTGGGCCGCGCTCGCTGTGGTCTCCGACGCCGCGGTCGAGACGTAGAGCGTCGCGCCGGTCGCGGTCGGAGCGTAGACGGCGGCGAGGTCGCGGTCACGGACCTGGCGCTCCGCCTCGGCGGTGGAGGACACGACGTGGGTGACGAGTGCGCCGTCCGACTCGTCCGTGACGGTCTGCGCGAACACCTGGGTCGCCGCACCCTGTCCGACGATGCCGACCGGGAGGTCGTGCGGCGTCGGGGCGTGGAAGGCGCCGAGGTAGGCGAGACCCATGCCGATCGCGAGGAAGAGGGGCACGAGGATGTGCGAGCCGAAGCTCAGCAGGGTGCGAACGAGGCCCTGCGGACGGGGCGTCGACGGGCCATTCGGCTGACGCGGGGCCCTGGAGGCCCGAGACGCGGCGTGCGAGTGGGTGTGGGCGGAGGTGGTGTGCACGTGCGACGTCGTTGTCGTCATGGGGGAGGACGGGGCGTCGACGGCGGGGGTCGGCGCAAAGTTGTACTTTGCAACTTCAGACACGAAGGGCAACTGTACAACGTCGGTGCACACCTGTCGACCCGGGTGCCGCCGCGCACGGTGCGGTGCCGGCGCCGGAGTGTGCGAGCCTCCGCACACCGTGGGAGGGCGCCGGCGTCCCACCGAGCGCGGAACCTCGCACACTGCGCGAGGCGCGAGGCGCGTCGGCGCCCCGCGCTACTCCGTGCCCGGGTCCTCGGCGCCCATGCCGGTCAGCAGCGCGCGGAACGAGTCGAGCCGCTCGACCCCGGTCGACCCGAGCTCGCCGGCCTGCACCCGGTCGACGATCTCCCAGTCGTGCGCCTGGGAGAGGGGGATCCCGTCCACCGGCTCGCGGACGGGCACGGCGTGCGAGGCGAAGGCACGGAACACGTTCGCCGGGTCGACGTGTCCGAGCCCGAACGACCGGACACCCGGGGTGTCGATGATCCACCCGCCGTCCCGCACCTGCAGCGCGATCGACGACGACGAGGTGTGCCGTCCCCGACCGGTCACCGAGTTGACGACCCCGGTGGCCCGGGAGGACCCGGTCAGCGCGTTCACGAGCGTCGACTTCCCGACGCCCGAGTGCCCGACGGTCACGGTCACCTTGTCGTCGAGGACCTCGTGCAGGGCGTCGAACGGCACGTCGTCGGAGCGGCTCGTCACGATGCGCAGGTCGAGGCAGGCGAAGTGCGCGAGGAACTCGGTGGGATCGGCGAGGTCGGTCTTCGTGATGCAGAGGATCGGGTCGAGGCCGGCGTCGAACGCCGCCACGAGGTACCGGTCGATCAGTCGGGTGCGCGGCTCGGGGTCGGCGGCGGCCACGACGATGAGCATCTGGTCGGCGTTCGCCACGATGACGCGCTCGACCTCGTCGGTGTCGTCGGCGCTCCGGCGCAGCAGCGTGGTGCGCTCGGCGACCTTCACGATGCGCGCGAGGGAGCCCGGTTCGCCGGAGACGTCGCCGGCGAGGTGGACCGTGTCGCCGGTGACGACGGACTTCTTCCCCAGCTCGCGGGCCTTCGTGGCCGTGATGACCCGGTCCCCGACGAGCACGCCGAAGCGCCCGCGGTCGACGTTCGTCACCCACCCCGTGGGGGCGTCCTCGTACGTCGGACGGACCTTCGTGCGGGGGCGGTTGCCCTTCGGGTTGGGTCGGACCCGGACGCTCGACTCGTCGTACTGCCCGTACGGCTCGTCCGCGTCGGAGTCGTCACCGTCGACGTCGTCCCACCAGCTCATCGCGTCAGACCCCCATGGCCCCGGTCGCGACCAGGGCCGCCCACAGCTCGGGGAACTGTGGCAGCGTCTTCGCGGTCGAGCCGATGTCGTCGACGGCGACGCCGTCGACGACGAGACCCACGACCGCGCCGGCCGTCGCCATCCGGTGGTCGTCGTACGCGGCCCAGTCGCCGCCGTGGAGCGCGGCAGGCTCGATGCGCAGGCCGTCGTCGAGTTCGTGCACCGCGCCTCCCGAACGGTTGACGTCCGACGCGAGCGCGGCGAGACGGTCCGTCTCGTGCCCACGCAGGTGGCCGATCCCGGTGATCTCGGACGGGCCGTCGGCCAGGGCCGCCAACGCGACCAGGGCAGGCGCGAGCTCGCCGCCGCGGCTGAGGTCGAGTTCGAGACCCGGGAGGGAGGCGCCACCCCGGACCCCGACGCCGCCGTCGAAGACGAGGTCGTCGCCGTCCCGCGTGACGGTCGCGCCCCACAGGGGGAGGAGCCGCTCGAGGTCGGCGCCCACCTGGGTCGTCGCGGTCGGCCAGGTGCGGATGCGGACGGTGCCGCCGGCGACGAGCGCCGCCACGGCGAACGGCGCGGCGTTCGACAGGTCGGGTTCGATGGTGACGTCGCGGGCGGCGATGGGTCCGGGGTGCACGACCCACTCGCCGACCGCGGGCTCGTCCACCCGGACACCGCGGGCACGGAGGGCGGCGACGGTCATCTCGATGTGCGGCATGCTCGGCAGGCGCTCGCCGACGTGCGTGAGGTGCAGGCCCTCGTCGAAGCGCGGGGCGGAGAGCAGGAGCCCGGAGACGAACTGCGACGAGGCGGAGGCGTCGATCGAGAGCGATCCGCCGCGGACCGAGCCGGTGCCGGTGAACGAGAACGGCATCGCGCCGCCGCCGTCGTCGGTGACGTCCACGCCGAGGTCGACGAGCGCCTGGATGATGGCGTGCATCGGCCGCTTGCGGGCGTACGGGTCGCCGTCGACCGTGACCGGCCCGACCGCGAGGGCGGCGAGGGGCGGCAGGAAGCGCATCACGGTGCCGGCGAGTCCGCAGTCCACCCGGACGTCGCCGTGCATCGGCGCCGGTGTGATCCGGAGGTCGGGGCCGTAGGGGTTCGGGGTCGCACCGGGCGCCGGCGGGACCTCGTCGATCCCGACGCCGAGCTGCCGGAGCGCCTCGACCATGAGCGCCGAGTCGCGCGAGTGCAGCGGCAGCCGGATGGTCGACGGACCGTCGGCGAGGGCGGCGAGGACGAGTTCGCGGTTGGTGAGCGACTTCGACCCGGGCAGCGACACGTCGCCGTGCAGCGGACCCCGCGCGAGCGGGGCGATCCAGGGCTCGGTCCGGGACTGGGAATGCGTCGTGACTGCCATCGGTTCACAAGGGTACTGAACGCACCGGGAGGATCAGTGGCGACAGCGACACTCGCACGACCGCGGACGACTCTGCCCGCCGTGCCGACGACGCTCGGGAGCACCGTCGGCCTAGACTCGACGGCGATGACGACCGACGAACCGCACGCAGCACCGCACGACCTGGTCGAGGAGACCGAGGCGCAGCTCGACGCGGTGTCCGAAGAAGCAGCACTGCGCGAGGACGAGGCCGGCGACCGCGAGGACGAGGCCAGCGACCGCGAGGACGAGGCCAGCGACCGCGAGGACGAGGCCAGCGACGACCAGGCCACCGCGGTCGACGTCGTCGACGCGAAGACCGTCTCCGAGGCCGAGCTCCGCTCCCTCTTCGAGGACCAGGCGCTGCCCTTCATGGACCAGCTCTACGGCGCCGCGATGCGGATGACCCGCAACCCGGCCGACGCGTCCGACCTCGTGCAGGAGACCTTCGTCAAGGCCTTCGCCGCGTTCCGCCAGTTCAAGCAGGGCACGAACCTCAAGGCCTGGCTGTACCGCATCCTCACGAACACGTTCATCAACACGTACCGCAAGAACCAGCGCAACCCGTACCAGGGCACGATCGACGAGCTCGAGGACTGGCAGCTCGGCGGCGCGGAGAGCGTGACGCAGTCGATCTCGGCGCGCTCCGCCGAGGCCGACGCCATCGACCACCTGCCGTCCTCCGCCGTGAAGGACGCGCTGCAGGCCATCCCGGAGGACTTCCGGATGGCCGTCTACTTCGCCGATGTCGAGGGGTTCTCCTACCAGGAGATCGCCGACATCATGAAGACCCCCGTGGGGACGGTCATGAGCCGCCTCCACCGTGGCCGCCGGCTCCTCCGCGGGCTCCTGGCCGACCACGCACGTGAGACCGGCATCGTCCCGGACGCAGCGTCGACGGCGACGATGCGCGGACGAGGCCGGAAGGTTGCCGCGGCGTCGAGCCGCGTCGAAGGGAAGGAAGCGCGATGAGCGGCTGCGACTGCTCGAAGGCGAAGGCCGAGCTCGAGGAGTTCCTGCACGGGGAGCTCTGCCGCGAGGACGCGGCGGACATCCGTGAGCACATGGACGACTGCGAGGACTGCACGACCGAGCACCGCGTCGGCGTCGTCCTCATCGAGACGGTCCGTCGTGCGTGCAAGGAGACGGCACCCGAGGAACTCCGTACCGAGATCCTCGCCCGCATCCGCCTGGAGCAGGCCACCCACTGAACGTCCCGGCGGGAACGTCCTGGCAGCCGTCGTCACACGCACGGCGCTGTCGGTAGTGTCGCGGGCATGACCCTCTCCGTCGAGTCGATCACCACCTGGTCCGACACGGACGTCGCCGACGTCGCCGCCCTCGTCCGACTGCTCGGCCACGAGGTCGACGACGCCGCCATGCGCGCCCGCCTCGAACGGCTCACGCCCGAGGCCGGACACCGCACCTGGGTGGTGCGGGACGACGACGGTCGTGCGATCGCGGTCGCCGGCGCGCAGGTCACGTGGGCGTACGCGAGCGACGAGCCGACGGCGCAGCTGCTGCTGATGGTGGTCGACGAGTCGGCCAGGAGGCTCGGCACCGGTTCGGCGCTCATCGGCACGTTCGAAGCATGGGCGGTCGAGCAGGGCGCACGTCGCCTCAGCGCCGTCAGTGCGGCGGCCACGGACAGCGCGCACCGGTTCTACCAGAAGCGCGGGTACCACGACGCCGGGGTGCGCTACACGAAGATCGCGTAGCGCACCCCGGCGTCGGGCGTCAGCCCAGCGCTCGCGTGATGACGTCGGTCGCTTCCTGTGCGGAGCGCTTCGAAGACCCCGTGGCCGGTGCGGCACTCGCCGGACGGGCGGCGACCGACAGCGGCCGACCGTCGAGGTGCGGCGACAGGTTCATGCACACGAACGGCCAGGCGCCCTGGTTCTCCGGCTCTTCCTGCGCCCACACGACGTCGGCGCCCGGGTAACCCGCGAGCACCTGGAGGATCTGCTCGAGGGGGAGCGGGGCGAGCTGCTCGAGCCGGACGAGGGCGACGTCGGTGGCACCGCGCTTGTCGAGCTCGGCACGCAGGTCGTGGTGCACCTTGCCGGAGTGCAGGACCACCCGGCGCACCGCCGACTTGTCGGTCACGCGGTCGTCGTCGAGGACCTCCGAGAAGGTGCCGCTCGTGAACGCGTCCACCGGGCTCGTCGCCTGGCGGAGGCGCAGCATCGCCTTCGGGGAGAACACGATGAGCGGCTTCTGCGGCCGCTCCCACGCCTGGCGTCGCAGCAGGTGGAAGTAGGACGCCGGGGTCGACGGCCGGGCCACCACCATGTTGTCCTCGGCGCAGAGCTGCAGGTACCGCTCGATGCGCGCCGACGAGTGGTCCGGTCCCTGGCCCTCGTAGCCGTGGGGGAGCAGGAGCACGAGGCCCGAGCGCTGTCCCCACTTCTGCTCGGCGGAGGAGATGAACTCGTCGATGACGGTCTGGGCGCCGTTCGCGAAGTCGCCGAACTGCGCCTCCCACAGGACGAGGGCCTCGGGTCGCTCGACCGAGTACCCGTACTCGAACGCCATCGCCGCGTACTCGCTGAGCAGCGAGTCGTAGATGTACAGGCGGGCCTGGTCCTCGGTGAGGTTCGCGAGGGGCAGCCACTCCTGGCCGTTCACACGGTCGTGGAAGACGGCCTGGCGCTGCACGAAGGTGCCACGGCGGGCGTCCTGCCCGGCGAGCCGGACCGGCTTGCCCTCGACGAGGATCGACCCGATGGCCATGAGCTCCGCCATCGCCCAGTCGACGCCGCCGTTGCGGGTCATGTCGGTGCGCTTGGACAGGAGCTGCTGGAGCTTCGGGTGCACCTGGAAGCCCGCGGGCGGGTTGCTGTGCGCGTCGCCGATGGCCCGGACGAGTTCCTCGGACACAGCGGTCTCGTGCACCTCGACCTCGGAGTCGTCGCGCTGCGCTGCCGGTCGCTCGAGACCCTGCACGGCGCCGTCGTCGTCGACCGTGATGACCGGGATCGTGCCGGTCTGCGCCTCGTGCGTCTCGGCGAAGGCGCGTTCCAGGCGGTCCTGGAAGTCGCGGTGCGCCTCGTCGTACTCCTCTTGCGTGATGTCGCCGCGGCCGACGAGGGCCTCGGTGTAGAGGGTGCGGACGGAGCGCTTCGCCTCGATGAGGTTGTACATGAGCGGCTGCGTCATCGACGGGTCGTCGCCCTCGTTGTGTCCGCGGCGGCGGTAGCAGATGAGGTCGATGACGACGTCGCGGTGGAACTCCTCGCGGTAGGCGAAGGCGAGCTCGGCGACGCGGGCGACGGCCTCGGGGTCGTCCCCGTTCACGTGGAAGATCGGCGCCTGGATCGTCTTCGCGACGTCGGTGGAGTACACCGAGCTGCGGGCCGACTCCGGCGGGGTGGTGAACCCGACCTGGTTGTTGATCACGAGGTGCACGGTGCCGCCGGTGCGGTAGCCGCGCAGCTGCGACATCTGCAGGGTCTCGACCACGACGCCCTGACCGGCCATCGCGGCGTCTCCGTGGACCAACACGGGCAGGACGCCGAACGTGCCGGGGGCCTGCCGGTCCTGCTTCGCGCGGACGATGCCCTCGAGCACGCCGTCGACGGCCTCGAGGTGGGACGGGTTCGCGGCGATCGTCACCGGGATGGCGGTGCCGTCGCTGGCGCGGAACACACCCTCGGTGCCGACGTGGTACTTCACGTCACCTGAACCCTGGCCCGAGACGGCGCCGGGGAGCGACGACCCCTCGAACTCGCGGAAGATCTGGCCGTAGGTCTTGCCGGCGATGTTCGTCAGCACGTTGAGCCGGCCGCGGTGGGCCATGCCGATCGCGACTTCTTCGAGGCCGGCGGTCGCCGCGCGCTGGATGAGCGAGTCGAGGAACGCGATCGTGGACTCGCCGCCCTCGAGCGAGAAGCGCTTCTGGCCGACGTACTTCGTCTGCAGGAAGGTCTCGAACGCCTCGGCCTCGTTGAGCTTGCCGAGGACCCGGAGCTGGTCGTCCTTCGACGGCTTCGAGTACGGGACCTCGATGTGGGCCTGCACCCAGCGACGCTGTTCCGGGTCCTGGATGTGCATGTACTCGATGCCGACCGTGCGGCAGTAGGCGTCGCGGAGGATCCCGAGCACGTCGCGCAGCGGGGCGTTCGTCGTGCCGGCGAGCCCACCGGTGACGAACTCGCGGTCGAGGTCCCAGAAGGTCAGCCCGTGGCTCTCGATCTCGAGGTCGGGGTGGGTGCGCTGCCGGTACTCGAGCGGGTCGATGTCCGCCATGAGGTGCCCGCGGACACGGAAGCTGTTGATGAGCTCCTGCACACGCGCCGTCTTGTTCACCCGGTGCGCGAGGTCGACGTTGATGTCGTTCGCCCACTGGATCGGCTTGTACGGGATCCGGAGCGCCGCGAAGATGCCCTCGTAGAAGCCGTGCTCGCCGATGAGCCGCTCGTGCACCTTCTTGAGGTACTCGCCCGACCCCGCACCCTGGATGACACGGTGGTCGTAGGTGCTCGTCAGCGTGATGGTCTTGCCGATGCCGAGTTCGACGAGGGTCTTCGCCGCCGAGCCCTGGAACTGCGCCGGGTACTCGAGGGCACCGGCGCCGATGATGGCACCCTGCCCCTTCGTCAGGCGCGGCACCGAGTGGACCGTGCCGATGCCGCCCGGGTTCGTCAGCGAGATCGTCGTGCCCTGGAAGTCGGCCGGCGTGAGCTTGTTGTCGCGTGCACGCTTGACGAGGTCCTCGTAGGCGGAGAGGAACTGCCCGAACGTGAGGGTCTCGGCGCGCTTGATGCTCGGGACGAGCAGGGAGCGGGAGCCGTCCTTCTTCGGGACGTCGATCGCGATGCCGAGGTTGACGTGCGCGGGAGCGACCACGAAGGGCTTGCCGTCGCGCTCCTCGTAGAAGACGTTCTGACTCGGGAAGTCCTTGAGTGCCTGCACCATCGCCCACCCGATGAGGTGCGTGAACGAGATCTTGCCGCCGCGGGCCCGACGCAGGTGGTTGTTCACGACGATGCGGTTGTCGATCATCAGCTTCGCCGGGATCGTCCGCACGCTCGTCGCGGTCGGGACCGTGAGCGAGGCGTCCATGTTCGAGGCGAGCGTCTTCGCCATGCCCCGGAGCGGGGTCGCCACGTCCTCGTGGGTCTCCTCGTGGTCGTCGGCCTCGTCGTTGGCCTCGGCCGGGATCGGCTGCGGCGTGGGCTGGCGCGACGTGGTCTTCGCCTGGATCGGCCCGGACTTCGCCTCGCCGGGTGCGTCACCGGTCGCGGGCTGCTGGGTCGTGGACTGCTGCTGCTCGGAGGCGGCCGGAGCAGCGGGGGCGGAGGGGGACGGAGCCGGTGCGGACGCGTCGCCACCCTGGGTGCGGTGGTAGCTCTCGAGGACCGGCCACCAGGACTTGTCGACGGACTCCTTGTCGGCGACGAACTGCTCGTAGAGCTCGTCGACGAGCCACTCGTTCGCCCCGAATTCGCCCGCGGTCTCGTCCGTTCCGGTCAGATGGCTCGACACAGCCGATCGCCCACTCTCCGTCGATAGATGCTCGTGTGTGTCGTGCGTGGCAACCCTGCCTCGCACAGGTCCCAAGCCTAGCCGCTCGCAGATGACCGTTCGGTGTCAGGCGGAGGCGGGTCGCGCCTCCCGACCGGGTGTCGCGCGTGTCGCACCGGAGGCGTGCCGAGCCGCCCAGACCGGCCACCCTGGGGAGCCGTACAGTGGGGCCCATGAGGTTCTACGAGACGCGGCCGACACACGACCTGACCTACTCCGACGTCTTCCTCGTCCCCAGCCGGTCGGCGGTGACGAGCCGGTTCGACGTGGACCTCTCGGCGAACGACGGGTCCGGTGCGACCATCCCGATCGTCAGCGCCAACATGAACTCGGTCACCGGGCCGCGCCTCGCCGCCACGCTCGCCCGACGCGGCGGCCTGGGCGTGCTGCCGCAGGACATGCACCTGCAGGACCTCGACGCCGCGATCCGCTGGGTCAAGGACCAGCCGGTCGACTTCGACACCGCCTACGACATGGGCGCGCACACCACGGTCGCCGAGGCCCTCGAGCAGCTCCTGCCCGTCGCCGGACGGGGCGTGGTCGTCCGCGACGCCGCCGGCGAGTACCTCGGCTGCGTCCCCGCCGGGCGCCTCGGCGACGCGGGTCCCGACGCCACGCTCGGCGACCTGCTGCACGGCGCCTCCACCGCGATCGACGCCGAGGACGCCGGCACGCCCCGGCACGTGTACGACGTGCTGACCGCGGCCGAGGTCGACTTCGCGCCGGTCATGCGGCACGGCAAGGTCGTCGGCACGGTCAGCCAGACCAGTGCGATCCGCTCGGACATCTACCGGCCCGCCGTCGACGCGTCCGGACGCCTGCGGGTCGCTGCCGCGATCGGCATCAACGGCGACGTCGCCGCGAAGGCGCAGGCGCTCGCGGCCGCCGGCGTCGACGTGCTCGTCCTCGACACCGCGCACGGCCACCAGGAGGGCATGCTCCGCGCCCTCCGCACCGTCGCCGCCCTCGGCCTCGACATCCCGCTGGTCGCAGGCAACGTCGTCACCGCCGACGCGGTCGCCCACCTCGTCGAGGCCGGTGCGACCATCATCAAGGTCGGCGTCGGACCCGGCGCCATGTGCACCACGCGCATGATGACCGCCGTCGGTCGCCCGCAGTTCTCCGCCGTGCTCGAGACCGCCGCCGCGGCCCGGTCGCTCGGCGCGCACGTGTGGGCCGACGGCGGCGTCCGGTACCCGCGCGACGTGGCGCTCGCCCTCGCCGCCGGTGCGTCCGCCGTGATGATCGGCTCGTGGTTCGCGGGCACGCTCGAGGCGCCCGGAGTCCTCCGGCGCGACGCCGCGGGCAAGGCGTACAAGGAGAGCTGGGGCATGGCCAGTGCCAAGGCCGTCCGGGAGCGCTTCGAGCGCCTCGACCCCTACGAGCGGGCCCGCAAGGCGCTCTTCGCCGAGGGGATCTCGTCGTCGACGATCTACCTCGACCCGGAGCGGCCGAGCGTCGAGGACCTGCTCGACATGATCACCACCGGTGTCCGCAGCTCGGCGACGTACGCGGGGGCGTCGTCCCTCGCGGAGTTCTCCGAGCGGGCGCTCGTCGGCATCCAGTCGGCCGCCGGCTACGAGGAGGGCAAGCCGCTCCCCGTCAGCTGGTAGCGCAGCGCCCGCCCCGCCGCGGCGTCGCGCCGCGCGCGGGGGCGGCGAGACTCGGCGCCGCGGACAGTTTCGTGGCACACAGGCCGCGAAACTGTCCGCCCAGCCGAGTCTCGGGTGGCGACCACGGGCGGACGGGAGGCGCGGT
>NZ_MJGR01000034.1:133223-142786 GCF_001865105.1 Curtobacterium sp. MCBA15_016
CCGGCTGGCACCGCGCCTCCTGTCTGCAGGTGCGCGCGTCTACCGCCGGCGGGTCGCGTCCTCGACGGTGCCCACGAGCTCCTCGAGGATGTCCTCGAGGAAGAGCACACCGAGCGTCCGGCCCTCGGCGTCGAACGCCCGCGCCACGTGACGACCGGCGGCGCGCATGGTCGCCAGGGCGTCCTCGAGGTCCATCTCCGTGTACAGCGAGATGAGCTGCCGGATCCGCTTCGGCGGCACCGGGTCGTCGTACTCGTCCGGTCGGAGGTCGATGACGTCCTTCACGTGCACGTAGCCCGTGGGGGAGCCGTCCTCGGCCACGAGCACGTACCGCGAGAACCCGCGCTGGGCCACGGCCCGCTCGACGTCACCCGGGGTGGCGTCCTCGGGGAGGGTGACGAGCTCGGCCATCGGCACGGCGACGTCCTTGACCTTCTTCTCGGTGAACTCGAACGCCAGGGCGAGCTTGCCGTCGTCGGTGAGGGTGCCCTCGCGGCGGGACTGCTCGACGATGGTCTGGACCTCCTCGACGGTGAACGCGCTCACGGCTTCGTCCTTCGGCTCGACCCGGAAGAGCCGGAGCACGGCGTTCGCGACCTCGTTCAGGCCGACGACCACCCAGTGCAGGCCGTGGCCGATGTACCAGAGCGTCGGCACGAGGAGGAGCGCCGCACGGTCGGGCATCGAGAACGAGATGTTCTTCGGGACCATCTCGCCGAACACCACGTGCAGGAACGACACGAGCAGCAGCGTGAACACGAACGCCACGACGCCGATGACCTCGACGCTCCAGCCCGTGAGGTGCAGCGGGACCTCGAGCAGGTGGTGGATCGCCGGCTCGGAGACGTTGAGGATGAGCAGCGAGCACACCGTGATGCCGAGCTGGGTGGTGGCGAGCATGCGGGTGGCGTGCTCCATCGCCCAGAGCGTCATCTGTGCGGCGCGCGAGCCCTCTTCCGCGCGCGGCTCGATCTGGGAGCGGCGTGCGGAGATGACGGCGAACTCGGCCGCGACGAAGTAGGCGTTGCCCATCAGGAGGACGACGAGCCAGAAGATGCCCCACCAGTCGGAGCTCATCGGGTGCCGCCCTTCGCAGTGGCCTTCGAGGCCGTGGCCTTCGTGGCCGGGATGATGATGCCGGTCGCCGGGGTCTCCGGCGGCGTGGGCGTCCAGCGGATCCGGTCGATGCGGCGCCCGTCGAGGCGTTCGACGCGGAACACGCCGTCCTCGAGCGGCACCTCGTCACCGACGGCCGGGAGCCGCCCGAGGGTAGACATGATGAACCCGCCGACGGTCTCGTACGGGCCGTCCTCGGGGACCTTCACACCAGCGCGGTCCTCGAGCTCGTCCGGGCGGAGGAGCCCCGGGAACGTCAGCCAGTTGCGCGACCGGACGACGTCGATCCGTGCACGGTCGTGCTCGTCGGACACCTCGCCGACGATCTCCTCGATGAGGTCCTCGAGCGTCACGACCCCCGCGGTGCCGCCGTACTCGTCGACGACGATCACCATCTGGTAGCCGCGACCGCGGACCTCGGCGAGCAGCGTGTCGCCGGGCATGGTCTCGGGGACGCGCTCGGCGTCGGTCATGAGGGCGCCGACGGGGACCTCGGGGCGCTTCTCGCGGGGCACGGCGACGGCCTGCTTCACGTGCACGATGCCGACGACGTCGTCCGCGTCCTCCTCGATGACGGGGAAGCGGCTGAACCCGGTCTTCCGGGCGAGCGCGATGACGTCGTCGGCGGACTCGGACACGCGGATCGTGGAGAGCCGGGGGCGCGGGGTCATCACGTCGCTGGCGCTCAGTTCGGAGAACGAGATCGTCCGTTCGAGCAGCGTCGCGGTGTCCTGTTCGAGGGAGCCCTCGGACGCGGACCGACGCAGCAGCGAGGTGAGCTCCTCGGCGCTGCGCGCACCGGACAGTTCCTCTTGCGGCTCGATGCCCATCGCCCGGAGCACGGCGTTGGCGGTGCCGTTCAGCACCGCGACGGCCGGCTTGAACACCGTGGTGAACGCGATCTGCAGCGGCACGACGAGCTTCGCGGTCTGCAGGGGGAGCGCGAGCGCGAAGTTCTTCGGCACGAGCTCGCCGAGGATCATCGACAGCAGGGTCGCGATGACGAGCGCCACGATCGAGCCGACGGTCTCGACGATCGCCTCGGGCAGCCGCATCGCGAGGAACGGCGCTTCGAGCAGCTTCGCGATCGACGGCTCGAGCAGGTAGCCGGTGAGCAGGGTCGTCAGCGTGATGCCGAGCTGCGCGCTGGAGAGGTGCGTCGAGGTGACCTTCAACGCACCGATGACGGGTGCGAGGCCGGTCTCACCGCGGTCTCGCCGGGCCTCGACGTCGGCGCGGTCGAGGTTGACCAGCGCGAACTCGGACGCGACGAAGACACCGGTGCCGAGTGTCAGCAGGATGCCGCCGATCAGCATGACGATGTCGATCGGACTCATGATTCACCTCCCGCAGGGCGCGAGGCAGTGCAGCTCACCGAGTGAGCGGCGGATGAGTGAGGCGAAGAACTGTTCGGGGGATCGTCCACAGTGAGGCAATCGTACTGCCTGGCACGCTGCCAAGCCGAGAGAACGTACAGAACGGCCTACGCCGTCACACGCGCGCGGTGGTACTGCTGCGGCTCGTAGTCCACGGAGACGCCGAGCTCGACGGCGGCGCGGAGCGGGAAGCCCGGGTCGCGCAGGAACTCGCGGCCCACCATGACGACGTCCGCCTGGCCGGTCGCCACGATCTGCTCGGCCTGGAACGCCTCCGAGATCATGCCGACCGCGATCGTGCCGATGCCGGCGTCGCGCTTGATCGCGTCGGCGAAGGGCACCTGGTAACCCGGGCCGACCGGGATCGGGGCGCTCGCGACGTTGCCACCGGTCGAGACGTCGGCGAGGTCGGCACCGTGCTCGGCGGCCCAGCGCGCGACCTGCGTGGTCTCCTCGAGCGTCAGGCCGCCTTCGACCCAGTCGGTCGCCGAGAAGCGGACGACGACCGGGAAGCCCGCGCCGACCTCTGCACGGACGGCGTCCAGTACCTCGAGCAGGGCGCGGGCGCGGTTCTCGAGTGAGCCGCCGTACGAGTCGGTCCGGTGGTTGCTCAACGGCGACAGGAACTGGTGCAGCAGGTAGCCGTGCGCGGCGTGGATCTCGACGAGGTCGAAGCCGGCCTCGACCGAGCGTCGAGCGGCAGCGGCGAACGCCAGGGCCACCACGCGGATGTCCTCGGTGGCGAGCTCGCGCGGCTCGGCGTACCCGTCGAAGGCGACCGCGGACGGTGCCACGGTGTTCCAGCCGCCCTGGTCCGCCGGCACGGAGCCGTGCGTCGACTCCCACGGGCGGAACGTCGACGCCTTGCGGCCGGCGTGCGCGAGCTGGACGCCCGCGGCGGCGCCCTGCGAGTGGATGAAGTCGACGATCGGGCGGAACGCGTCGCGCTGCTCGTCGTTCCACAGCCCGAGGTCCTGCGGGCTGATCCGCCCCTCCGGCACGACGCCCGTGGCCTCGACCACGACCGCGCCGGCACCGCCCTTGGCGAAGCCGCCGAGGTGCACGAGGTGCCACGGCGTCGGCACGCCGTCCTGCGCCTCGACCGAGTACTGGCACATCGGGGAGACCCAGATGCGGTTGCGGACGGTCAGGTCGCGGATGGTGATCGGTTCGAACAGGGCGTGCGTCACGCGGGCTCCTTCTCGGCGGTCGCCCCGGTCGCGAGCTCCTGCAGGAACGCGCGGAGTCCGGCGGGCGACGTGTAGTGGTGGCCGACCGCCCCGATCGCTTCCGCGCCGGCGGCGTTCTCGGCCCTGTTGTCGACGAACACCATCTGCGCGGTGTCGATTCCCAGGCGCGCGCACGTGTCCAGGTAGATCGAGGCGTCCGGCTTCAGGACGTGCTCCTCGGCGCTCACCACGACGGTCTCGAACAGGGAGCCCATCGGGGACCGGCGGTACGGGTCACCGAAGTCGAACCCGGCGTTCGACAGCAGGGCGACCCGGGTGCCGGCGTCGTGCAGCTCCTCGACGATCGCGAGGGTCTCCGGCTCGACCTCGAACCAGCCGGTGAAGTCGATCGCCCAGAACCGGTGGATGTCGGTGATGCGCCACGTCCGGCCGGTGCGCTCGGCGATCGACCGCCAGTAGTCCACGACGGAGAGGTCGCCGCGGTCCAGGTCGTGCCGGAGCTCCTGGTAGACGGGGAAGAGCTCGTCCGCCGGCACCCCGGTCGCCGCGACGAGGGCGTCCCGCGACGCGTGCGGCGTCCGGCTGATCACCTCGCCGTAGTCGAAGACCACCACACGACCGGGCAGGAACAGGCTCATGCGCTCCACCGTAACGTGGCGTCTCGTGAACGACTTCGTCCCCTTCGCCCCGACCGACGCCGCCGCCTGGACCACCGCCCCGCACGGCGACTCCACCAAGTACCGGCGGGGTGTCCTCGGCGTCGCGACCGGCTCCGACCAGTACCCGGGTGCCGCCGTGCTGGGCGTCGACGCCGCCGTGCACACCGGCGTCGGGATGGTCCGGTACGCCGGACCGTCCCGCGCGTCGGACCACGTGCTCGCGCGGCGTCCCGAGGTCGTCGCCGGGGTCGGACGGGTGCAGGCGTGGCTCGTCGGCTCCGGGATCTCGGCGGGCTCGCTCGACGACCTGGACGACGTGACGGCGGAGGGGTTCCGGCACGCCTCGGACGACGGGGTCCCCGTGGTGGTCGACGCCGGGGCGATCCCGCTCGTCGAGCTGGGGCCCCTCGCGGTGCTGACGCCGCACGCGGGGGAGCTCGCCAACGTCCTGCACGAGTCGCGGGAGGCCATCGAGCAGGACCCGGCCGCGGCCGCGCTCCGTGCCGCCGCGCAGACCGGGAGCGTCGTGCTCCTGAAGGGGTCCGCCACGCACGTCGCGACACCCGACGGGTCGGTGCGGCTCGTGGCCTCGTCGGCGACACCGTGGCTCGCGGCCGCCGGTGCCGGTGACGTCCTCGGCGGGGTGCTCGGGGCGCTCGTGGCGGCTCGGCAGGGTGCGGCGGAGGCGTCCGGGTCGTCGCTGTCGCCGTCCGACCTGGCGCACCTGGCCGCCTCGGCTGCGGTGGTGCACGGGATCGCGGCGCGACGGGCGTCCGGGGGTGGGCCGTTCACCATGGCGGCACTGGTCGAGCAGCTGGCGGGCGTGGTGCGCGACCTCGTCGTCGAGGGCGACGCGCGGGGGTAGCCGCGAGCGGCGACGGACGGGAGGCGCGGTGCGGGCCGGCACCGCGCCTCCTGGCCGTCAGGTGGTCACGTCCGGGGCGTGACGCGCGTCGTGCGCGTCAGCTCGCGGGGGTCGCGTGCACGAGGAACTCGACCGCACCCGCGTCGTCGACCTGCACGAAGCCGAGGCTCGGGGCCTGCACGCCGAAGTCCGAGAAGGTGATCGGGATCGAGCCGGAGACGTCGACGCCGTCGCCGTTCAGCCCGACCTCGAGCGTCGCGGCGACCGACTTCGTGACGCCGTGCAGCGTGAGGTCCCCGGTGGCCTCGACCTTCGTCGTGCCGGAGCCGGACGGGACCGCGTCCGCGATCGGCTCGGTGAGCGTGAAGGTCGCGGTGGGGAACGCCGACGTGTCGAGCGCCGAGTCGCGGAAGTACGAGTCGCGCTGGGCCGAGTCCGTGGCGATGTCGGCGACCTGCACGGTGATGGTCGCCTTCGTGATCGCGGTGCCGTCGACGGTCGCGCTGCCGGTGACGCTGTCGGTGCGCCCGGTGACGGTGACGTCCGAGCCGTTCAGGACCTCGTGGACGCGGTACCCGGCCTCGGAGTCCCCGCCGACCGTCCACGCGCCGGACAGGTCCGCGGCGTCGAGCGTCGACGGGGCGCGGCTCGCGGCGACGCTCGGCGCGGCGGAGGCCTTGGCGTTCTCGCTGCTCGTGTAGAGGTTCGTGCCGACGATCGCGGCGACGACGCCGATGACGACGACCGCGGCGACGACCGCGATCCAGATGACGGCTCTGCGGCGCGTGCGCGGGGTGTCGGAGGTCACGAGGGGAACGGTGACACGTCATGCTCGGGGGAACCTGTGACGGGCGTGCCGCTACGCTCGTCCGGTGCAGAGGACGGTGTGGCGTTCGCGGTGGCGTTCGCGGTGGCCCGAGGTCGCGGCGTTCGTCGTGGCGTTCGCCGCCGTGCACGCGGTCCTCTGGTGGCTGACCTCCGTGTCGGCGAACCTGCCGCTCGGCGACGTCACGATCACCTACCGGCGCTGGATCGAGACCGGGCACGCGTCCGGGTTCTGGGTCGGGATCGACGAGGACTGGGTGTACCCGATCCTCGCGATCGTCCCGATGGCCGCTGCCGCCGTCGCGGGCGTGACGTCGATCGGCACCGGGTGGCTCGTGCTCATGGTCGTGCTCGACGCCGTCGCGTGCGCGTTCCTGTGGCGCTTCCGTGGGCTCGGCGTGCGCGTCGTGTGGTGGTGGCTCGCCTTCCTGCTCGCCCTCGGGCCGATCGGCCTCGGGCGCATCGACACCGTCGCGACCGTCCTCGCCCTGGTCGGGGTCGCCTTCGTCGCGTCGCGGCCGGCCGTCGCCTCGGCGCTGTTCACCGCCGGCGCGTGGACGAAGGTCTGGCCCGCGGCGCTCGTGGGCGTCCTCCTGCTGCTCCGCCGTGGACACCGCCGCGGGGTGCTCGTCGGTGCGCTCGTGCTGACGGCGCTCATCGTCCTCGTCGACGTCCTCTACGGGGGAGCGGCGCACCTGTTCTCGTTCGTGGGGCAGCAGAGCGGCCGTGCGCTGCAGATCGAGGCGCCCCTCGCGACCCCCTTCATGTGGGCGGCGGCGCTCGGCTTCCCCGGTGCCGCGGTCTACTACGACCAGCAGATCCTGACGTTCGAGGTGTCCGGCGCCGGGACGCACGCGGCAGCCGCGGTGTCGACGCCGCTCATGGCCGTGGTCGTCGTCGGTGGGGTGCTGCTCGCGCTCTGGGCCGTGCACCGCGGCGCGCACCGGGCCGAGGCCGCGCCGCTGCTGGCACTGCTCCTGGTGGCCGCGCTGGTCGCCGCGAACAAGGTCGGGTCGCCGCAGTACATCGGGTGGTTGGCCGTGCCGATCGTGTGGGGGCTCGTCGCCGGTCGTCCGAGCGCCCGGCGCTTCCTGCCCGTCGCCGTCGCTGCGATCCCGATGGCGCTGTTGACGCAGGTGATCTACCCCGGGTTCTACGACCAGGTGCTCACCGTGCAGCCCTGGGTGCTCGTGGTCCTCACGCTCCGGAACGCGCTCGAGGTCGCGGTGCTGGTCTGGAGCGTCGTCGCGATCGTCCGGCTCGGCGTGCGGGCCCGTGCCACCGCTGTGCCGGTCGTCCCGGCAGGGGGCAGGATGGACGCATGATCGTCGCGTTCTCCGTCGCCCCGTCCGGTGGTCCCTCCGCGAGCTCGGACGGGTCCGTGCACGACGCCGTCGCGGCCGCCGTGCGGATCGTCCGCGAGAGCGGGTTGCCGAACCGCACCTCGTCGATGTTCACCGAGGTCGAGGGGGAGTGGGACGAGGTCATGGACGTCGTCAAGCGCGCCACTGAGGCCGTCGGGGCGTACGGCACGCGGGTGTCCCTCGTGCTCAAGGCCGACATCCGCCCGGGGCACACCGGCGAGATCGACGGCAAGCTCGAGCGGCTCGAGGCTGCGCTCGACGACTGAGCGACACGCCGAGCACCTCCCACGGATGTCGGTGGTCGGGTGTGTCCTGTCGGTGTCGGACGGAACGCGTCCGCACGACGACGAGGAGCACGTGATGATGCACGACGGCTGGTGCCCCGACTGCGACCTGCGGACGGTCGTCATCGACTCGGATGAACACGGCGACACCGCCTGGGCGAGCTGCACCGAGTGCGGCGCCGGGTGGGTCCACCGTGACGAACTCCCGGGGCTCGTCGTCGCGGCCCACGCGGAGCCGGAGCGTCGCGCCGCCTGACGCGGGTCGAATCGATTCGGCCGGGCGACTTCCGTTCGGCCTTTGGAGCGGTCTACACTGCTGAGACCGGTCGCTTTCGGTGGCCGGCCGTCCACGTTCGCCGCTGAACCAGGACCACCCTCCGCCCGTTCCCGGTCGCATCGTCAGCGACGTCGACGGCACGGAGGCACGGTGCGGCGGCCACGCGCACCGACGGTCCCAGCCGACTCACGCGAGTCGACGTCCGGAACCCGTCCCGCTCCTCCCGTCCCGAAACAGGCACCATGTCCCAGCTCACGCCTGCGCGTCGCGCACTCGCGCTCATCGCCCTCGCCCTCGGCGGGTTCGCCATCGGTTCGACCGAGTTCGTCGCGATGGGGCTCCTGCCGAACATCGCCGAGGCGCTCCTGCCGCGCCAGTACGGCCTCGACCCGGACGCCGGGATCGCGCACGCCGGCTGGCTCGTGAGCGCGTACGCCCTCGGTGTCGTCGTCGGTGCCCCCACGATCGCGGCGATGTCGGCGAAGTTCCCGCGCAAGGGCCTGATCCTCGTGCTGCTCGTCGGGTTCGTCCTGGCGACGGTCGCGAGCGCGATCCTGCCGTCGTTCGGCCTCGTGCTCGTGGCGCGGTTCGTCGCGGGGCTCCCGCACGGTGCGTACTTCGGCATCGCGTCGATCGTGGCGGGCGACATCATGGGTCCGGGCAAGCGCGGCAAGGGCATCGCGATGGTGCTGCTCGGCCTGTCGGTCGCGAACGTCGTGGGCGTCCCGGCGATCACCTGGGTCGGGCAGGTCGCCAGCTGGCGCATCGCGTACGGCGTCGTCGCCGTCCTGTTCGCCCTGACGTTCCTCGCGGTGTGGGCCTTCGTGCCGCGCAGCGCCCGTGACGAGCACGCGACGATCGGCCGCGAGCTCAGGGCGTTCCGCGTGCCGCAGGTCTGGATGGTCATGGGCCTCGGAGCCGTCGGCTTCGGCGGTTTCTTCGCGGTCTACTCGTACATCTCGCCGCTCGTGCAGAACGTCACGGGGCTGTCGGAGTCGTTCGTGCCGCTCGTCCTCGTGGTCGTCGGCATCGGCATGGTCATCGGTGGCGTGCTCGGCGGGCACCTGGCCGACCACAGCGTCAAGCGCACGATCTACGTCGGCATGTTCGCGCTGATCGGCGCCCTGCTCGTCACCGTCCTCACCGCGCAGTGGGTGTGGGGGGTGTTCCTCGGGGCGTTCCTGCTCGGTGCGACCTCGTCCGCGATCCCGCCGGCCGTGCAGTCCCGCCTGATGGACGTCGCCGGAGACGCACGGACCATCGCGGCGGCGCTCAACCACTCGGCGTTCAACATCGGCAACTCGATCGGTGCGGCCCTGGGCGGCGCGGTCATCGCTGCCGGGTTCGGCTTCAAGGCGCCGGGGTGGCTCGGCATCGTGCTGGCGCTGCTCGGTGTCCTCATGACGATGGTGAGCTACGGCGCCGAGCGCCGCAGCACCCGCCGTGCGTCGCTCCGGTCGTCATCGCCGACCACCGGCCCGATCACCGCGCCCGTCCCGCTGGGCTGACGCGGGTCCCACCGGCCAGGAGGCGCGGGGCGGCCCCGCACCGCGCCTCCAGTCCGTCGACGGTGCGGCAGACCGCCGATCGTGAGCAGAAGAGGTCGG
>NZ_MJGR01000034.1:143388-266498 GCF_001865105.1 Curtobacterium sp. MCBA15_016
GACCTCTTCTGCTCACGAAGCGCACGTGGCGCGCGGAACGCGCGGCGCGCGCGGCGCGCGGGGCGCTACAGACCCAGCGGGCTGCCGTCCTGGACGATGATGCCGTCGGTGATCGCGCGCTTCCGCAGCGCCACCTTCGTGCCGACGTCGAAGCCCGCGACGCGGTACTTCTCGCGGATGCGCTTGAGGTAGCTCTTCGCGGTCTCCTCGGAGATGCCGAGCTGGTACGCGACGCTCTTCACCGGCTCGCCGCCGCCGTACAGCGCCATGACGCGACGCTCCTGGGCGCTGAGCTTCGGCACGCCACCGACGTCACCGCTGTTGATCGCCAGGTCGAGCTCGGCGGAGACGTACTGCTCGCCGCGCTGGGCGGAGCGGATGGCCTCGACGATCATCTCGGCGTCCTCGCTCTTCACGAGGTAGCCGAGGGCGCCGGAGGCGAGGGCCTCGCGGACGACGTTCGGCTCCGAGTAGGTGCTCATCACGACGGTCTTCACACCGGCGGTCTTGAGCGTCGAGATCTTCAACGAGACCGGGATCGAGTCCTTGAGGTCGAGGTCGAGCAGCACGACGTCGACCGGGAACGCCGGGCTCGTGAGGAGCTCGGGCCAGGTGGTGACGGCGGCGACGAGCGTGATGTCGTCGGCTGCGTTCCGGATCCACTCGGTGAGCGCGCCGAGGAGCATCCTGTGGTCGTCGACGAGTGCGAGTCGGATCGGTTCCTCTGGAGTCGCCATGGTGGCGTCCTTTCTCGGGGGCGGTCGTGGGCCGATCCTAGGGGGACGGACCACGGGGCACGGGCAGGCTGGTCAGGGTGTCCGGCAGTCGGGCCAGCCGGTTCCGTGCGACGACTACATCGACGGATGTCGGTCGACGACGCAGTGCGCGACGACGTGCAGCACGCCGTCGCGGACGGAGTCCTGGTACGGGCCGATCCGCTGCAGGGCGCTCCACGCGGTCGGGCCGAGTCGACGCCGGGGGACACCGCGCGACTCGAAGACGACCGGGACGTCCATCGTCTCGTCGGTGACGGGGTGCCCGTCCGAGCCGACGGGGCCGAGCGTCACGGAGACGACCGGTGATCCGGCCTGGGTCTGCTTGCCGTCGCCGACCATCTGCCAGAGCGTCTGCAGCAGCCCGTCGCGCTGCGCGGGAGAGAGGTGGCCCGCGAGCGACTGCGGATCGGCGACGCTGACCGAGCGGCCGAGGTTGTCGGACTCCGTGATCGCGTGGTACAGCCAGGTCTCGCGGCGGCCCTCGATGAGGTGCAGGCGCAGCTCGGTGGCGAGCGACGCGGCGACCGAGGCGGACGCGTCCGAGAGCGGGAGGGGGTCGCTGCCGTTGGCGACGGCGTCGAGGAGCTTCTCGGCGGCGAGGTCGAGCCGGGCGAGTTCGTCGGAGGCGAGCATGCCCACGGCGAACTGCGGTGCCTGCACGTTGCTCTGCACGAGGACGCGGTCGAGTTCACGCTGCACGAGCTGGCGGAACCGGTGCACCACGAAGAGCGCGATCGACGGCGGGACGGTCACGAGCGCCACGGTGGACACGATCGCGGGCAGGGTGTCGCTCGTGATCGGCGTCGAGGCGACCGCCATCCCGACGAACGCGAGGCCGAGGACGGCGATGGCGGCGGCGACCTCGCGGGCCGGGCGCAGGGTCGCGACGGGCAGGAGCGCGAACCCGGCGGCGACGGACGCGGACGCCGAGTGGGCGATGTCGTGCTCAGGCCAGATGCCGATGAAGTCGAGCGTCACGACGCAGCCGAGGACGACGCAGATCAACGCGAAGGCGAGCCCGGTCAGTCGTTCGCCGTAGGTGAGCAGGCTGAGCCCGACCCCGACGGCGGCGACGAGGTAGAGCGCCCAGGCCGCCGCGGGCAGCCACGGGTCGGTGAACTCCGTCCAGCGGATGAGGAAGAAGACGATCCCCGCGACGGCTTCGATGCCGGTGAGGACCGCGGCGCCGAGTCCGAGGTAACCGGCGCCGAGCGAGGCGCCGGGCTTGGCGGCCTGCCGCAGCGAGCGCGCGCCGGTGGAGGTGGAGGGGAGGCCGCGCGCCTGCCGACGTTCGCTGCCCCGGTACCGCTCCCGCGCCTCCCGTCGGGTCCGCGGAGCGGGCTGCACGGTCTCGCCGGGGAGGCCGCGGCTGATGGTGTCCTCGGGGACGCGGCTCATCTGGGTGCCTCCAGGACGACGGTCGTGCCGGATCCCGGCGCGGAGAAGAGCTTCGCGTCGCCGCCGACCTCGCGGAGGCGGTTCACCACGCTCTCCTTGAAGCCGAGCCGTTCGGCACTGACGTGGGTGAGGTCGAAGCCGACGCCGGAGTCGGTGACCATCGCGCGGACCATCTCGTTGTCGTGCACGATCGTGACGTGCGCCTCGCCGACGCCGGCGTGCCGGCGGACGTTCTCGAGGCACTCGCCGAGCGCGAGCAGGAAGGCGTCGAGCACGTTCGACGGCAGGAGGACCTGCCCGGTGCCGTGCCAGCTCACCTCGAGGCCCATGCGGCCGAAGCGCTGCTTGACCGACTCGAGGGTCTGGCCGAGCGGGGACTCTTCCTCGCGGGTGAGCGAGTAGTCGCCGGACTGCTGCGGCTGCGGCGTCGCACCGAGACGGAGGTGGCGGAGGAGTCGGGCGTCCTCGGCGGCCTGCTCACGCATCGCCTGCTCGGAGACGCCCACGCCGGAGTGCGCGAGGAGGGTCAGCGTGGCGAGCACGGTGTCGTGCAGGAGCCGCGCACCCTGTCGTCGCTGCGCCTCGGTCTCGCTCGCCTGGCGTTCGGCGCGGTGCGCGGTGCCGATGCTGTAGATCCGGCGGGCGACGCGCGGGATGCTCCGGGAGATCCAGATCGTCACGACGGCGATGAGCACCCACCCGAGCAGCGCGCCGGTGACCGGGGCGGCGAGGACGCTGCCGCTCGCCCAGACGATCGCGACGACGACGGCCGCCCCGGCGACGATGGTCAGCCCGAGTCCCACGGGCTTCCCGCGCTGGGACATGAGCGGTGCCGAGATGCTGCCGGCGGCGAGGGGCACCACCGCGGAGGCGATGATCGGACGCGCTGTCTCGTCGACGCCGAGCAGCAGGAGTGCGAGCGCGCCGAGGCCCGAGGCGAGGATGAGCGCCGTCCACCACACCGAGCCGTTCCACCCGAAGACCAGGAAGCCGGCGATCATGATCGCGATGCAGGCGAGCCCGCCGAGCAGCGGGACGACCGGGACCGCGAGGGCGCAGATCACCGCGACGACCGACACCAGGGCGCAGACGATGCCGACGACACGGGTCGTCGACCGGAGCAAGCGGTCGCGTTCCTGTGCGATGAAGTCCATCGGTGTCCTGGTCGTGGCGGTGTGGCTGAGGGAAAACCGAGCCTGGTTCAGGCTGGGCACCACGCCATCATTCCACGCGCGACACCCGTTGGGGGGTGTTCGGCGCGCCATCCCGTGTCGGATGGTGCCGCGATCGTCATTGCAAGCGTTATGCGTCCAAGAGCCGCCGGAGGTGCGCCCCCACGGCCTCGTGCTCGATCAGGAACCCGTCGTGCCCGAACTCGCTCTCGATCACGGCCGCACGGTCACCGTCGAGGGTGTCCGGCACGCCGGCCGCGATGCGGTGCTGGTCCTCGATCGGGAACAACCGGTCGCTCGACACCCCGACCACGAGCGTGCGGGCCGTGACCTGCGCCAGCGCCGCCGCGATCCCGCCCCGACCGGCTCCGACGTCGTGCGAGTCCATCGCGTGGGTGAGCGTCACGTAGGAGCTCGCGTCGAACCGACGGGTGAACTTGTTGCCGTGGAAGTCGAGGTAGCTCTCGACCGAGAAGCGGCCGTCGTCGCCGAGCGGTGAGACGTCGCTCTGCCACGAGCGGGCGAACCGGCCGTTCAGCTCGTCGGACGCCCGGTAGGTCATCAACGCCATCCGCCGAGCCAGCGCCAGCCCGCGGTGGGGGCCCTCGCCGGCGTCGGCCTCGTAGTAGTCGCCGCCCGCGAACGCCGGGTCCATCTGGATCGCAGCGCGCTGCAGCGAGTTCGCGGCGATCTGGTCGGCGGTGGTCTGCGCCGTGCTCGCCAGCACCGCGAGCCGGGACACCCGTGCAGGGTGGGTGACGGCGAACTCGAGCGCGTGCATGCCGCCCATCGACCCGCCGACGACGGCCGCGAAGACGTCGATGCCGAGCCGGTCGGCCAGCTGCGCCTGCACCGCCACCTGGTCGCGCACGGTGACGAACGGGAAGCGGGATCCCCACTCGAGGCCGTTCGGCGACACCGACGACGGCCCGGTCGTGCCCTGGCAGCCGCCGAGCATGTTCGGCGCGACGACGAACCACCGGTCGGTGTCGATCGCCCGGCCGGGGCCGACGACGTCGCCCCACCAGCCCGCGGTGCGGTGTCCGGGACCGGGTGCTCCGGCGACGTGCGAGTCGCCGGTCAGCGCGTGGAACACCAGGACCGCGTTGTCGCGGTCGGCGTTGAGCGTGCCCCAGGTCTCGTACGCCACGCGCACGGCGGGGATGCGTCCACCCCGCACCCACTGCTCACCGAGGGACGCGAAGTGCCGGGAGCCGGGGTGGTCGCCCGGGCGCCAGGCGCCGGTCACCGGGGGCTTGCCGAGCGTGCCGAGTTCGGTTCCGGGCACGAGGGTGGACGGCACGGAGTCCTCGGGGGTCGTCTGCCAGTCCATCGGGTCCAGTCTGCCGGGAGGCGCGGCGCGGGCCGCCAGTGTTACGTCACGTCCGGCGCGTCGCGGGTCCACTGCGGCGGGTCGCGGGCGGTCGCGGGCGGTCGCGGGGGCTCGCGTGGCGGGTGCGGCTGCGTGCGTGCGGGTGCGGCGGCGTGCGTGCGCATGTTCCGACATCGCACTCGTCGTTCGACGCGTGGATCGTCGCACCATGCACACGCACCGGATGTGTGCGCAACCAACGACGTCCCACGAGTCGATCGACTCGTGGGACGTCGCATGGTGCACACGCATCGAGCGCGAGGGTCCGCGACAGCGCCCGCGCCCCCCGCGACCGCCCCCGCGCCCCGCGCGCGGGGCCGCTACGCGCGCTGGCCCTCCTGCGCGACCGCACGGGCAGCGGCGAGCCCGGCCTCGAGGTCGGCCTTGAGGTCCTCGACGTTCTCGATCCCCACCGACAGCCGCACGAGCCCCGGCGTGACCCCGGTGGTGAGCTGCTGCTCGGGGGTGAGCTGCGAGTGCGTGGTCGACGCCGGGTGGATGACGAGGGAGCGCACGTCGCCGATGTTCGCGAGGTGCGAGAACAGCTGCAGGTTGTCGACGAACGCCTTGCCGGCGGGCACGCCGCCCTTGAGCTCGAACGACAGCACGGCCCCGACGCCCTTCGGTGCGTAGCGGTTCGCCGCGGCGTACCAGGGGGAGGTCGGCAGCCCGGCGTAGGCGACGGTCGCGACGTCCGGGTGCCGGTCGAGCCACTCGGCGATCTCCTGCGCGTTCGACACGTGCCGCTCGATGCGGAGCGACAGCGTCTCGATGCCCTGCAGCAGCGCGAACGCGGTGTCCGCCGAGTTCGACGCACCGAGGTCGCGGAGCAGCTGCACCCGGGCCTTGACGATGTAGGCGAGCTCGTTGCCGACGGCCTCGGCGAAGACCGCGCCGTGGTACGAGGGGTCCGGCGTGTTGAACTCGGGGAACTTGTCCGGGTGCTGCGACCACGCGAACTTCCCGGAGTCGACGATGATCCCGCCGATCACGGTGCCGTGCCCGCCGAGGAACTTCGTCGCCGAGTGCACGACGATGTCGGCACCGTGCTCGAACGGACGGATGAGGTACGGCGTCGCGATCGTGTTGTCGACGATGAGCGGCACGCCGGACTCGTGGGCGACCTCGCTGACGCCGGTGATGTCGAGCACGTTGATCTTCGGGTTGCCGATCGTCTCGGCGAAGAACAGCTTCGTGTTCGGTCGGACCGCGCGGCGCCACTCGTCGAGGTCGTCCTGGTCCTCGACGAACGTGGTCTCGATGCCGAGCTTCGCGAGCGTGTACTTGAACAGGTTGTACGTGCCGCCGTAGATCGACGACGAGGACACGATGTGGTCCCCGGCGCCCGCGATGTTGAGCACCGCGTAGGTCTCCGCCGCCTGGCCGCTCGACACCAGGAGCGCCCCGGAGCCGCCCTCGAGCGCCGCGATCCGCTGCTCCACGACGTCGTTCGTCGGGTTCATGATGCGCGAGTAGATGTTGCCCGGCTTGGCCAGGGCGAAGAGGTCACGGGCCTCGTCGGAGTTCGCGAAGACGTACGAGGTCGTCTTGTAGATCGGCGTCGCGCGGGCCCCCGTGGTCGGGTCGGGCTGTGCGCCGGCGTGGATCTGCGTGGTCTCGAACCGCCACTGGGCGGCGTCGTTCTGGGTCATCTCGTGCTCCTGTCCGGTGGCGGTCGTCGGGTCGTCGGGTCGCCCAGCGCTCGGCCCAGGAGGCGCGGCGCGGCTGTGCGTCGCCCGTCACGGTACGCAGGTGGTCGCGTCGGCACCAGCGCGCCCGCCTCGGGACGTAACGACCGAGGCGGAGGCGAGCCGCGCCTCCTGGCCCGCGCCGCACTGTGCGAGGTTCCGCGCGCCGTGGGACGCTCGTTCCCTCGCACCGTGGGCGGAGGCTCGCACGGTACGGACGCGCGGGCGCAGTCTCACTATTCGCGGCGGAAGAGCCAGCGCACGTTCGGTTCGAGGAGCCAGCGCATCCCCCGGCGGACGAACGGCTGGGCGAGGAACAGGCTCACCGCGCAGGCGATCGCCACCATGAGCAGCACGTACGGCCACGCCGAGTGCTGCCCGGCGAGCACCCCGGACTCGCGGATCGGGTAGAGCACGAACGTGTGCAGCAGGTACACGTACATCGTCGCCGCGCCGAACTGCGTGATCCAGACGTTCCGACGGGGCACGAGCAGCAGGAACGACGCGGTGAGGAGGGTCGCCAGCAGCATCAGCCCGAAGCGGACCGCACCGGCCCACCAGGCGTCCTCGCCGAGGCCCGAGTACGAGTCGTCGTAGAAGAACCAGTGGTGCAGGTCGAACTGCTTGAACTGCGGGATCCAGATCGCACACGCCACCGCCCACGCCACGAACACGGCACCGGCCGCGATGCGCACCCGGACCACGATCCGCCGCGGAGCCTCGTACCAGCGGTCGAAGACGCCCCACTGCTTCACCTGCCAGCCGAGCAGGAAGAACGGCAGGAGGCTGATCGCCCGCGACAGCGAGAGCGTGGAGTCGACGTTGTCGAAGTAGCCGACGCCGATGCTGAACACGACGGCCCAGAACAGCGGCCACCGGAGCTGCGCGAGGTACGGGAGGATCAGCTTGAAGATCCCCAGCGCGAGCAGGAACCAGAGGGTCCAGGTCGGCTGCGTCGGGTTGAACTTCTTCCCGCCCTCGACCAGGGCCTGCACGACGGTCCAGATCGTCTGCATGATGATGTACGGCACGACGATGTCCGTGATCGTCCGGCGCATGCGCTTCGCGGTCGGGGTGTCGGCGGAGGAGAAGTACCCGCTGATGACACCGAACGCCGGCATGTGGAACGCGTAGATGAAGGTGTACAGCGCGAGGGCGTGCTCGCTCGCCGCCGTCTGGCGCTGGATCGCATGGCCGATCACCACGAGCGTGACCGCCAGGAACCGCGCCGTGTCCCACATCGGGATACGGCGCTTCGCACGTCCGGGCTCGAGCTGCGAGGCGGGCGCCGAGGGCGCGGGAGGGGCGGCGTCCGTCGTCATCGCCCGTCACGTTACCCGATCGTGACCTTGCCGGATCGGTACGGTTGGGACATCCCACCCCGTCCCTCTGGAGGAAGCACATGGCATCTCGTCGCGCAGTCGTCACCGGAGCGAGCTCGGGCATCGGAGCGGCGACCGTCCGACTGTTCCGCGCGCACGGGTGGGACGTGCTCGCCGTCGCCCGCCGTGCCTCGAAGCTGGAGGCGCTCGCCGGGTCGACCGGAGCCGACGTCCTCGTGGCGGACATCACGAGCGCCTCCGACGTCGAGGCGCTGGCCGCCCGTGTCGACGAACTCGGGGGAGCGGACGTGCTCGTGAACAACGCCGGCGGTGCCTTCGGGTCCGCGTCGGTCGAGGAGTCGGACGTCGAGGACTGGCGCGCCATGTTCGAGGTGAACGTGATCGGCACGAAGCGGGTCGTCGCGGCGTTGCTCCCGCACCTCCGTCGGCGCGCGGCGGCCGCCGGGAGCGCCGACATCGTCACGGTGACGAGCACGGCCGGGCACGTCGCGTACGAGAACGGCGGCGGGTACAACGCCGCGAAGTTCGCCGAGCACGCCCTCGTGGCCGCGCTCCGGCTCGAGCTGAACGGCGAGCCGATCCGGGTCGTCGAGATCGCACCGGGCCTCGTGAAGACCGACGAGTTCGCCCTGACCCGGTTCCGTGGCGACGCGGAGAAGGCCGCGGCGGTCTACGACGATGTGCCGGAGCCGCTCGTGGCCGAGGACGTCGCCGAGGCGATCGTGCACGCGGTCGAGCTGCCGGCGCACGTGAACCTCGACCTCGTCACGATCCGCCCGGTGGCGCAGTCGGCCCAGCACAAGCTCGCGCGGGGGAAGCTGACCCCGCGGGTGTGATCCCCGCGGGTGCCGCGCACCCGGCCCGCACCCGGCCCGCACCCGTCCCGCACGCGCCCGGGCCGCACGTGCGGGTCGCGGGCGCGGGGTCCGTGCCGGTACCGTTGTCGGATGCCGATCAGCAGCGAATCCGGGTCACCCGCCCAGGCTCCCTCGACCGTGACCGTGACGAGCGGGCCCGAGGTGCTCGGATGGCTCGAGTTCGGTGACGCAGCACGCCTGCTCGCCAAGGACGTCCTGTCCTCCGGCTTCGAACCCGAGGTCGTCGTCGCCGTGGCCCGCGGCGGGCTCATCATCGCCGGCGCGGTCGCCTACGCCCTCGGCACCAAGGAGTGCGGCTCGATCAACGTCGAGTTCTACACCGACGTCGAGCAGCGCCTCGAGGAGCCGGTCATCCTGTCGCCGGCGCTCGACGCCCCGAGCCTCGCCGGCAAGCGCGTCCTCGTCGTCGACGACGTGTCGGACTCCGGCCGGACCCTGCGCCTGGTGGTCGACATCATCCGGAACGCCGGCGCCGACGTCCGCAGCGCCTGCCTCTACTCCAAGCCCGGCACCGTGCTCGAGCCGGACCACGTCTGGCGTCGCGTCGACGGGTGGATCACCTTCCCGTGGAGCGCCCTCGCCCCGGTGACGGCCGAGTCGTGAGCATCCACCTCGTCGGCGGCGGACCCTTCGCCGCCTCGGACGCCGCCGCGCCCTTCGTCGCCGAGGCCACGGTCCGCTCCGCAGCCGTCGGCCGCACGGTCCCGCGCATCGCCCTGCTCTCCGTCGCCGGCGGGTCCGGTGCGAGCCCGTCCAGCACGGCCGACATCGCCGAGGTGCTCGCCGGTCCGCGCACGGCCGAGGTCCTCGTCGCCGAGATCGCTTCAGGCCAGGTGTTCGACACCACGGTCCTGAGCGACGTCGACGCCCTCGTGGTCGGCGGTGGGGTCACGCCGGACTACCTCGACGCCGTCGCCCCGCTCGTCGACCAGATCCGCCTGCTCGTCTCCGACGGCCTGCCCTACCTCGGCTACTCGGCCGGCGCGATGATCGCCGCCGATCGTGCCCTCGTCGGCGGCTGGCGCATCGGTGGCGTCGAGATCTGCCCCGAGGAAGCCTCCGAGGGCCTCGACGAGGTCGAACTCCGCGAGGGGCTCGGCCTGGTGGACCTGACGATCGACGTGCACGCCGTCCAGGCCGGCACGCTCGCCCGGCTCATCGCGAGCGCCGAGGCCGAGTTCGTCACCGCCGGCCTGGCGATCGACGAGGACACCACGCTGGTCGTGGGCGAGGGCGCGCTCGAGGTCCGCGGCACCGGCAGCGTCTGGCGCGTCGTCGCCGGCGAGGACTCGGTCGCCGTCGCCACGATGGGCGCCTAGCCCCGTGCAGGCCCGACCGCTCGCCGACCTCGTCGACCCCGGCTGGGCCGAGGCACTCGCCCCGGTCGAGGACGACGTCCACCGGATGGGCGACTGGCTCCGCGCCGAGACCGGTGCCGGCCGGCAGTACCTCCCGGCCGGCGAGCACGTCCTCCGCGCCTTCGCCGAGCCGTTCGACGACGTGAAGGTCCTCGTCGTCGGACAGGACCCCTACCCGACGCCCGGGCACCCGATCGGCCTGTCGTTCGCGGTCGACCCGCACGTGCGACCCGTCCCGCGCAGCCTGGCGAACATCTACCGCGAGCTCGAGGCCGACCTCGGCGTGACGCCGCCGGCACACGGGGACCTGCGGGCGTGGTCGGCCCAGGGCGTCCTGCTGCTCAACCGCGTCCTCACCGTCGAGGCCGGAGCCGCCGGCAGCCACCGCGGGAAGGGCTGGGAGGCCGTCACCGACCAGGCCGTCCGTGCCCTCGTCGCTCGCGGGAAGCCCCTCGTCGCCGTGCTCTGGGGTGCGCAGGCAGCGTCGGTCCGGCCGCTCCTCGGGGACACCCCGGTCGTCGCGTCCGCCCACCCGAGCCCGCTCAGCGCCTCGCGCGGGTTCTTCGGCAGCCGCCCCTTCTCGCAGGTGAACGAGCTGCTCGTCGCCCAGGGCGCCGAACCGGTCGACTGGACCCTGCCCGCGGCATAGGCTCGGACCCGTGCTCGAGGAGGAATACCAGCGACGGCGGGTCCTGCCGCGACACCTGCGCGCCCCGGTCCCCGCCGAAGCCGCGTTCACCTACACGATCCGGGCTGCCGAGCCCAGTGACCTCCCCGACGTCCGCGAGATCCACACGCACTACGTCCGGAACTCCTCGGTGACCTTCGACCCGTCGGCGTTCACGTTCGCCGCGTGGAAGCGTCGGTACGACGAGATCCGTCGTCGGGGTCTGCCGTTCCTGGTCGCCGAGAACCCCTCCGGGCAGGTGCTCGGCTACGCGCTCGTCGACCCGTGGAACCCCCGCGACCGTTCGAACCGCGTCGTCGAGGACTCGATCTACCTCGGTGCCGCCTCCGGCGGGAAGGGGCTCGGGCGGGCCCTGATGGAGGCGCTGATCGACGAGTGCCGTTCGGCCGGCGTCCGCGAGGTCGTCGCCGTCATCGCCGACCGCCAGGCCGAGGCGTCGATCCGGCTCCACGAGCGGCTCGGCTTCGAGGAGGTCGGCCGCATGGGGAAGGTCGGGTACAAGTACGACCGCTGGCTCGGCACGGTGACGATGCGGCTGCGCCTGCGCGGGCCGCGCCTCTTCGCGCGCGGGTAGCGCGCCCGGCCGACGTCGAGGTCGCACGATCGGCCGCTTCCGGCGTGCGCGCGCGGCGTGTTGCGCGACCTCGGCGGAGAGCGTGCGGCGTGTCCTGCGACCCGGCCACGGTCGGACGGGAGGCGCGGGTCGGCCCCGCACCGCGCCTCCAGTCCGTCCGTCGGTCGCGTCCCGGGCACGCGAGGTCGCGCGACCTGCCGCTCCCGTCGCGCGCACACGGCGCCACCCGGGCACGCGAGGTCGCGCGATCTGCCGCTCCCGTCGCGCGCGTGCGGCGTGTCGTGCGACCTCGGCGAGCCGCACGTGGCGTGTTGCGCGACCCCGGCGACCCCGGCGACCCCGGCGGCCCTCGCCGCGCCCTCGGGTCAGGACGCCGGCGCCTCCGCGATGAACTCGTCCCGCGTCACCCGCACCAGCTCGCGCGCCGCAGCCGACGCGGCCCCGCCGTCGCCCGCGACGAGCGCCAGCCCGACGGCCTCGTGCCGTGCCGCCGCATCGCGGGTCCAGCGTGTGATGGTGTCCCGCGACTCCGAGGTGCGGGTCCGCAGCAGCGCCTCGACGGTCCCGGCGAAGTGTGCGAAGACGGCGTTGCCGGAACCGGTCAGGAGCGCTCGGTGGAAGCGGACGTCGGCCTCGAGGTAGGCGCGGCTGTCCTCCCGACCGCAGGCGTCGATCATGTCGGTCGCGGCGGCGAGGACCGCTGCGGCGCCCGGTGTCCCCGCGGTGAGCGATGCGGCGACGGGCTCGACTCCGAGGCGCAGCTCGAGCAGTTCCCGCTGCTGGGCGAAGTACCAGGGCGAGGCGCCGCGCCACCGGATCACGGTCGGCGCGAGCAGCTCCCACGACACGATGTCGAGCACCAGCGTGCCGACGCGCTGGCGGGGTTCGACGAGCCCGAGCGACTGCAGGACGCGCAGCGCCTCACGGACGACCGACCTCGACACGCCGAACTCCGCCGCGACGGCCTCGGGCCGGACGACGGTGCCCGGGGCGAGCACGCCGTCGACGATCCGCTGCCCGAGCGTCTCGAGCACCTGGGCGTGCAGTCCGCGGCCGGTCGCCATCGTTCCTCCGTGCAGTACGCGGCACGCACGGCGCGTGACACGGTGTCCATCGAATCGGCAGACTGCCCCGGAGGGCGGATGCCGCGCGGTGGATCGTCGTATAGTCTGATTAATCAGATTATTGACGGTCGACGCGCAGCACGCCAGACCGTCCTCGACACGAAGGCGACGGAGCCGCGCGGCAGCGGCTCCAGGAAGGGGCACCGATGCCTCACGCTCTCCCGGCCGATCCGGCCACGGTCCACGCGACCGCGGCCCACGCGGTCACCGTCCTGGCGGCGGAACCAGCCGGTACCGAAGCCGTCGACCCGTCGGGGCCGGTCGCGCAGCTGATCATCGCGGCGATCATCGGCATCGTCGTGATCATCGCCCTCATCACCTGGCTGAAGGTGCACCCGTTCATCGCGCTCACGATCGGGGCGCTCGGCGTCGGGATCGGCGCGGGCCTCGCTCCGGACAAGGCGGTGACGAGCTTCGGCAACGGCTTCGGTGCGACGATGACGAGCGTCGGCATCCTCGTCGGCCTCGGCTCGATGTTCGGCAAGATGCTCGTCGACTCCGGGGCGGCCGACCGCGTGGTCGACACCCTCGTGCGGAGGTCGTCGAAGGCGGCGCTGCCGTGGACGATGGCCCTGATCGGCGCACTCATCGGCCTGCCGATGTTCTTCGAGGTCGGCCTCGTCCTGCTCATCCCGATCATCGTCCTGGTGGCGAAGCGCAGCTCCGTCCCGATCATGAAGATCGCCGTGCCCGCCCTCGTCGGCCTCTCCACGATGCACGCGTTCGTGCCGCCGCACCCCGGCCCACTCGTCGCCATCTCGACGGTCGGTGCGAACCTCGGCACGACGCTCGCGTTCGGCATCGTGCTCGCGATCCCCGTCATCGTCCTCGCCGGTCCGGTCTTCGCCCGCTTCGCGGCGCGCTGGGTCGACATCCCCGCGCCCGACATGTTCGGGTCGCGCGGTTCCGACGCGGGTCCCGTCGGCGACGACCCGGCACACGCGGGTCGGGAGGCGCGGCGCGGCCCCGCCACGCAGGACACCGCATCCCTGCCCCACGGCAAGAGCGACTTCACCCGCGTCATCAGCGAACCGCGCAGCCCGTCCTTCACGGTCGCACTCGTCGGCATCCTGCTGCCCGTCGTCCTGATGCTCGCGCAGGCCATCCGCGAGGCCACCGTCCCGGACGCCTCGGGCTCGTGGGTCAGCCTGCTCGACTTCCTCGGGTCGCCGATGATCGCGATCGGCATCGCCGCGGTCTACGCGATGATCTTCTTCGCCATCGGCGGCGGCATGGACCGTTCCGCCGTGTCGAAGTCCCTCGAGAGCGCCCTGCCGCCGGTCGCGGGCGTCCTGCTGATCGTCGGCGCCGGCGGTGGCTTCAAGCAGGTGCTCATCGACACCGGGATCGGCGGGGTGATCGCCGACGCCGTGAAGGACTCCGGCATCTCGGTACTGCTCGTCGCATGGGTGGTGTCCGCCCTCGTGCGCGTCGCCACCGGGTCGGCCACGGTCGCCACCGTCACGGCCGCGGGCATCATGGCGCCGATCGCGCACGACCTGTCCTCGCCGATGACCTCGCTGCTCGTGCTCGCGATCGGCGCCGGGTCGGTCTTCCTGTCGCACGTGAACGACGCCGGGTTCTGGCTCGTGAAGGGGTACCTCAACACCACGGTGGGGCAGACCTTCAAGACGTGGACGATGCTCGAGTGCCTCATCTCGGTGTTCGGCCTCGCCGGGGTCATGCTCGCGGGGGTGTTCATCCATTGAGCGACGACACCGCACTCGACGCCCGCGTCCTCGTCGTGATGGGGGTTTCCGGATCGGGCAAGTCGACCGTCGCCGCGATGGTCGCCGAGCAGCTCGGGTGGGACTTCGCCGAGGGCGACGCCATGCACCCGCGGGCGAACGTCGACAAGATGCACGCCGGCACCCCGCTGACCGACGAGGACCGCTGGCCCTGGCTCGACGTGATCGCGGCGTGGATCCGGTCGCACCTCGACGGTGGCACCCCCGGCGTGGTGACCTGCTCGGCGCTGAAGCGCTCCTACCGCGACGTCCTCCGGGCACCCGGTGTGGTGTTCGTGCACGTCGCCGGCGACGGGTCCCTCATCGAGGACCGGATGTCGAAGCGCTCCGGGCACTTCATGCCGACCTCGCTCCTGCAGTCCCAGCTCGCCACCCTCGAGCCGCCGCAGGACGACGAGGCCCACATCACCGTCGCGGCGGACCGGACCCCGCAGGAGGAGAGCGCCGAGGTCATCGAGCGGCTGGCGCTCCGCCGCTGACCATCGCGGCCGCGGCGGCGGCGAGCTGACGGTTCGACGTCGCCGCGGTCCCGTCCTCGAGCACGGAGGTGTCCTCGAGGCCGGTGCGGATCGCGTGCCCGCGGGCGAGGGCACGTCGGCTGATCTGCCATGATGCAGCGCCGATGCCGTGGTGGAGCTGGGGGAGCGTGACACCGGCGGCGTCGAGCATCGACTCCAGCTCGGCGTCGAGCGCGAGGGCGTCGTCGACGTCCTCCACGAGGGGCTCGACGACCACCCGGACGAACCGATCGTGGCGACCGGCCCGGACGAACCGATCCGCGTCGGAGCCACTGAGCAGGCACGCCTCGATGCCGACGCCGCGCCGCGCGAGCACCTCGCTGACGTCGTCGATGCCCGCTTCGCCCTGGTTCGCCGCGACGAGGTCGGGCAGTTCGGTCCACGACGACACGAGGTCGAGGCGTTCGCGCGGGTCCGGCACGATCGCCGCGAACGTCGTGACGTTGACCGGGATGCCCGGACACGCCGCCCGCACCGCGCGCAGCATCCTGCCGACCGGACCGGCGGCGAGCGACTCGTCCCCGTCGTCGTCGAACGCGTGCAGGTGCAGCAGGGTGGCGCCGGCGGCGACGCAGGCCGCGGCGTCCCGGGCGATCTCGTCGGCGGTCCGGGGCATCGCCGGGTGGGTGGTGTCCCCGTTCAGCGCGAGTTGCAGGTCGACCATGGTCCGAGCCTACGGATCACGGTGGAGGCCGGGCGCGTCAGGCCTCGGTGACGCGGCCGGCCTCGACGCGCCACTGCCGGTCGAGGCGGACGGTCTCGAGCATGCGGCGGTCGTGCGTGACGAGGAGCAGGGTGCCGTCGTACGAGTCGAGGGCCTGTTCGAGCTGCTCGATCGCGGCGAGGTCGAGGTGGTTCGTGGGCTCGTCGAGCACGAGCACGTTCACTCCGCGGGCCTGCAGGAGCGCGAGGCCGGCGCGCGTCCGCTCACCGGGGGAGAGCGCGTTCGCCGGACGGCCGACGTGGTCCGCCTTCAGCCCGAACTTCGCGAGCAGGGTCCGGACGTCGGCCGTCGTGTACTCGGGCACGATCGCCTCGAACGCGTCGGCCAGCGGCTGCTCACCCGTGAAGGCCGCGCGTGCCTGGTCGATCTCGCCGACCGCGACGCTGGAGCCGAGCGACGCCGTGCCCGTCGTCGGCGCCTGCTTGCCGAGCAGCGCCCGGAGGAGCGTGGACTTGCCGGCACCGTTCGGACCCGTGATGCCGATGCGGTCACCGCCGTCGACCTGCAGGGAGACCGGCCCGAGCGTGAAGTCGCCCTGGGTGAACGTCGCGTCGGACAGGGTCGCGACGACCGCCGAGGACCGGGGCGCACTGCCGATCGTGAACTCGAGCTGCCACTCCTTGCGCGGTTCCTCGACCTCGTCCAGCCGGGCGATGCGGGACTCCATCTGCCGGACCTTCTGCGCCTGCTTCTCGCTCGACTCGGAGGCGGCACGGCGGCGGATCTTGTCGTTGTCGGGACTCTTCCGCATCGCGTTCCGGACGCCCTGGCTCGACCACTCGCGCTGGGTCCGGGCACGGGACACGAGGTCGGCCTTGGTGGAGGCGTACTCCTCGTAGGCGTCGCGCTTGTGCTGCCGTGCGATCTCGCGCTCCTCGAGGTAGGAGTCGTACCCGCCGCCGAAGAGCCGGTTGGTGGACTGCGCGAGGTCGAGCTCGAGGACGGCGGTCACCGAGCGCGCCAGGAACTCGCGGTCGTGGCTGACGAGCACGGCACCGCCGCGGAGGCCACGGACGAAGCCCTCCAGCCGGTCGAGGCCGTCCAGGTCGAGGTCGTTCGTCGGTTCGTCGAGCAGCACGATGTCGAACCGCGAGAGCAGCAGTGCGGCGAGCCCGACGCGGGCCACCTGCCCGCCGGACAACGCGGTCATGAGCGACTCCGGCCCGACGCCGTCCTCCTCCGACCCGACGGCCAGGCCGAGGTCGGCGAGCACGACGGGGATGCGGTCGTCGAGGTCGGCCGCACCTGCCGCGAGCCAGCGGTCGAGCGCCGCCGAGTAGGCGTCCGCCGCGGCGTCACCGGCGTCGGGGTCGCCGAGCGCGGCGGCTGCGGCGTCCATCGTCGCGGTGGCCTCGGCGCACCCGGTCCGCCGGGCGATGTACGCGGCGACGGTCTCACCCGCGAGGCGTTCGTGCTCCTGCGGCAGGAAGCCGACGAACGCGTCCGTCGGTGCGAGCGACACGGTGCCGGCCAGCGGCTCGTCCACCCCGGCGAGGAGTCGGAGCAGGGTCGACTTGCCGGCGCCGTTCACCCCCACGACGCCGATGACGTCCCCCGGGGCGACGGTGAGGTCGAGGGAGTCGAAGAGCGTGCGTGCGGCGTACCCGCCGGAGAGTCCCTTGGCGACGAGCGTGGCGGTCATGCCCCAATCGTCCCATCCCCGCGGCGGACCATCGACCGGAGCGGGGTCGGGTCAGCGGTGTCGCGTCAGTCGAGCGTGATCGTCCGACCGAACCGACGGGTGACCGGCGGGGCGGCGACGACGGCGGCGAGGGTGTTCGCCGCGCCCTCCGGCGTGCCGCGCCAGGCGACGTAGGCGTCGTGGGCCTCAGGCGTCGTCCAGCGCTCGACGACGACGACCCGTGACGGGTCGGTGTCGTCGACGAGGACCTCGAGCGACTCGTTGCCGGCGAACGCGCCGGTCTGGGCGAGAGTCTCCCGGATCGCGACCTCGGTGGTCTCGGTGGGGAGGTCGCTCCGGAGCTGGACCTCGAGCAGGACGGTCATCGACATGGTGCACCTTTCGTCGTCGTTGCCGGATGCAACCGCACCCGGCAGCGGGGTGTTCCGGACTCGCCGTCGACCGGTGCGGCGGGGTGGAACCGATCCGGTCGTCCCGGACACTGCAGGGTATGGACAGCGGGGACTGGGCGATGGCGCTCGAGGGTGACGGCGAGGCGTTCGGGCGGGTGTTCGACCGGCACCGCCACCGGGTGCAGCGACACTGCATGCGGCTCGTGCCGGTCGACACGGACGCGGCCGACTCGGTCGCGATCGTGTTCCTCGAGGCCTGGCGGAACCGGGCTCGGGTCCGCCTGGTCGACGGGTCGCTCCTGCCGTGGCTGCTCGTCACGGCCACCAACGTCGCCCGCAACCAGACCCGCGCGGCCCGGCGGTACCGGGCTGCGCTCGACCGGTTGCCGCCACCCGAACACGTCCCCGACCACGCGGACCGGGACGATGACGGGGACGCCGTCCGGGCGCTCCGGCAGCTCGGGCACCGCGACCAGGAGATCATCACGCTGTCGGTCCTCGAGGGCTACAGCGAGCGGGAGATCGCCGCCGCACTCGGCATCGCGCCGGGAACGGTGAAGTCGCGCCTCTCCCGCGCACGGACCCGGCTCGCCGCGGCACTCACCGCGAGCAGGCCCACGACACAGCCGGCCGTCGAACGGAACGGAGCACGATCATGAGCACCTCCACGAACAGGGACACCGACGACCGCGACCGGGCACTGCGGGCATTGCTCGTCGACACGGTCGAGCACACACCTCGGCGGCGTCGACGGTGGCGGGCGGCGACGATCGCGGGAGCGGTGGTGTGCGTCCTCGGTGGCGCCGCCGCCGGTGGTGCGATCACCGCGGCGGCGAGTCCGGACCCGGCCGCCCTCGAGGCGCAGAGCCAGGCCGCGACGGTCGTCGGCGGGTCGGGCGCGACGTACCTGCGGGTCGTCGGCAGCCCGGTCGGGCGGGTCGGGTCGTCGGACGAGACGATCTCGGTCGGACGCGCTCCCGCCCGTGCCGACACGTTCACCTGGGTCGCCACGTGTCGCACCGGGAGCGGCGAGATCACCGAGCGCGGGTCCGGGGTCGACGGGGGCAAGGCGTCGTGCGCCGCCGGGTCGCACGTCACGGGCTCGTACGCGGCGTCGGAGATCGCCGGGCACCGGATCCGGCTCAGCGTGGAGGGGGACCTGGGGTGGACGCTGTCGTACGGCTGGCTGCGCACACCCCCGATGCCCGCGGCGAGCGCGGCGCAGGACCAGGCGACCGAGGACGGCGTCGTCACCCGGAGCGAGTACCTCGCGGCCTTCGACCGACTGCAGGGGTGCATGACCGCACGGGGGGAGTCGCTGGGCCGGATCCCGAGGTCGTCGTTGTTCGTGGCGCCGACGGCCCACGACGCGTACGTGCTCGACTGGTGCAGCGCGTCGGAGTGGTCCGCGGTCGACGTCCTCTGGCAGGACGAGCACCCCGCCCCGGCGTCGGACGACGACTCGTGGGGATGGCAGCCGTACGACCCCGCATCCGATCCGCGCTACGCCGGTTGAGTCAGTCGAGCACGCGGAAGCGGACCGCGTCGCCCGGTCGGAGCTGGGCGGCGCGGTCGCCCGACGCGGGGGTGAGCACCGCGACGACGGGGTAGCCGCCCGTGACGGGGTGGTCGGCGAGGAACAGGACGGGGTGGCCCGCCGGCGGGATCTGCAGCGACCCGGTCTCGACGCCCTCGCTCGGCAGCTCGCGGGTCACGGCGCGGACGAGTGGCCGGGCAGCGGTGGTCTGCACACCGACCCGGTCGCTGTCGGGGGTGACGTGGTGGACCTGGCCGGCCAGGACCGTTCGCCACTCCGGGGTGAACCAGTCGTCGCGGGGTCCGGCGGTGACGTCGAGCACGGCCGACCAGCGTGGCGGTGCGACGGCGTCGACGAGCGGCCAGGCATCCGCGGCGTCCCCGATCGGCAGGACGTCCCCGACCGTGACGGGAGGCGGACCGAGGCGCGCGAGGGAGTCCCACGAGCGGCTGCCGAGCACGGGTTCGACGGCGAGGCCTCCGCGGACCGCGAGGTACGTGCGCAGTCCCGCGGTGGCAGTACCCACCCGGAGCACGTCGCCCGGTGCGAGCGTGACGACCTCGAAGCAGGCCGCGCCGCGGACCCGGCCGTCCGCGGACTCGACCGTCACCGGGCAGGGTGCGCCGGTCAGGGACGCGACCACGTGCGCGTCCGAGCGGAGCGTGACGGAGCCGAGCAGCGCCTCCAGGACCGCCGCGTCGGGACGGTTGCCGACCAGCCGGTTGGCGAGTGCTGCTGCCCCGCGGTCGGCGGCACCCGCGGCGCCGAGGCCCGTGTCGCTGAACCCGGGCCGGCCGAGGTCCTGCGTCGACGTGCCGGGGCCGACCTGCAGGACGGTGAGGGTGCTCATGCTCGGCCGGCGTCGACGAACCGGATCCGGGTGCCGGCCGGCGCGAGCGCGGGCGGGTCGCGGTCGAGCGACCACATCGCCACGTCGGTGCGGCCGATGAGCTGCCAGCCGCCGGGCGACGCGCGCGGGTAGACGGCGCTGAACTCGCCGGCGAGCGCGACGCTGCCGGCGGGCACGGACATGCGGGCGCTGGTGCGTCGGGGCAGGTCGAGCGACGGGACGGAGCCGGTGAGGTAGCTGAAGCCGGGTGCGAAGCCGCAGAACGCGCTCGTCCAGGTCTGGCCGGTGTGCCAGGCGACGAGCTGGGCGGCTGTCGTGCCGACCAGTGCGGCGACGGTGTCGAGGTCCTCGCCGTCGTAGGTGACGGGGATTGTGGTCACCTCGCCGACGTCGGCTCCGGTGGGCACGACGGGTTCGACGGCCTGGAGGCGCGGTGCGAGCCGCGTGGGATCGGTGCGTTCCGGGTCGAAGCGGACGAGCAGCGTGCGGGCTCCGGACACGAGTTCGGTCACGCCCGGCACGGGTTCGGCCTCGAGTCCGGCGCGGAACGCGGTGACCTCGGCGAGCGTCCCGAAGGTCACGAGCACCGCGCGGGTACCCGCGCGACGCACGTCGAGGGCGGGTCCGCCCTGCTCGGCCGGCGCGGTCACGGTGTGGGGGCGAACGGGGTGGTCGCGACCCCGTGCCGGTCGAGGAGCGCACGGATCGCCCGGGCCATCGCGACGGCGTCGGGGGAGTCTCCGTGCACGCACACCGAGTCCGCCCGGACCGGGACGACCGAGCCGTCCACCGCGGTCACGGTGCCGTCGGTGACCATCCGGAGGACCCGGTCGGCGACCGCTGTCGGGTCGTGCAGGACGGCGCCCGGACGGCTGCGCGGGACGAGGGCCCCGTCGGGTTCGTACGCCCGGTCGGCGAAGACCTCGGACACGGCGCGGAGCCCGTGGGCGGTCGCTGCGCGGAGGAGCTCCGAGTCCGGCAGCGCGAGGACCGCGAGGGACGGGTCCACGTCGGCCGCGGCGCGGGCGACGACCTCGGCCTGGACCGGATCGGCGCAGGCGGTGTTGTACAGGGCGCCGTGGGGCTTCACGTACGTCACCGCGGTGCCGGCGACCCGGGCCGTGGCGAGCAGGGCGCCGAGCTGGTGGACGACGTCGGCGTAGAGCGTCTCGGGTGTGACCTCGACCGCGCGACGACCGAACCCGACGAGGTCGCGGTAGGCGACGTGCGCCCCGACCGCGACGCCCCGCTCGGCGGCGAGGCGGCAGGTGTCGAGCATGATCGCGGGGTCGCCGGCGTGGAACCCGCAGGCGACGTTCGCCGACGAGACCACGTCGAGCATCGCCCGGTCGTCGCCCATCGTCCAGGCGCCGAAGCCCTCGCCGAGGTCGCTGTTGAGGTCGATCGTCGTCACGCTGTCAACCTACCGGCGGGGTCCGTCACGAACGGTGGACCACCACCGGGCAGGACGCGTGCTGTGCGCACTCCTGGGTGACCGAGCCGACGAGCAGCCCGCGGAACCCACCGAGGCCACGACTGCCGAGCACGAGGAGTGCGGCGTCGCGGCTCGCGTCGAGCAGGGCCTCGGCGGGGCGGCCCTCGACGAGGTCGGACGTGACGTCGACGTCGTCGTCGATGAGGTCCTCGGCGGCGTCGAGCGCGGGGGAGGCGGTCGAGAGGGCGTCCTGCTCGGGGGACCAGTGGTCGAACGGGGGTTCGTCGCGGTTGAGGGCCTCCGGCCACTGCCACGTCGTGATCGTCCGGACGGGGAGCCCGAGGCCGCGGGCCAGGGTGATCGCGAACCGCAGGGCGCGCCCGGACTCGGGGGAGCCGTCAATGCCCACCACGACGGCCCCGCCGGCACCGGACGCACCGCTGTCGTCCGTCCCGGTCGCCGCTCGCCCCCGGTCCACGAGCACGGGGCACGGCGCGTGCTGGATGCAGGCAGCACTCACCGAGCCGAGCAGCAGCCCCCGGAACCCACCACGTCCGCGGCTGCCGACGACGAGCAGCCCGGCGTCGGACGCGGCGTCGAGGAGCACCTCCGGCGTACCGCCCTCCGCCGAGCGGGTCGTGACCTCGACGGGGAGCGGGCCGTGTCGCTCGACGAGGTCGACGGCCTGCTGCCGGATCTCCTCGGCGTCGTGCAGGGGGGACCAGCTGTTCGCGACCGGCAGGGTGCTCCAGGTGATCGGCCACCGCCAGGACGTCACGACCTCGACCGGGCTGCCGAGTCGTGCGGCGAGGCCGAGGCTGCGCTCGAGCGCGGCGTCGGCCGGCTCCGATCCGTCGTACCCGACGACGATGCGTCCGATGGCTGCTGTGCTCATGTGCCCGTGCTCCCTGTGTTCCCGGTGTTCCGTGTGTTCTCGGTGATCCTCGTGTCGGGGGTCTTCCCCCACGTGGTGGCGATGACGAGCTGGACGATGCCGGAGACGATGAGGACGCCGCCGACCACCGCGACGACGAACACCGCGCCGAGTGCCGGCAGCGTGATGAGGACGAGTCCGCTCACGAAGCTCAGTGCGGCCGCGACGACCGTGAGCGCTCGGTGGCCGGTGTCCGGCGCGTAGAGCAGGGTGATGCCCTCGAGCAGCCACGCGAACCCGATGGCGAAGGCCAGCCACCGAGCGCCGACGGGCGGGTGCACGATGGCGAAGACCCCCGCGACGACGACGAGCACGCCGACGACGACCAGCGCAACGCGTCGCCAGACCGGCGCCCCGCCCGGGACGGCGCGCACGAGGAGCGTGCCCCCGGCGACGACCAGGTAGATGCCGAACACCCAGACCACGGCGACGAGCGTCGCGTGCGGGAGCAGCAAGGCCGCGATCCCCGCTGCGAGCGCGACGGCGCCGAGGACGGCGACGGCCGTCCGCAGCCGTCGGTGCGGAGCACGGTTCCCTGACATGATGTCCACAGCGTCCACCGACCTTCCCTGCAAGGTGCTTCCTGGCCTACACCCCTCGACGGTGTGCCGGTCCGGGAACCGGCGACCGCGATCCGTCCCGGTACGGTCGAGGGCATGACCGACGACCACGACTGCGACTTCTGCGCCGCCCTCGCGGACGACTCCTTCGAGGTCGTCGTCCGCGGCGACCTCGCCGCGCTCGACACCCGCGAGGTCACCGAGCTCGCCCTCGTCGCCCAGCGCGCCGACCGTGCACTGCGCCAGGTGCTCGGCGCGGCCGTCGAGGGGACGAACCTGGTGATGTCGAACGGCTCCGTGGCCGACCAGGGCGTCCCCCACGCACACCTGCACGTCATCCCGCGCGCCTCCGGGGACGGGTACGAGTTCCGTGAGGACACGAGCCGGTACCCGGTGGCGCCGCTCGACCCCGCCGACCGCGCGGCGATCGCGGCGCACATGCGCGACGGCTGAGTCCGGACCGACCGGCAGGCTGTCGCGCGCGGCGGCCCCGTATCCTGCGACGGTGGAAACGACACAGCCGTCCGGCACGACCAAGCGTCGCGTGGAACTCGAGATCACCCGCCCGATGCTCACCTGGTTCGCCCGACCGACCGTGACGATCGACGGCGTCGGCCACCCGGCGCAGTGGGGGACCGGCACGTGGGCGGTCCCGGACGACGGCGGCACCCGCATCGGCGTCTACCTCTACAACCGCGTGTGGCGCTTCGGCGCAGCCACCAGGACCGTGACCGCGACCGACGTGTCGCTCTTGTACCGCGCCGGACCGCTGCCGGTCGGCGCCGGTCGGATGGCCCCCGCCTGAGCATGGCGGGCATCACCTACCCGAGGCCCCTGGTCGCCGGCGGGCGCGTCGAGGTCCCCGCACCGTCGATGGGCGTCCCCGAGCACCTGCACGGCCGACTGCAGGACGGCGTGGACGCCCTGACGGCACGCGGACTCAGCGTGCACGTGCGGCCGCACGCCACCACCCCGGGGCTCGTCCCGGCCAGCGTCACCGAACGCGTCGCCGACCTGCACGACGCGTTCCGGAGCGCCGACGTCGTCCTCCCGCCGTGGGGCGGTGAGCTCGCGATCGAACTCGTCCACTCGGTCGACTGGCACGCCCTCGCCGCCTCGCGCGCCTGGTTCGCCGGCTGGTCGGACATCTCGACCCTGCTCCTCCCGCTCACGACGATGACGGGCCTGGCGACCCTGCACGGTGCGAACCTGATGGACGAGCCGTACGAGCTCCCCACCGAGTTCGCCCGGTGGACCGAGGTCGCAGCGCTCCCAGCCGCCGGCACGGTCGAGCAGCGCAGTGCCCCGCGTCGTCGCAGCCGCCCGTGGGGCGCCTGGGCCGACGAGGTCCTCGACCGCGACAGCGCCTACGACACCCCGACCCGCTGGCGCGCCCTCGACGGCGCGTCCCAGGTCGCGATCCGCGGACGCCTCATCGGCGGGTGCCTCGAGACCGTGTCACTGCTCGCCGGAACCCCCTACGGCGACGTCCCCGGCTTCGCCCGGCGGGACGCGCCGGAGGGCACGATCGTGTACCTCGAGGTCGCGGAGTCGAACGCGGTCACCGCGTTGCGGATGCTCACGTCGCTGCGGCTCGCCGGCTGGTTCGACGACGCGAACGGCGTCCTCATCGGGCGCACCGAGGGAGCGGCGGTGCCCCAGCTGGACCAGGACGAGGCCGTCCGGCACGCACTCGGCGACCTCGGCATCCCCGTGGTGCTCGACTTCGACACCGGCCACCAGCCGCCGCAGATGCCGCTGGTGAACGGCGCGCTCGCCGACGTCGTAGTCGACGGACCGGTCGGCAGCATCACCCAGCGGTTGGTCTGAGGGACGGGAGGCACGGTACGGGCCCGACCCGCGCCTCCCGTCCGTCGGTGCGCACGCCGACCGGACGACCGGAGCGCCGTGCGCTCCGCGACCCTCGACCGGTAGCGCGCCCGGAGGTAGGCTGACGTCGGCTCCGGTGGCCAGCCCCTGCATCCGGTGAACACCGACGAACGATCCTCTTCCGGTCGATCTCGATCCTTCCGCGATCCCTGGCAACGCAGGAACCAGGCCCCATCGCGCGATTGGAACATCGTGATCACGATCGAAGAAGCCAAGCGACTCGCCCGCGAGCTCAGCACCGGTACTGACATCCCGCACTCGAAGGTGCTCGAAGCAGCCGCCCACGCAGCAGGCCTCCGTGACTGGAACACCCTGGCCGCGTTGCACCACCGGCAGGACCCGGAGAAGCGCAGCGCGCCGAGGGTCATCCCGGTGTTGCGGGTGTTCGACCACGCGGTCGCCCGAGCCTTCTACTGCGACTACCTCGGGTTCGAGTGGGAATGGCAACACCGGTTCGAACCTGACCTCCCCGTGTACGCGCAGGTGTCGCTCGACGGCAAGGTGCTGCACCTGACCGAGCACCACGGTGACGCCACACCGGGAGGGGCCGTCATGCTCGTCGTGGACGACGTCGCCGCCTACCGGGACGTCCTGCTCGCGCAGCGGCACCCGCGGTCCCGGCCCGGCCTCGACTCCAACGATTGGGGACGGACGATGCTCGTCATCGACCCGTTCGGCAACCGGCTCCAGTTCTGGGAACCGAACGCGTCGTCGCGGAGCTGAGCTGGACCAGGACGAGGCCGTGCTCGACGGACCGGTCGGCAGCATCGCCCAGCGGCTGGTCTGACGGACGTGAGGCGCGGTGCGGGCCCGACCCGCGCCTCCCGTCCGACGGTGCCCACGTCCTCACCGCGGGCGCGGCTCGAGTGTCACCCACTCCTCGTCGCGGACGTAGCCGAGGGCGGCGTTCGCCGCCGTGATCGCGGTGTTCTCCGCGGAACCGCCGGTGCGGAACCGGGTCGTGCCCGCGTCCGCCAAGGCGAGCACCGACGCAGCCTTGACCGCCTGTCCGAGCCCGCGGCCGCGCAGGCCGGGGTGCACGACCGTGAAGTGGGTCTCCGCGTGGGGCCCGCCCGTGTCGACGAACGTCATCGCGACGAGTTCGCCGGCCGGCGTGACCGTGCCGAACGCGGGCCTCGACGTCGTCGGGGTCGCTGCCCCGCGGTCGAGCGGTTCGTGCTGGGTCGCGACGCCGCCGGGGTAGTCGTGGGCCGTCAGCGCGTCGAGCCGCAGGACCGCGTCGACGTCGTCGGGACCGAGCGGCCGCGTCGCACCGATGTCGGCGGTGCGGTCCACGAGCGCCTGCAGCCGCCGCCGGTCGATCCGGTCGGCGTCGAGCTGCGCGCCGAACGACCGAGCGGTGACGCTCCAGCCCTGCGCTTCGAGTTCCGCGACCTCGGGCGCGTCCGCTGGCAACACTCTCGTTTCCCCCACGGCTCCGATCCTCGCACGGCCGCTCCGAGAGTGGTCGGTCGAACGCCGGTCCGCGATGACGCCCCTGGTGCAGCCGACTCTCTCGTGGGAGCTTGGGACGATGCACCACCTGGACGTGACCCTGACCTGGCGTTCGATCATCGGCGACGAGGAGCTCGTGGACCTCACCGCGGCGCACGGGGGGACGCCCGAGCCCGGTTGGTGGGATCGGGTCCGCCCGCACTCGCTCGGCTGGGTCGCGGCCCGGGACACGCACGGGGCCCTGGTCGGATTCGTGAATGTCGCGTGGGACGGTGCCGACCACGCGTTCCTCATCGACACGAAGACACATCCGTCTCGTCAGCACCAGGGCCTCGGGACCGCGGTCGTCCGCTTCGCGGTGGACGCGGTCCGGGCTGCCGGCTGCGAGTGGTTGTTCGTCGACTACGGCGAGGACATGGTGCCGTTCTACGAGGGGGCCTGCGGGTTCTTCCCGACGCGCGCTGGACTCGTGCACCTGCGCTGATCTGGTGTCTCGGTCGTCTTGTGAAGTGCTCGTCGTGGGGCGTCATGGTCATCGCACTCGACAGCTGACTGCTCGGACGACCGACCTGGCTCGGTGGGAACTCCTCCGAAGAGGCGTTCCTTCAACCACGAAGGATGTGCACGAGCAGCGTCACTGCCACCACCACACCGCCGAGCACGAAACCGCACCCGATGAACCTCGACAACTCCGGGGTGAACTGACCTCCCCAGAACTCGCCTTGCACTGTCCGAGAGAACCGTGCGATCGGCTCGGGGAAGGTGAGCAGGACACTGCCCCAAGCAAGGCAGACCACGGCCGCCAGCCCGATCCAGAGAGCACCCACCAGGCCAACGCTACCCGCTGCGTCGTCGCGCAAGCGGATCGGTCGTCGAAAGGGCTGGAGTCAGCTGCTCGGCGCCCCGCTACCGCTCGTCCGCGTGGGCGAGCACAGAGCGCGCCGACGGTCACGACGACCGCTAGTTCGCACAGATGCCCGCCGACAGGACCCAGAACGACTGCTCGCTGAGTGGCTGTAGGCTCCACGCGAGCCCGTCCAAGGCGCATCTACCCGGTACGGGTGCGTCCTGCCCGCAGCACGGCGAGGGTGGCTGCCCGTTCGAGCCGGGCCGGGTCCGTAGGCCTCACTTCGCTGCGGGCGATGTCGGAGGTCACCAGCAGCGTGGTCGCCGACCCGCGCGCCAGCGGACGGGGCAGCGATTGGTCGCCGACAGGCGTGGACGGCCTCGACCGATGATCCCGCTGTGGTTGACCTTCGGTAGCCGTTCGGCAGCCGGACGCCTCCACGCGGTACGTTGCGGTCGTGCAGGTCGTCGAAGGCGTTTGTGTTCGGTGGAGTGACGACGACGGCTGGGGCGCCCTCCGTTCGGAAGCGCTCGAGTCTGACGTCTTCGTGCACTTCTCCGTCCTGGATGGTCCCGGCTTCCTCTCGCTGCGGACCGGCCAGGCCGTGCGGTTCGCGGTGGAGCCCTACCCTGCCGGACAGGACGGATACTTCTTCCGAGCGCACAGCGTCACGGGCATCTGATCACTGACCGATGGTCGAAGGGACGGCCGTGCGCGAACCGAGCGGCCCCCGTTCACGGTGCTGTGCGGACGGTCGAGCGCCGCTAGTGTTCGGGGACATCGACGTGAGGGAGGGCGCGCATGGCGAGTACGGATGTGGTGACGGGCACGATCGACCCACGGTGGGCGCGGGTCCGTCCACTGGTGTTCCGGACGATCATCGGTGCCGTCGTCGCTGCCGGCCTGGTCGGCATCGTCGCGGTGCTCCTCGGGGACTTCGGCCGGGTCGCCGTGCAACTCCTGCTGACCGTCGTCGTGGTCGTCGTGTTCGCGCTCCTGTCCTGGTACGACGCCGACGTGTCGTCGCGGCGGTCCGGGAGGTTTGCGTTCGCGAGCATCGTCGTCTCGCTGTACTTGCTCGTGACCGGCTTGGCCAAGGTCTGGATCGTGCCGGTCGACCCGCTCGGCGGGGACGGGATCTGGCTCGTCGGCGAACGGTTCATGCAGTGGATCGGCATCGTGTTCGTCGCACGCTTCGCGCTGCTGCACGTGCACCTGCTCCTCGTCATCCACCGGCGGTACCCGACCCCGCTGCTGCAGCTCGTCGCGAAGGCGACCGTCGGGGTGATCGCGCTCCTCGCCCTGCTGCTGTCGGTGCCCCTCCTCGCTCCCGACCTCGACCTCGCCAGCGGGTTCTGGCGACTGGTGTGGGTCGTGGTCATCCTCGACCTGCTCGGAACCGTCGTCGTGCCGCTGAGCAACGCGCTGTTCCGACCGCGTGACCACGACCGCGGGGGCCAGGGTGGGTCCTCCGAGCCGTCCGCAGCCGTGTGGCCACGACCGTCCTCGACGCCGGAAGGTGCGGCCTCCACCACGCCACCGGTGGTGGAGCCCACGGGGGTGTCGGGCTCGGAGAAGCACGCTGCAGCCGTTCCGCCCGTCGGCGAGTGGACGAGCGTGCCCGGACCTGCCGTCCCTCCAGCGGCATCCGGGCGGCTCGTCGACCACGAGGTGCCTCCGGCTGAGGCGGCCCGGTCGGCCCGAGCGGACGGCGCTTCGACGACCCATGAAACGGCGCTGACGGTCACGGGCAGCGACGGTCTGCTCTACGAACGTCGACCGGACGGCGCCCGCGCGCTCGCGTGGCCGCGCTACGTCGACGGGACGCCGGTGCCGGCGGCGCCGGACGGCTCCCCGGACTTCAGCGGCGTCGCTCGCCCCTGATCCGCCGGCTCCACACCAGGCGGCGAGAGGCTCTCGGTGGAGCGCGAGCAGCCGACGGGTCAGACCTCCCCGAGCACCTTGCGCCAGACGGCCGTCAGCGTGGCGTACTCGTCGTCCGAGACGAGGTCGCGTACCCCGCTCGCGAGCACCGCGGATCGGACTGCTTCCTCGGCGCCCGCACGATCCCGGAGGTGCGCCTCCGAGTGTCGCACCGCGCGTCCAGCCTCCTGCGCGGCCTCGATCTCCTTGACGCGTCCCGCTGCGCCAGCGGCCTCGAGCGCGTGCTGCCAAGCGGCCACGAGGTCGGCGTTCGTGACCATCCGCCCGTCAGCGCCTCCCTGGATCGCGAGGGAGGCACTCGGTTCCGGCAGCAGGATCGCCTCGTCGGCTTTCCACGCGATGTCGAGCGACTCTGCCTCGTCGGCGGTGATCTGCCCGGCTCGGTCGATCATTGCCTGCAGTCCGGCATCGCTGATGTCGTTCGTCACGGTGTCCTCTCCGACCGCCGCGCTCGCGTGGTCCGATCCATCTTGCTGGCCGTCCGCGTCTCGCGCTCAGCCGCCACCCAGAGGAGTGCGGGCGGACGACCGGTCGGCCCGCAGCTGCGGGCTCCATCCGCATCACAATGGGAGGGTGGACACCACCATGGTCGACGACGCCTGGCTCAACGCGGTGATGCGGAGCATCGGTGGAACGCCCACACGTCTCGAACCGCTCCCGGGCGGCACGGTCAACCACACGTTCCGCGTCGAACGCGCAGGAGGCAACCCCGTCGTTCTGCGGTACCCGGTCGATCCGCTCCGTGCCGATGAGTTCCCAGTCGAGGCCTGGGCGGCGGACGCTGCCGCCCGAACGGGCATCGCCACTGCGGAACCCCTCGCTCACGGAGTGGAGGGTGGGGTTCCGTTCTCGTTGTCGACCTACGTCGCCCCTGACGACCGCGCGGTCCTGCGGCCGTGGTCGTGGCTCGGCGCCTACGCCCGCACGGTCGCTAGGGTGCCCCTGCACGACGCCCCACTGTCCCTCTACTCCCGATTCGGGAAGGACCTCGACACCGCGTGGGCCGCGCACCTCGACTACAACCGCACTTCCCTCGGGCCGGATGATGTGCTCTTCGAAGACGGCGCCTACGAGCAACGAGCAGTCGTCGATCGCATGTTCGCCCACCTGGCCAGCGGGACCTACGAACACGGCCTGGCACACGGCGACCTCGCGCCCCGCAACCTCATCTCACGCGGCCCGGAGACACCGCCCGTCCTGATCGACTGGGGCGGCGCCGAGACCGGACCAACGCCTTGGACCGACGCTCGGCGGGTCTTCGAGTGGTGCTTCATCGACGAATCGGTCGATCGGCAGGACTACGACGACTTCGTGGAAGCCGCCGGTCTCGGCTCGGACCGGGCGCGGGATGAACTCGCGATGACGACCGCTCTGCACCTCGTCGACGTCACCCGCTGGGCGCTCGACAACCGTGCGGATCTGTACGCCGGGTACGTCCAGCGCTGCCGCGACGGCCTCGATGTGATCCAGGAGCTCATCCGGTAGCCGATCCGTCAGGGACCGGGCGCGAATTCCACTCGGTCGTGTCGCTCGGCGGCGTAGTGCCGGCCGGGGTACCTGAGCCCGCCGAAGTACATGTTCGTGTGGGCGATGATCTGCTCCCCACTGATGCGGACACCGTCGTGCTCTGCGTCCGTCGTCGTGTGTGCGTCGGACACGAGCGTCACGTCGAAGCCGCGCGCGGCCGCGGCCTGGGTCGTCGTCCGGATGCAGTAGTCGCTCTGCGCACCCGCGACGACGAGATGCCGCACGCCCAAGCGATCCAGGACCTCGTCGAGGTCCGTGTCCGAGAACGAGTCCCGGTACGCCTTCTTCACCAGTGGCTCGTTCGATCGCCGCTCCAGCGGCGCCGCCAGTTGCCAGTCTGCGGACCCCTCCGCGAAGTCGTCGTGATCCTGCACCCACACGACAGGCACATCGCTTGCTCGGGCACGATCAACGAGTCGGGCGGTCCGCGCGAGCACACCCTCCGCGTCGAAACAGTTCCTCATCACGCCCCGCTGCAGATCGATGACAAGAAGCGCATTCATGGTCGGCATGACCAGCATCCTGTCACCCATGTGCGATCCGGATGACTGGTCGGACAAGCGTCGGGCCCTGAGCAAGGTCTCGACATCTGATCGGCAACCGGTCGCCGCCACAGGCGCGTGGCTTCAGTACTCGAGCCGGGGCCACTCCTGCAATCGCGGGAAGCGCGGGCGCGGAGGCATCGACTCGTCGTCGTCCAAGATGCGGAGCTCGGTGATCACCGTGACCTGATCCACTCCGTACGAGCGGTAGGCGACTCCGTCACGTTCGTCGATGACAAGCGTCGTGCGTTGTGCGGGGTCGAGCTCGTGCTCGAACGTGAAGAGCAGCCAATGACCCCTGACGCGCTGGACGAGCACCGGGGCGTAGCTCGCGGGTGAGCCCCAGAGGAGGAGCAACTCAGGGGTGAGCAGGCGGACGGGAGAGGCAACCGTGCCGCTGCGAGCGAAGCTGACTTCCGAAGACCCGTCAACGGTGTGGAGGACGCCGTCCTGGTAGCGGTCGCGGTGCGCATACCCCTGCTGGTCGAACGTCCAGCTCTTGTTCCGCTCGTCGACGACGGTTTGAAACTGCGAGGGGCCTTTACGCCCGTCGCGTCGCGTGGTCACGCCTCGCGCCAGTCGACGTCCCGGGAGCCGGAGCGCAGCAACCTCAGCTCGGACGGTGGGGACGTCCGCCTCGGTCAGTACGGTATCGAGACGCACCCGACCAGTGTGGCCGATCCTCGTGGCTCTGACCACAGAGGGGCACGTAAGCCGATCCGCTACCGGCCACCTCCGGATAGCTTCACCAACACGACGACTCTTGGGCGATCAGGTCGACGCCTCCCGCTATGGACGTTGGTGCTCGTAGGGGTCGTTCTCCTGGGTGTCGCTGCGCTCCTGTTGTTCCGCGTCGACTCGATGATCGTGTTCCTGGCGATCTCTCCACTCACGATCAGTGGGCTGTACACGCTTGACTACGCTGGCGGCGAGTGGCGACAGCGAAGCGACGAACGGGACGTTCGATAGCCGATCGTTCAACGAGACGTCGGTGCCCCCGTTCCACGGGTCCATGACCGGTCCTCTCTGTCGGACCAGCGCTGCCGATGGCAAAGCGTTAGTTGCTCACAAGCTGTACAACGAGCGAGGTCGCCGCGAGAGCGAGGACGATCCCGAACACGACCCAGGTCCCCGGAGTGATGGGCTTCCGGGCTTTTCCCTCAACTCGATCACGAGCGGCATTGCCCCATCGAGTGGCGCGCACGACGATGAGCGCGAAACAAACCACCACCGCCAGGATCCCGAGAGCAACCGTCATCGGGCGACATTCGCGGTCGTTGCGACGCACGCGCGAGACAGTCGTGTTTGACGCTGAGTCATCGGAGACAATGCAAGCTTCGATCGGGGCACCGTTCCTACGCTACCGAGCAAGGCCGGGAGCAGTCGCGCACATCGCGCCCCGTTAGCCGATCCTCTCCCGCACGCGTGTTCGGTAGGCGGGGCGGGGCGTTCTGGTGATGAGTGTCACGCTGAGTTGCGCTACTCCGACCGGATTCGCATTCGAGGAACGCTGCGGTGTGGAGAAGCGAGAGCCCCAGCACCGATGGGTGTTGGGGCTCTCGTTGTCTCAACGGCGTGCTGACGTCTGCCGCTTGCGTCGAGCGATCAGGGCGTCCCCGGCGATGAGGGCGAGTGCCGAGGCGGCTCCGAGGATGGCGAGCAACCACCAACTGATGTCGGCGAGGAAACCGATCAAGCCGAGGATGATGATCGGGATCGGGATGAACTTCAGCAACATCGGTTGCACCTCAACTGCAGTTGTTCCGGGCGGTCTTCACGAAGGCCGTGCGTCGAAGTGCGTGTGTTCTCGTGTTCACGTTCGATTCCCTCATCGGTACGACGCGGCGCGCCGGTCGGAGCTTGACAGCTGCGCGAGATCCCGCGCATCCACCGAGAGGGGGAGCTGCTCCACCGGTCGGCCAGCCCGCGGTCCGCCTGGGCAGGTGGGCGTCTGACACTCGCCGTGACCAGCCACGGGCCTGCGAGCTCGGCTCGTCAGCCGATCGGCCACCGAGGCGGGCGACCGAGGGCTCGCTCGGGCCAGCCGTACCGCACGAGTCGGCGTCGCATCGCGGACCAGAACCTCCCCGAACCATCCGGTGACCAGTCGAACGCGACGGCGACGAGCGGGCGCGCAGCGACGAGATCCGACCCTTCCGGACGGCGACAGCGACGAGGGAGAACACTGGCCCCATGACGACCAAGATCACCCTCATCATCGACAACCCGGCCGACCCCGCGGCATTCGAGCAGGCGTACCCCGCACTCGAGGAAGCAGCCGGCGCCCTGCCGCAGCTCCGCCGCCTCGAGGCCGGCAAGGTCTGGCCGAAGGAGGACGGCACGCCCACCCCGGCGCACCGGACGCTCGACCTGTACTTCGACTCCTACGACGACGCCTCGGCAGCCGTCGCCGGCGAGGAAGCGGGCACGTTCTTCGGCCAGCTCGGCGCCACCGGAGCGACCTTCACCGGGCTCTTCTCCGACGTCGAGAAGGCGTGACCACCACCGTCCTCGTCGCCGGCGCGACCGGTGACCTCGGCGGACGCATCGTCCGGGCACTCCGCAGGCACGACACCCACGTCCGCGTCCTGACCCGCCCCGGGTCCACGGCGACGGCACCGACCGAGGACGACGACCACGTCGAGGTGGTCCGTGCCGACTACGACGACCACGCAGCGCTGACCTCGGCGCTCGCCGGGGCCGAGGTCGTGGTGTCCGCGGTGAGCGGCACGCGCTCGGTCATCGTCGACGCGCAGCGCGCCCTGCTCCGGGCAGCGGTGGACGCCGGCGTCGAACGGTTCATCCCGTCCGACTACGCCGCCGACTACCGGTCCATCACCCCGGGGACGAACCGGAACTTCGAGCTGCGCCGCGAGTTCGCCGCCGACCTCGACGCCGCACGCATCCGGGCCACGTCGGTGCTGAACGGCGCGTTCACCGACATGCTCACCGGGCAGGCGCCGCTCATCCTGTTCGACCGACAGCGGGTGCTCTACTGGTCCTCGGCCGACCAGGTGCTCGACTTCACCACGAAGGACGACGTCGCCCGCACCACCGCCCTCGTCGCGCTCGACCCGGGTGCACCGCGCTTCGTCGAGGTCGCGGGGGACCGGGTGACCTCGCGGAGCATCGCCGACACGATGTCCCGGCTCACCGGCACCCCCTTCCGACTGCAGTGGGCGGGGACCGCGTCGACGCTCTCGGCGATGGCCCGGGTGGGACGACGCCTGTCGAAGGCCGGCGACGACCAGCCGTTCCCGGCGTGGCAGGGCATGCAGTACTTCGTCAGCATGTTCAGCGGTGAGGCCACGCTGCGCCACGTCGACGACGAGCGGTACGGTGCAGAGGGGTGGACGACGGTGCGGGACGTGCTCGCAGAACACGTCCGAGCCTGAACCCACAACCGAGCCGGAGCCCTCGAACGGAAGCGCACCTGATGACCGACACCACCTGCCACATGTCGATCTCCCTCGACGGCTTCGTCGCCGGGCCCGACCAGCGCCTCGACCAACCCCTCGGACGCCGGGGCGGGGAACTCCACACCTGGCACATGCCCGGCGCCGACGTCGGCGAGGCGGACCGCACGGCAGCGGGCTGGCTCATGCGACCCCGCGGCGCGTACCTGATGGGTCAGAACATGTTCGGGCCGCCCAGCACCGAGCGGCCCGACCACTGGACGGGCTGGTGGGGCGACGAACCGCCGTACCACGCACCCGTCTTCGTGCTCTCGCACACGGCGCACGACCCGATCGAACTCGACGGCGGCACGACCTTCCACTTCGTCACCGACGGCTTCGACGCCGCCTACGCCCGCGCGATCGAGGCGGCCGGAGACGCCGGGGTCGACATCGCCGGCGGCGCCTCGACGGTCCGCCAGGCGCTCGCCGCCGGGGTCGTCGACGAACTCACGCTCGACGTCGCGCCGGTGCTGCTCGGCTCCGGGGAGCGGATCTTCGAGGACGGCGCCGAGTCGTTCGACTTCGAGCCCGTCGAGGTCCTGCACTCGCCGCTGACGACCCACATCCGGTACCGCCGCCGCGCCTGACCATCGGCGCAGAACACGGCCACGAGCACGAACAGACGTACGAGCACGCGCCGAGACCGTCAGGACCCGTCCGGCACCGTCACGATCCGGTTCTGGTACGCCCACACCACGGCCTGCAGCCGCGACCGCACCCCGAGCTTCGGCAGCATCCGGGCGAGGTGCGACTTCACCGTGGAGACCTCGACGACGAGCGCGGCGGCGATCTCCTCGTTCGACATCCCCTGGGCGAGCAGCAGGAGCACGTCCCGCTCGCGACCCGTGAGGACCTCGTCCGCCCGGTCGCCCGACACCGGCTGCAGGCTCCGCCGCGCGACGAACTCGCGCAGCACACGACGGGTGAGCGCCTGGTCGATGGTGCCGTTCCCGGCGGCGACCTGCCGCACGGCCCCGACGATCGCGTCGGGCTCGGCGTCCTTCAGGAGGAAGCCCGACGCACCCGCCTCGAGCGCACCGAACACGAGGTCGTCGAGGTCGAACGTGGTGAGCACGAGCACCGGGACCGCGGGGTCGGCCCCGGGCGCGCAGAGTTCGCGCGTGACCTCGATGCCGTTCCGCACCGGCATCCGGATGTCGAGGCACGCGACGTCGGGCCGGGTGCTCCGGGCGAGTGCGAGGGCTTCGCCGCCGTCGGCGGCGACCCCGACGACCTCGATGTCCGGTTCGGCGGACAGCAGGGCGGAGACACCGGCGCGGACCAGCGGCTGGTCGTCCGCCACCAGCACGCGGATCACCCGGCCACCTCCGGCGCGTGGGCCGACGTGTCGGCGTCGGGTCGCGCCTCCCGAGCCGTCACCAGCTCGACCGTCCAGCCACCGTCACCGGTGGGTCCGACCTGGAGGCGCGCCCCGACCAGTTCTGCCCGCTCGCGCATGCCGCGTAGTCCGTTCCCACCCGACGGCGAGCTGCCGACGGATGGTGCGGTGGGCACCCCGTTCTCGACGCGGACCGTCAGGTGGTCGGGATCGCGGTCGTCGACGGTCACCCGGCACGGTGCGCCGGCGGCGTGGAGCGCGACGTTGGCGAGGGCCTCCTGCACGGTGCGGTAGGCGACGAGCTGGGTGAGCGGACCGATGCCGTCCGCCAGCGGGTGGTCGCCCGGCTGCACGGTGAGCTCGACCGCGCTGCGCGTGCGGGCGGCCTCGACGAGGTCGACGATGCCGGCGACGGTCTCGACCACGGTCTCGGCGGGGGTGTCGTCGCGGAGGAGTCCGACGAGGCGGCGGAGGTCCTCGAGGACGGCCGTGCTCTGCTCGCGAACCTGCCGGACACCCTCGTGCGCGCCGTCCGGGTCGGTGTCGATCTGCCGGTCGACGACGGCCGACATCAGGGCGATCCCGGACAGGTGGTGGGCCGCGATGTCGTGCAGCTCGCGGGCCATCGCGGCGCGTTCGCGGGAGACGGCCGCCTCGACGCGGGCGTCCTGCTCCCGGGCGAGGGCCGCCGCTTCGGCCGTCCGGGCGTCGGCTGCCGCGGTGCGGGCGTCGGCTGCTGCGGTGCGGGCGTCCGACTCGGCCCGGCGTGCGGCCCGGAGCTCGCGGCGGGATCGGACGATGAGCGTCACCACGAGGGGGAGTCCGACTGCACCGACGGCCTGCAGCACGCCCTGCCCGGCCGACGCGCCGAGCCCGGACACGACGCCGCTCCGCATCGCGCCGGAGCCGTGGGCCCACGTGGTCCCCGTGCCGACCGCCACGAGGACCGCCGATCCCGCGACGGCCGGCCAGAGGCGGGGGAGCGGGACCCGGAGCGTGGCGAGCACGACGGCCACGACGACGGGCAGCGCGGTGAGGCCGAACGCGGCGCTCGTCGACACGAGGGCCAGGAGGATCGGCAGCGCACCGACGGCGAGGAGCACGGAGCGGGGTGCCCGGCGGGCGCCGAGCAGCAGGGCCGACTGGGCGACCAGGGTGATCGCGAGGAGGGTCCACGCGGTCCCGCCGACATCGGGGAACCCGGGGCCTGCTCCCATCGTGTCCGTGGTGTCCGGGTCCATGGCGTCGAGTGGCGGCAGGCCGAGCAGGAGTCCGAGCGTGACCACGGCGGTGCCGGCGGCGACGAGCAGGTCGGTCCAACGTCCGTGCGGAGTGGGCACGCCGCGTTCGTCGCGTCGGTCGGGCGCGTCAGCGGGTGCCATCGTTCGATCCTACGAGTCGGGGCGTGCCGCCGGTGCGGCCGCTGCCGCCGCGTCCGCCGCCGGGGTAGCCGAGCCGCCCCCGTGTCACCACGAGCAGGACGAGGGCCGCGACGGTCGACACGATCGCGAGGCCGTGCATCATCGTGCCGGCGGTCATCCCCGGGTGCATGTCGGCCCACAGCGTCGAGATGGTGTTGTTCACGCCGACGTGCAGGAGGAGGGCGACGGGCAGGCTCTCGCCGGTGCGGTTGAACACCCACGTCATCACGACGTTGAAGGTGATGGTGAACACGGCGAACACGACCGGCTCCGTCCAGTGCGCGTCCGGCCACCCGCCCCAGTCGCTGAGGTAGAGCGGCATGTGCCAGAGCGCCCACAGCGGACCGAGGACGGCGGCTGCGCCCAGCGGGCCGAACCGCTCCTGCAGTCGCGGCAGGGCGAAGTCGCGCCAGCCGGGCTCCTCGGACAGCCCGGTGGAGAAGAGCTGCACCACGAGGCCGGGAACGAGGGCGAGCAGCGCGAGCGCACTCGGCGCCTGCACCTGGCCGCCGGCGAAGGGCAGCCCGGTGGCGACGATGATCGCGGGCACGCCGACGAGGGCGAGGGCGTACCAGTACCAGGCGACCCGCCAGCGCCAGAGCCGACCGACCCAGCGGCGGAGTCCGGGGCGGCCGTCGGCGATCGCCGTCACGAGGAAGGCACCGCCGAGGGGGCCGAGCAAGGCTCCCGGCAGGACGCCGGTGAACTGCGCCGTGCCGAGGAACTCGGGGAAGTGGAGGTCCCAGACGCCGAGGCCGTGCGGCGACAGGATGTAGGGGATCCACGCCAGCCAGCTGAGGCCGAGGGCGAGGGTGGCGAAGGAGGCCAGCGGGTGCCGCGTGATGACCCCGCGGACCCCGGTCCGACGGGCGGTGCCGGTGCCGGCGGTGTGCCGGTCTTCGGTGGTGATCGTCATGGCATCGACGCTACGAACGGGGCGTCCGACGGACGACCGGCGAAGGGACGCACTCCGCGGGGTTCCTCCGAAGGATGCAAGGACGTGGACGCGAGGACCACGGACTGGAGGCGCGGTACCAGCTGGCACCGCGCCTCCAGTCCTTCACTCGGTCAGTCCCAGATCGAGACCCAGTCGATGTCGACGTGTCCGCTCGCGGACGCCGGCACGGAGCCGCCGATGGCGGTCTCCGCCTGCAGCGTGACCCGCATCGGGTCCGTCGGGACCGCCTTGCGGGTGACCGACACGAGCGAGTTGTTCCAGTAGAACCGGACCACGCCGTGGTCCCACTCGGTGGTCGCCACGTGGTAGCCGCTGCTCTGGGCCGACTTGGTCGGCTTCTGCACGCTGCCGTCGAACGACATCATCCCGTCCCGCATCGATCCCGGGATCGCCGACGCGGGCCGAGCCGTGCTGCCGAGGTCACCCTCGGGCCAGTCGACCTCGCCCTTGTTCCAGTCGTCGTCCGTCGGCCACAGCATCCCGACGAACTTGTAGCCCGGGGTGTCCGTCGTCTTGTAGCGGATGGACACCCGACCCGTGGTGTGTGCGCGGTAGTTGTCCGGCAGCACCGTGGCGACGAGTGGCTGCCCGTTCTCCGAGTGCACCCAGAAGTCGAGCTTGCCGTCCTTGACGCTCAGCACCTTGTCCGGTGCGTAGAGCCCGCGACCACTCGTGTCGCGGTAGCCGTCGTAGGCCCCGAGGCCCGGGTACTTGCTGAGGACGCTGCCGCGCGGTGCAGCGGTGGAGAAGTCCTCGGCGTACGTCTGCTTCCACGTCCGACCGTTCGACACCACCGTGCCCGTGGGCATCTTGGTCAGCGAGGTGGTCGCCGCTTCGGACGCGCTCGGTTGCTGCGCGAGTCCGATCACGACGGCACCGGCCGCGACGAGTGCCATCCCTGCGGTGACTCGCCTCCTGGTGCTGGTCCTGGTCGTGTGGTTCGTTTCCCTGTTGTCCATGTCCTTCTTCCGGGTGTCCCTGATCACCGTCTGCTCGCGTCCTCCTGCGGGTCGTGAGCGACGCGGAACCGTACCCCGTGCTCACTGCCCGCGCGCCGAGGAGTCCCCAGGGAAATCGGATGAGCAATGCTCTGGGACAGCCGCGGATCCGCCCCCCGAACGGGGGACGCGTCACTGAGTGGATGTTCAGGATTCCGGTCGCACCTAGGCTGAGGCGGTGTTCGAACTCCACCACCTCGCCGCGCAGGAACTCTGGGACTGGATCCGACGCGGTGAGGCGACCGCGCTCGAGGTGACCGACCACTACCTGGCGAGGATCGCCCGGCTCGATCCCGGTCTCGGCGCCTTCGTGACGGTGACCGCGGACGCCGCACGCGACCGAGCCGAGCACCTCGGCCACCGGGTGCCGACGTCGAGGCCGCTGTGGGGCCTCCCGTCCGCCGACAAGGACCTGTACGACCGCGCCGGCGTCGCCACGCGGAACGGAACCACGAGTCTGCCCGACCGCCCCGCGGCAGCCGACCACCCGCTCGTCGCGGCGCTCGACGCCGCCGGTGCGGTGAGCCTCGGGAAGACGGCGTCGCCCGAGTTCGGGATGTCCTCGTCGTCGGAGACCCGGTTCGGCGTGACCCGGAACCCGTACGACACGAGCCGGGCGCCCGGGGGATCGTCGAGCGGTGCGGCGGTCGCGGTCGCGGCCGGACTCCTCCCGGCCGCGGTGGGGTCGGACGGTGGGGGCTCCGTGCGGATCCCGGCGGCGGCGACCGGGTTGGTGGGGCTGAAACCGAGCCGTGGTCGTGTGCCGTCGATGCCCGGGCGCTCGGGCGTCGGCGGGCTGTCGGTCGCGGGGCCGATCACGCGGAACGTCGCGGACGCGGGCATGCTGCTCGACGCGCTCGTGGCGCCGACCGGGCTCCCGGAACCGCACCCGTACGCGCTGGTCACGCCCGACGTCGGCGAGGGGCCGTTCACCGCCGCGGCCGTCCGCGGCGAGGGGCGCTTCGTCGTCGGACTGCTCGAGGGCTCCCCGTGGGACGACACCGTCGACGTGGTGGTCGACCCCGCGGCACGCGCCGCCGTCGAGACCGCCGTCCGGGTACTCGGCGAGGTCGGGCACGGCGTCGAGGACGTCCGGATGCCCCGGGCGCCGTACGCCGACGCGTTCCGGGTGGCGTGGGAGTCGAGCGCCGCCCGGCTGCCGATGGTCCCCGGGATCGACCTGTCCGGGTTGACGCCCCTGGTGTCGTGGCTCGTCGACCGCGGCCGCGCGCTGACCGGCACGCAGGTGCTCGACGCGATGACGGCGCTCGACACCTTCTCAGCGGCGCTCATCGGTGCGTTCGACCGGTTCGACGCCGTCCTCACGCCGACCCTCGCGCTCACGCCGCGGCCGCTCGGCTGGTACGGGTCCGACCCGGAGGAGGACTTCCGCCGCCAGTGCGCCTACTCGCCGTGGACGTCGATGGCGAACGTGGCCGGGCTGCCGGCGATCACACTGCCGGTCGGTGTGACGGACGAGGAGCACCCGGACGGCGCGGGACTGCCGATGGGCGTGCAGCTCATCGGGCGTCCCGGTGGTGAACGGGTGCTCCTCGCGATCGGTGCGCAGCTCGAGCGGCGGCTCCGGTGGCAGCGGCGGCACCCGGCGGCCTGGACCGCCTGACCGGGCGCTCGGTTTCGGAGCCCAGGGCTCAGCCCTGCTTCTCCATCGCCTCGCTGTACTCCTTGCGCATCTTGTCGCCTGCGGCAGCGGTCCACGTCTTCACCCCGGCCTTGACGGCGGCGAGGTTCGTCCGACCGAGCACGTAGTCGTTGCAGACGCTGTTGAACGCCTGGTTCGCCGACTGCGTGGACGTGGCTGAGGGGGAGTAGAAGCCGTCGACCGGGTTCTTCACGAGCATGTCCTGCGTGGCGACCTGCCACGCGTGCGACTGGCGGAGCTGCTCGTCGATCCGGACCGCGGTGTTGAGCACCTGCGGACCCGCCGCGAGCCGGTACAGCGAGCTGGCGTTGATCATCTGCTCGCCGGTCTTCGTGAGCACCGCATCCGGTCCGCTGCCGGTGTGGTGCACGTTCTTCTTGCCGTGGGTGAGCGTGAAGGCCTCGCGCGAGCCGAACGGTGCCGACAGGTAGTCGAGCAGCCGGAGCTGGGAGCGGATCCTCGCCGGGGTGGTCTTCTTCAGTGCGGCGAACGAGAAGCTCGACGTGCCCTGGTAGTTCGCGCCCTTCCCGCCGTCGGCACCGAACGGCACGATGCCGCCGGTCACGATCCCCTTCGGCATGGTGACGTCGAGCAGCGCCGAGATGCCGTCGAGGTGCATGAGCACGGTGCCGTTGTTGATGTACGTCTTCGCCTTGGCGCTCTCGAGGCTCGGGGTGTCCGGGTGGTAGATCCCGAGGTTCCAGAGCTTCTTGATGTACGAGAGCATCTCGAGCCAGGCGCCGGTCTCGTTCTTGTGCGTGAGCGTCCCGCCCGAGGACTGCTTCCACTGGTTCGGGACGCCGAAGGTCGCGCCGATGAAGTCGTACGACCAGTCGACGCCGCTCGACCCGCCGCCGCCGGCGATCGCGTACCGGCCGGCCTTGGTGTCCGTGACCGCCCTGCAGAGCTCGGTGAACTCGTCCTTGTCCTTCGGCGCGGGTGCTGCGCCGGTGAGCTGTTCGATGAGGTCGGGGCGGCAGACCATGACCGACCCGAACGGCGGACGGTGCTCCGGGACGCCGTAGATCTTCCCGTTGATGCGGGCACTCCGCCACGACGCGGTGGGGATGTTCGCGAGGTTCGGGTAGTCCTTCACGGCGTCGCCGGACAGGTACTCCGACAGGTCCGAGAACTTCGCGTCGAGCAGCTGCGGGAACCGTGGTGGCATCGCGAAGGTCAGGAACTCGACGATGTCCGGGATGTCGTTGCCCGCCGTCATCGTGGCGAACTTCGTGTCGAACGAGTCGCCGGGGACGAACGTCAGGTCGTACTCGGTGTTCGTCAGACCACCGATGTAGTCGAGGAACGAGTTGTCGGCGGGCGGTGGTGCCGTGTACGTGACGACGAACCCGGACGTCTTCGACCCGTCGGCGACCTTCCCGCTCACCGAGGTGAAGAGTTCGCTGTCCTGGGGGTACGAGTAGTACACGGGCTGCACGACGTCGTTGCCGGGCAGGTCCGGCTTCGGACCCTTCGTGATCGGCACGTACGTCGGCAGCGCGGCGACCGTGTCGGAGATGGTCGCGGCGGTGCCGCCGGAGGAGCAGCCGGCGAGGCCGCCCGCCGCGCTGAACGCGACGAGGCCGAAGGCGGCGCCGGAGAGGAGGGTCCGTCGGCTGAGGCCGGCGGTGGTCGTGTCGGTCATGGCTTCTCCCTTGAAGCGTTCGGGTGGAGGGTGGTTCGGCGGGGCCGCGTCAGCCCTTGACGGCGCCGGTCAGGACGCCCTTGGTGAGGTGGCGCTGGACGAGCGGGTAGGCGGCGAGGATCGGGATGATCGCGATCATCACCACCGCCATCTGGATCGACTCCGCCGGCGGCTGCATCGTCGCGTCCGACCCGGCGCCGGACACCAGGCTCGATCCCTGCAGCACGTACGTCCGGAGCACCAGCTGGAGCGTCCACTTCGTCGAGTCCGACAGGTAGAGCAGGGCGTTGAAGAACGCGTTCCAGTACCCGACCGCGTAGAACAGCCCGACGACGGCGATCACCGCGCGCGACAGCGGCAGCACCATCTGCCAGAGGATGCGGAACTCGCCGGCGCCGTCGATCTTCGCGCTGTCGATGAGCTCCTGCGGGATGCTCATCATGAAGCCGCGGACGACGACCATGTTGAACACGCTGAACGCGCTCGGCAGGATCAGCGCCCAGTAGTTGTCGAGGAGCCCGAGCTGCTTCACCATCAGGTAGAGCGGGATCATCCCCGGCGCGAACAGGAACGTGATGAGGACGAACGTCAGCAGCGGCCGCTGGAAGAGCGATCCCTGCCGGCTGAGCGCCCAGGCGGCGAGGACGGTCGACGCGAGGCTGATCGCCGTGCCGACGATCGTCACCAGGAGCGTGACCACCACGGCGCGGGTGACGACCCCGCCGGACAGGATCTGCACGTAGGCGGAGAGGTCGAAGGACCGCGGCCAGACGACGTAGCCGCCGGCGGCCGTGACGTCGGCCTGGCTCGACACGCTCGTCGAGAAGACGATGAGGAACGGGAACAGCACCACCGCGAGGATCAGGACGATCGCGACGGCCTTCAGTGCGAGGACGACGGGCTTGGGCTTCCCGGCCCAGACCGGACGGACGATGGTGCTCATGATCGCGAATACACTCCCTGCTCACCGAGCATGTGGGCGGCCTTGTTCGCCGCCATGATGAGGACGAACCCGACGAGGCCCTTGATCAGGCCGACGGCGATGCCCGTGGACCAGTTCCCGTCGACGACGCCGTGGTAGTAGACGTAGGTGTCGAGCACTTCGGCGGCATCGGCCCCCACGGCGTTCCGTTGCAGGATGATCTGCTCGAAGCCGACGGACAGCGCCTCGCCGAGCCGCAGGATGAGCAGCAGCACGATGATCGGCCGGATGCCGGGCAGCGTCACGTGCCAGAACCGGCTCCACGCACCCGAGCCGTCGATCGCGGCGGCCTCGTACAGGTTGTCGTCGATCGCCGCGAGGGCCGCGAGGAAGATGATCGTCCCCCAGCCGGCGTCCTTCCAGATCACCTGGCTCGTCAGCAACAGCTTGAACGTCGACGGGTCGCTCATCACGCTGATCGTGCCGGCGTCGAGTTGCCGGAGCGCGTGATTCACGACACCGCCCGATCCGAGCGACTGCTGGAAGAACCCGACGACGATGACCCAGGACAGGAAGTGCGGCAGGTAGAGGACGGACTGCACGGTCGCCCGCAGCCACGGCCACACCAGCGAGTGGATGAGCAGCGCGAGGGCGATCGGCACCGGGAAGAACAGCACCAGCTGGATGAACGTGATCTCCAGCGTGTTGAGCGTCGCGCGCCAGAAGTCCGGGTCCGCGAAGAGCACCTGGAAGTTCGACAACCCGACCCACGGGCTCTGGGCGATCGGGATGTACGGCTGGTAGTCCATGAACGCGATCACGTTCCCGAGCATCGGGACGTACACGAACAGCAGGAGCAGGACCACCGCCGGCGCGACCATGATCAGCAGCGGGTAGTCCCGTCGCAACCTCGCGGTGAACGGGACCTTGCGGGCCACCGGGACGCCGTCGGACCGTGGGGTCCGCGTCTCGGTGGCCGGGTCGACCATCGTCGCGCTCATGTGGCTCCTTTGCTCACGTGGCTGGGGTCCGCGGCCGGACCTCCGGTGGCGGTTTCGTCATCCTGGGACGTCCGTATGATGACGGTCAAGCGGGCGTATTCACCCGCACACGAAACGAACATGGGAGCGACGATGCACCCGACCAGACGGCAGGAACGGATCCTGGCCGAACTCCGTGTCCACGGCAGCCTGTCCGCCTCGGACTTCGCAGCGCGCGAAGGGATCTCGGCGATGACGGTGCGCCGCGACCTGTCCGAACTCGCCGACCGCGGACTCGTGCGACGTGTGCACGGCGGCGCGGTGTCGGTCGAGACACTGCCCACCGCCGGCGCACCGCACCGTCCGGCACCGCGACCCGAGCCGACCACGCGGACCGCGACCGAACCCGGCGCGCTGTTCACCCTCGGACTCGTCGTCCCCGACCCGGGCTACTACTTCCCGAAGATCGTCGCGGGCGTCGCCGAGCGCACCGAGGCCCTCGGCGGACGGGTCGTCCTCGGGGTGTCCCGCTACGACCCGGACCGCGAACGACAGCAGGTCGAACGGCTCATCGCCGCCGGGGTCGACGGGCTCCTCGTGACGACCACCGTCGCGGACGCCGTCGACACCCTCGAGCTCCTCGACCGGGCACCGATGCCCGTGGTCGTCGTCGAGCGCTCCCTCACCGAGGCACCCGTCGGCACGCAGCTCGAGTCCGTCCGGAGCGACCACGAGGCCGGGGCCGGGATCGCCCTCCGCCACCTCGCCTCGCTCGGGCACCGGAAGATCGGCATGGCCGTGTTCGAGACCCCGACGACCCCGCAGCTCCGTACCGGCTACGAGCGCAGCGTCCGCCAGCTCGGCCTCGGCACCGACGCACCCGTCGAGGTGATCGACGAGACGCACGCGGTCGGCGAGGCCACACGGGCGTTCATCCGACGCTGCATCGACACGGGCACCACCGCGGTGTTCGTGCACTCGGACCACTACGCCGTGGAGTTCGTCGAGACCGTCACCGAGATGGGCCTGACGATCCCGGGCGACCTCTCCGTGGTGGCCTACGACGACGAGGTCGCCGCGCTCGCCGGGGTCCCGCTCACCGCGGTGGCGCCACCGAAGAACGACGTCGGCCGGTTCGCGGCGACGATGTGCTTCGAGCGGATCTCGGCCACGGCGCAGACCGGGTTCGCCCGACGGCACATGACCCTGACGCCGACGCTGAGCGTGCGCGGGTCCTCGGTCGCGCCGGTGTTCGCTTCGTGATCGTTTGCGCGGCTGTTCTTGACATCGAACACCGCGCGGCGCTGGCATGGTGATCGCCGACCGCCTACGAGGAGCCGCCGACGATGACGTCACACCCCCGCACGCACCGCGCCGCACCGCGGGTGTCCGAACCCGTGCCCCCGCCCGGAACAGGCCGCGTACCCGTCGCGTTCGTGATGCCGGAGACGACCTTCGCGCGGGTGTTCGACCACGGGGACCTCGCCGCACTCCACGCCTCCGAGGCGGTCCGGCTCATCGCCGACCGCCCGCTCGACCCGGACGACCCGCGTGACGCCGTGCTCCTCACCGAGGTCGAGGTCCTCGTGACCGGGTGGGGGAGTCCGGAGCTCGACGCGGGCCGCCTCGACCGGATGCCGCGGCTGCGCGCCGTGGCGCACTCCGCCGGGTCGGTGAAACCCGTGGTGGACGACGACGTCTGGTCCCGGGGCATCGCGGTGACCTCGAGCGCCGCTGCGAACGCCGTGCCGGTCGCCGAGTTCACGGTCGCGATGATCGTCCTCGCCGCCAAGCGCGCCTTCGCGACCGCCGCCGCCCTCGGGTCCGCCACCGGGCCCGTCGATGTCGAGGGGTCCTGGCCGGTCGTCGGTATGCACGGCATCACCGTCGGCGTGGTCGGTGCCTCCCGCGTCGGCCGTGCGGTGATCGAGCGTCTCCGGGCACACGACGTCCGAGTGCTCGTCAGCGACCCGTACCTCGACGACGACGAGGCCACGCTGCTCGGTGTCACCGTGGTCGACCTCGACACGCTCGCCGTCACGAGCGACATCGTCACGCTGCACGCGCCATTGCTGCCGTCCACCCGGGGCATGATCGACCGGCACGTCATCGGCCTGCTCCGGCCGGGGACCACCGTCGTGAACACCGCCCGTGGCGCGATCCTCGACCAGGACGCCCTCGCCGACCGACTGGACCGCGGTGACCTCGCCGCCGTGCTCGACGTCACCGAACCCGAGCTCCTGCCGCCGGACGCGCGCCTCCGCTCGACGCCGAACACCTTCATCACGCCCCACATCGCGGGCTCACTCGGCAACGAGCTTCGCCGGCTCGCCGAGAACGCGGTGCGCGAGACCATCGCCTTCGCCGCGACCGGCGCCTTCACCGACCCCATCGTCCCCGACGGCTTCGCCGTCCAGGCCTGACCGCTGGAACCCCCATGACCGTCACCGTCGACGCCCAGACCCTCACCGACCGCTTCACCGCGACCGCCCGCCGGGCGCTCCGACCGAGGACGTGGCGACCCGCGCCTCCCGTCACCGACCGCGCCGCGTGGGCCGACGTGGCGACGGCGGACCAGGAGGCGCTGCTCGCGCTGGCGAGGGACCGTCGCGACGCCGCCGCGGTCGCCTTCCCGACCCTCTCGCTCTGGGCGCGCTACAGCCGGGACGGCGACCGGCAGCCGTACGAGCGCGCGCAGCGGAACCTGCTCGAGTCGGCCGCTTCGGCCGCGCTCGCGCTCGCGGTGACCGACGAGGACGAGTGGGCGACGGTCCTCGCCGACCAGGTCTGGCGGATCTGCGAACTGCGCGCGTGGTGCCTGCCGTCGCACTACGCGCTGCCGGAGAGCGGCGAGCGGCCGTTCCTGCCGGTGCCGGGCCGGGACGTGCTCGACCTGTCGGACGCGTACGTCGGCGGCATGCTGGCGGCGATCGACGCGATCGCCGGTGAGCGGCTCGAACGCGACGCGCCGGGCATCCGCGCCCACGTGCACCACGAGGTCCGCCGCCGCGTCCTGGACCCGTGGGAACGCGAGGAGTACTTCTGGCACGGGGTCGACGGGCCGCCCAACAACTGGGCGCCGTGGATCGTGTCGAACGTGCTCGTCTGTGCTGCCGTGGTGGAGCCCGACGCCGAGCGACTCGGAGCGACGATCGACCGCGCGCTCGTCATCCTCGACCGGTTCCGGGCCGGGTACGACGCCGACGGCAGCTGCGACGAGGGCGCGACCTACTGGTGGTGGGCCGGTGCGACGCTGTTCGAGGCCCTCGACCTCGTCGAGCAGCTCACCGACGGGGCCTTCGACGGCTTCGTGGTGGAACCGGTGGCCGCCACGGCACGGTTCCCGATGGGCATGCAGATCGACGCCCACCGCCAGGTCAACCACTCCGACGGGTCGCCGGTGCTGCCCGAGAACGCGAACTGGCACCTGTTGGCCCGGTTCGGTGCACGCGTCGGGGACGACGAGGTCGTGCAGCACGCCCGGTGGATGGGGCGCCGGCACGCGTTGCGGTTCGACGGGCAGCTCGCAGCGCTCTTCCGCCGCACCCTCGCCGAGCTCCGGGCACCGGGGTGGCAGGACGCCGGACCCGCAGCGCCGGGCATGCCCACGTCGCTGTACCTGCCCGGCACCGAGGTGGCCGTTGCCCGCTCCGACGCCTTCTTCCTGTCGGCGAAGGGCGGCCACAACGCCGTCAGCCACAACCACAACGACGCGGGGTCCGTCATCGTCTCGCTCGATGGCGAACCCGTCGTCGTGGACGCCGGTGTCGGGGTGTACCGCCGTGAGACGTTCATGCCCGAGCACCGGTACGGCATCTGGACCATGCGGTCGAGCTGGCACAGCGTGCCGTGGCCGAACGGGGTCGAGCAGCACGTGGGGGAGTCGTTCCGGGCCACGGGCACCGAGTTCGCCGACGACGGCGACCGAGCGACGCTGTCCACGGACCTGACCGCGGCGTACCCCGCGTCGTCCGGGCTGGTGCGAGCGGTGCGGATCGCCTCGCTCGACCGGGCCGCCGAGGTCGTCGAGCTGCAGGACGAGTGGGCGTTCGCGGAACCGGGTGTCATGACGCTCGTGCTGTTGACGCTCCACGAACCGGTGGTGACCCCCGGCGGTCTGGACGTCGGGCCGGCACACGTGGCGGTCGACGGCGCGCGCTTCGAGGTGCGCACGGAGCGACGCGAGCTCGACGACGAGAAGCTGCGGGCGGCCTGGGGCGCGGCGCTGCACCGGGTCCTGCTCGTCGAACGCGAGCCCGCCCGCGCGGGGTCGCACACCGTCCGCATCACGAGGGCCACCGCGTGAGTGCGGTGCTGCTCGGCGGGGTCGGACGGTGGACGGACCCCTGGCACCCCTTCGACGAGACGACCGCGGCGCTGACGGCGATCGCGGCCCAGGTGGGGATCGGGCTGTCATCGTCGTCGGACGTCGACCGGACGCTCGAGTCCTTCGGGGTCGGCCCGCTGCCGTCGCTCGTGGTCGTGGACCTCGGCCTGCCGCGGGACGGCCTGCCGGTGCCGTTGCCCGCAGCGGACCCGGGGTTCCGTCGGCTGCTCGCGAGCCGCGTGCCGATGCTCGTCGTGCACGTGTCGTCGACGTCCTTCGCCGGAGACGACGACTGGGAACGGGCCCTCGGTGGCGTGTGGGTGCGCGGCACGACGATGCACCCGCCGTCCGGACCGTGCACCGTGCACGTGGTCGACGACCAGCACCCGGTCACGGCGGGCATCGGCGACTTCTCGCTCGACGACGAGCGGTACTCCCACCAGCGCGTCTCGGGGGCGGTCCGGGTCCTGGTCGACCACGAGCACGACGGTGTCCGACACCCGCTGGTCTGGGTGCACGAGCGTCCGGGCGGCGGCGTCACGGTCTACGACGGCCTCGGTCACGCCGGGGCGTCGTTCGCCTCGCCGGATCACCGCCGGCTGGTAGCACAGGCGCTGGGATTCCTGACCGAGTCCGGCTCGTGACCGTTCCGGTTCGCGATCGCGGGGGATCGCGAACCGGAACGGTCACGACGGCTCAGGAGACCGTGACGTCCCCGACGACGAGCCAGCCGTTCGTCGTCGTCCCCTGCGCCGCGAGCGCGATCGCCGGGGTGTCCGACCGGGTCGTGTCCACGATCGCGACGCCCCAGCGGTAGGAGCCGCGGGCGACGCCGGCGACCGACGGCGTGTACGAGTACGCGGTGGGCGTGCCCCGCAGCCAGTCCGAGGGCTCGGACGCCGCGTCCACGACGACCCGGACGGGCGTTCCGTCCGCCCCGAGCAGCGCGAGCGCGGCCTTGTACTTGTGCTTCCAGACCGGGAGGTTCGTCGGCAGGAAGCCCCACCCGAGGTTCGTCCACTCGTGGGTGATCGCAGCGGTACCGCCGGCACGGAGCGCGTCCGGGGCGACGACCTTCGACGGGTAGAGCCGGTACCCGCCCTCGGCGTCGAAACGCTGCGTGAGCGGGGCGGTCTCGGCGGCGAACCACGAGAGTGTCTCGCCGTTCCGGAAGTCCATCATGTTGACGTGGGCCTCGACGGAGTCGTCGAACTCGCCCTGCCGCACGTCGGCGACCGTCTCGTAGCCGCGGGGGTCCTGCGTGACGTCGTGCTGGGCGGTGACCCACCCGCCCTCCATGATGATCGGGCGCCGGTACCGCCACTTCGCGGCCATCGACCTCTCCCAGTCGGAGTAGTAGGTGGTCATCCCGAAGGCGTCGTGGCGGAGGACGTACCCCTTCTCGTACGCGCCGTCGAGCATCCGTTCGCTCTCGGGGTCCGGCGCACCCCAGTCCTTCCCGCCGCCGATCATCCGGTGGTAGTTCAGCGCCAGCGGCACCGTGGTGAAGTGCCGCTGGTACAGGTCGATGATCCAGTCGAACACGGGCTCGCGGTTCGCGGCGTCCCGGTAGAGCATCGAGTGTCCCTCGCCCCACTTGCCGAGGCCGTACCCGTCGATGAAGTCCGTCGTCTCCGGGTCGTCGTACTGCGCGGCGAAGGCGGCGACGAACGCCGCGTACTTCGCCTGGAACACCGGGTCGTCCGGGTAGGGCGACCAGACCGTCTTGCTGCCGGTCTGCGTCTCGTACCCGGAGGCACCCGCGGCCCGCACCCAGTCGGGCGTGAAGTTCGACGCCTTGTCGCGGCTGTCGACCACCACGCGGAACGCCAGCCGGAGTCCCCGACGGCGGGCCTCGGCGAGGATGCCCGCGAAGGCAGCGTTCGTGTCCCATCCGTAGACGCCCTCTGACGGTTCGAGGATCGTCCACGACACCCGCATGTACAGCACCGAGGCGTGGTCGGACACGGTGATCGTGGTGCCGTCGGGCAGCGGGACGTCGTCGTACTGCGTCCAGTAGTCCGCCGCCGGGGTGGACGAGCCGTACAGCGCCCAGCCGTTGAGCGGGTTCTTCAGCAGCGTCGTCGTGTCGGCCGCGAACTCCTTCGTGACCGTGGCGGCGAGGTGTGGTCGGCCGTGCCCTGGTCCGAGGACCCCGCTCGCGGCCGATGCGGTGGCGACGATGCCGAGACCGAGTGCCGTCCGTCTGGTGATGTCGTTCGACGTGCTCATGCGTTCTCCCCTTCGAGAAGCGATCGATGCACGTCGATGCTCCCGAGGGTCCCGCACAGTGGGCAAGGAATCCCGCCCAGTCGAACAGGAGTCGCACATCGCCGGCGCTACGGCAGCGTCGGCGCAGCCTCCACCAGGGTCCGGGTCACCGGGTGCTCGGGCGCATCGAGCAGGGACACCGACCCGTGCTCGACGATCCGCCCCGCGGACATCACCGCCACCGTGTCGCACAGCCGCTGCACCACGCCGATGTCGTGCGACACCAGCACCAGCGTCAGCCCGAGGTCGTCCGCGAGCGACCGGAACAGCTCGATCACGCGGGCCCGGACCACCACGTCGAGGGCGCTCATCGGCTCGTCCCCGAACAGGATCCGCGGCGAGTGCACGACGGCCCGAGCGATCGCGATGCGCTGCCGTTGGCCGCCGGAGAACTCGTGCGGGTACCGGTCGACGACGTCGGCGGGGAGGTCGACGCGCGCGAGGACGTCCCGGACGAGCGCGTCGTGCGAACCGTCGATCCGGAGCGCCCGCAGCGGTTCCGCGACGATCGCGCCCACGCGCATCCGCGGGTCGAGCGAGGCGTACGGGTCCTGGAAGACCACCCCGGTCTCGCGACGGAACCAGCGCATCGCGGCCGCGGACCCGGACGCCACCACCGGACGACCGGAGGCGGTCACGGTGCCTGCGGAAGGCGCCTCCAGGCCGGCGAGCAGCCGCACCAGCGTCGACTTGCCCGATCCGGACTCGCCGACGATCCCCAGGCGTGCGCCGGACGCGACCGTCAGGTCGACGCCGTCCACCGCGGTCCGGACGGGCCCGGGTTCGAACGGGCCGCGGCGGGGGAGTCGGTAGGTGCGGTGCAGGTCGCGGGCGTGCAGGACGTCGGTCATGCGGAGCCTCCGGTCCGAGGGGCACGCCGGGCGGTGGCGCGGGCGGCGTCGACGAGGGCGGCCGTCGCGGGGTGCTGCGGTGCCGCGAGGAGTCCTGCGACCGACCCGTGTTCGACGACCCGGCCGGCGTCGAGCACGACGGCCGTGTCCGCGATCCGGGCGAGCACCGCGAGGTCGTGCGTGACGAAGACCATGCCCGCGGTGAGGCCCTCGAACAGCTCGAGGATCCGGGCCTCGGTCGTGACGTCGAGTGCCGTGGTGGGTTCGTCGGCCACGAGGTAGGACGGCTGACCGGCCATCGCCATCGCGATGCAGATCCGCTGGCGCTGCCCACCCGAGAGCTGGTGCGGGTACTGCCGCAGCATCGACTCGGGGTCCGGCAGGCCCACGCTGACGGCGAGGTCGAGCGCGGCAGCCGCTGCGGCACGCCGGTCGAGTCCGCGGTGCAGCCGCAGCGGTTCGGCGATCTGCGCGCCGACCCGGCGGAGCGGGTCGAGCGCGGTGCCGGGTTCCTGGAAGACCATCCCGATGCCGGCGCCGCGGTGGCGGGCGCGCTCGCGGTCGGGCAGGCCGACGAGCTCGGTGCCGTCCAACCGGACGCTGCCGGTGACGGTCGCGCCGGTCGGCTCGAGTCCCATCAGGGCCAGCGAGGTCATCGACTTGCCAGACCCGGACGCGCCGATCACGCCGACGCGGCGGCCAGGAGGCACGGTGAACGTCACGTCGTCGAGGATCGTCCGACGGTCGATGCGGACCGTCAACCCACGCACCTCGAGCCCGGAGGCTGCGGTACCCGGAGTGGTCGCGTCGCTCATGCGGTCACCCCCGTGCTCGTCGTGGCCGGGTCGTCCGGCGTGCGGGGCGCGGGTCCGCCACCGGCCGCGCGGTCGTTCGTGGTCAGGCGCGGGTCCGTCGCGTCGCGGACGGCGTCGCCGAGCAGCGACAGCGCCGCGACGACCAGGGCGATGGCCGCGCCGGGCCAGGTGGCACTCCACGGGTGCACGCCGATGTACGTCTGCAGGTCGGCGAGCATGCTGCCCCACGAGGCCGTGTTCGAGCCGGCGCCGTACCCGAGGTACGAGAGCCCGGCCTCGGCGAGGACTGCGGTGGCCATCGCGAGCGAGAGCTGCACGGTGAACAGCGGCGCCGCGTTCGGCACGAGGTGGCGGAACAGCACCCCGGCACCGCCCACCCCCGACGCCCGCGCGGCGGTGACGTAGTCGCTGCGGGCGATGCGGCGGATCTCCCCGCGGGCCACCCGGGCGATCGTGACGCCGAAGGACAGGCCGACGCTGACGATCACGACGCCGAGCGACCCGCCGGCGATCGCGGTGAGCAGCATCGCGGTGAGGAGGGTCGGGAACGCCACGAGGATGTCGAGCAGGACGGCCGTGCCCTCGCGGACCCAGCGCGCGGTGAGCGAGCCGATCGCGGTGAGGACCATGCCGACGACGCTCGCGATGACGCCGGAGCCCACCGCGACGAGCACGGTCGTGCGGGTACCGGCGAGCAGGTAGCTCGCGATGTCCCGGCCGGAGGCGTCGGTGCCGAACCAGTGCGCTGGGCTCGGCGGCTCCCACTGGTGGAAGGGGTCGGCGCGGAAGGGGTCCTGCGGCGTCCACACGAGCGACACCACGGCGAGGACGACGAGCAGGCCGAGGACGACCACGGCGAAGACCCCGGTCGGCCGGGCGAGGAGACGGCGGATCACTCGGACACCTCGCGCTGTCGGGGGTCCAGCGTGCGGTGCACGACGTCGACCGCGAAGCCCACGAGCAGCACGAGTCCGGTGAGCACGAGCAGCTCGGACTGCACCTTCGTGATGTCGCGGCGCCCGACGTCGGTGACGAGCATGCGTCCGACGCCGGGGAGCGAGAAGAGCTGTTCCACGACGACGGCCCCGACCAGGAGCCCGGCGATCTGCACGCCGAGCACGGCCAGCACGGTCAGCGCCACCGACGGGAGCCCGTGCTTGACGAGCGCCTGCGTCCGGGTGAGCCCGATCGCCGCCGCCGTGCGGACGTGGTCGGCGTCGAGCACCCCGAGCGTCGCCGAGCGGGTGAAGCGCAGGATCACCGCACCCTCGACGGCGCCGATCGTCAGCGCGGGCAGCACGAGCGCGGCGAACGCCCGACCGGGTTCGTCCCACCCGTCGAGCGGGAAGCCCTGCGTCGGCAGCCAGTGCAGCGTGACGGCGAACAGCGCCACGAGGAGCATGCCCGCCCAGACGATCGGGATCGCCGCGACCGCCTGCGCCACGAAGGCGATGACGGCCCCGCCCGGGCGACGCCGCAGCACCGCCGCGAGCACGCCGAGCGGCACCCCGATGACGAGCGCGGCGACGAGCGACATGGCCGCGAGCGGCAGCGTGACGCTGAGCTTCTGGGCGATCTCGGGTGCGACCCGTCCGTCGGTGACGAGGGACCGCCCGAGGTCGCCGCGGAACAGCCCGCCGATCCAGTCGAGGTACTGCACGACGACCGGTCGGTCGAGCCCGAGCTGTTGGCGCAGTTCGGCCACCTGCGCCGGCGACGCCTGGGTGCCCGCGACGATCTGCGCCACGTCGCCGGGCAGCACCCGGAGCGTCGCGAAGATGATCACGCTGGCCACGAGCAGGCCGACGACGAGCAGGAGTACCCGCCCGATGAGGAACCGGGTCACGACACCGATGCTACGGGAGCCGTGGTCCGTGCCCGCCTCACTTGACGGCGAGCTTCGACAGGTCGAGGCGCGAGTTCGTGCCGTCGTACGGGAAGCCCGTGACGCCCTTCCGTACCGCCGTGATCGACGTGGCCGTGTAGAGCCACTCGCCGGCAGCGTCCTCGCTGACGATCCGCGCCGCCTTCTGCAGGTCGGCGACCTTGGCGACTTCGTCCGTCGCGGCGACCGAGTCGGCGTAGAGCGACTGCACCTCGGCGTTGTCGTAGCCGAAGTAGTACTCCGGGTTCGCCCAGTTGCCGAAGTCGCGCGCCTCGACGTGGTTCACCATCGACAGGTCGAAGTCGCGCGTGCCGCTCTTCGGCGCCTCGAACACCTGCGACAGCCAGGTGGCGAAGTCGACACGCTTGACCGTCAGGGTGATGCCGACGTCGGCGAGCTGCGACTTCAGCACGTCGCCGATCGTCGCTGAGTAGATGTTCGCGTAGGTCAGCGTGAGGTCGAGCTTCGGGTGACCGGCCTCGGCGAGGAGCTTCTTCGCGTTCGCGGGGTCGTACGCGTCGATGTCGGTGAGGTCCTGGTAGCCGGGGTCGAGCTCGGGGATCGGGCCGCCCTGCTCGACGCCGGTGCCGCCGATCGCCTTGATGATCGCCTTGGCGTCGATCGCCTGCCGGATCGCCTGGCGCACCCGCTTGTCGGTGAACGGCGCCTTCTGGTCGTTGAACGCGAGCGTGTACTTGTCGGTCGTCTTGCCGGTGTGCAGCGAGATGTCCGAGCTGTTCTGCAGCTGGCTCTTGAGCGTGCCGTCGACGGCGGTCTGCACGTCGAGGTCGCCGTTCGCCATGGCGTTCACCGCGGTGGACGGCTGCGTGATGTAGCGGAAGACGACCTTGGCGACCTTCGCCTTCGTGCCCCAGTAGTCGGCGTTCCGCTCGAAGGTGAGCGAATCGCCCTGCTTCCAGCTCGACACCTCGTACGGGCCTGTGCCGTTGGCGGTGTCCGACAGGTCGTTCTTCGCGGCCTTCTCGAGTACCAGACCTGCGCGCCCCGTGAGGTTCCAGAGCAGGTCGGAGTCGGGCTTGGCGAGCTTGAGCTCCACCACACCGGAGGACGGCGAGGTGATCGACGTCACGTTCGCGAGCTGCGCGGAGTCGACGTACGAATCGTTCGACTTGACCTGCTGCAGCGACCAGACGACGTCGGCCGCGGTGACGTCCTTGCCGTCCTGGAACGTGGTGCCGTCGCGCAGCGTGAACGTGTACGTCAGGCCGTCGTCCGACACCGCGTGCTTCGACGCCAGCACGTCGCGGACGTCACCGTCCGCCGTACGGCCGACGAGCCCCTGGTAGACGTTGTCGATGAGCACCTGGTCGAGTGCGGCACCGGACTGCGTGCGGATGTCGAGGCTCGTCGGTTCGAGGACGAGACCGACGCGGACGGTGGCGTCGGTGCCGCCGTCCTCGTTCGAGGATCCGGAGCAGCCGGTCAGCACGAGGGCCGAGGCGACGGCCACCGCGGTGGCGGCGAGGGCCGCGCGGCCGAGGCGGGAGGTGCTGCGGGCGGGGAGCGGACTCATGGGTGGTGGGTTCCTTCCGGCGCGGTGGCGACGGTCGTCGCGCGCGCTTGCACGAGGTTAGCGGCGGCCGGGGTGCTCCGGCGACGGTTCTTCGATCCGGTGCAACAAACCGTTACGTTCCGCCCATGCCCGGATCGCCGTGGCCAGTTCGAGGGGCGCCTGGTTCTGCACCGCGTGCCGGGCCTCGACCGTGACGATCTCGGCGTCGGGCAGGCGCTCGGCGAACTGCGCGTGCAGCTTCGGTGACACGTAGCCGCGGTCGCCGCGGACGAGCAGGATCGGGACGTCGAGGGCCTCGAGGTCCGGCCACGCGTCCGCGAACCGCCCCACCGACGAGGTGCGTCCGGCGGGGAGGTGCGGGAAGTGGTGGCGTCGCACGAGCCGCCCGTCGGCCCCGAGCCGTGTGGTGTGCCGGGCCTCGCGCAGGAGCACCGCGCGGTCGTCGCCGACGCGGGCCTCCACGGCGCGGTCGACGACCTGTTCGAGCGACGTGAACGGCTCCTCGGCCTCGAGCGCGCGGGCGATCCGGTCGACGGCCCGCTGGGCGAAGTCCGGTGACATGTCGACGAGCACGAGTCCGGTGACGCGTTCCGGCGCGGTCGCTGCGAGCCGGGCGGCGAGGATCGCGCCGAGGGAGTGCCCCACGACGATCCCCGGCCGGACCCCGAGCGCGTCGAGGGCCGCGAGCACGCTCGGTGCCGTCGCGCCGGCCCCGTAGTCCGCGTCGTCGCGCCACCCGGACCGGCCGTGGCCGGGCAGGTCCACGGCGACCGCCGGCTCGCCGACGGCGAGCGCGGTCTGGTCGAAGCTGTGGGCGTCGATGCCGAGCCCGTGCAGGTAGGTGATCCGCGCCTCCTGGCCGTCCGCCGTGTCCCAGCGGATCGCGGCGAGCTCCTGTCCGTCGGTGGTGCGGACCACCTGCCTGGAGGCGCGCATCGGCGCCGTCACGCCGCTCGCGTGGGCGAGGTCGGCCAGGTCTGCGAATTCGTCGTCGGCATCGGGCACGGGGACGATCCTCGCACCGTGCGGACCCTTGGGTCTCTTAGGTAAGGCATGCCATACTTGCCGCGTGGCAGCCCGGTACCGTGTCTTCTCCGTCCGCGTGGCAGCCGTCACGTCCCTCACCCCGCACTTCGTCCGGGTGACCCTGACGGGCGACGCCCTCGCCGAGTTCTCGTCCGTCGGCCTCGACCAGCGCATCAAGATCGTGCTGCCGATCCCCGGGCACGGCTTCACGGACCTGCCCGACGGCGAGGACTGGTACGGCGCCTGGCGTGCCCTGCCCGACGCGGTCCGGAACCCGCTCCGCACCTACACGGTCCGCTCCTTCCGACCGGACGCCCGTGAGCTCGACATCGACTTCGTCGCGCACGGCGACACCGGACCCGCCTCGCGCTGGGTCTCGGAGTGCCGGGTCGGCGACGAACTGCGCATCGTCGGGCCGGCGGTGCCGTCGTCGCCCGCGGAGCTCCCGACCGGTGCGGCCGAGTTCGACCCCGGTGCCGCGAACCGGATCCTGCTCGCCGGCGACGAGACCGCCGCCCCGGCCATCTGCGCCATCCTCGAGGCGCTCGACGTCGCCACCGTCGGCCACGTCTTCATCGAGGTGCCGACCGACGCCGACCGGCTGCCCGTGTCCGCGCCCGCCGGGGTCGAGGTCCGCTGGATCGCCCGGAACGGCGCCTCGCACGGCGTCCGGATGACCGACCAGGTGCACGCCTGGGCGTCGACCGTCGCGGCGGGGCCGTCGTGCGGCGACGCGGGGGAGCTCGTCGACGTCGACGTCGACGAGCAGGTGCTCTGGGACATCCCGGCCGGCGACGAGCCGCGACCCGTCTACGCCTGGATCGCGGGCGAGGCCGGGTGCGTCAAGGAACTCCGCCGGCACCTCGTGCGCGGTGTCGGGCTCGACCGGAAGCAGGTCGCGTTCATGGGGTACTGGCGGCACGGCAAGGCCGAGAATTGAGCGCTTCCGTCGACGGTGCCGGCGCTGCGTCGTCTGTGCCGGCGACCGCGCTCGGGGCCCGGGGGCTGACGCTCGCGTACGACGACCGGGTCGTGGTGTCCGCGCTCGACGTCGACATCCCGGACGGTGAACTCACCGTCATCGTCGGGCCGAACGCGTGCGGCAAGTCGACGCTGCTGAAGTCGTTCGCGCGGACGCTCAAGCCGACCGCCGGCACCGTGTACCTGGACGGGTCGCCGATCTCGTCCCTCCGCCCGAAGGCCGTCGCGCGCCGCGTCGGGATGCTCCCGCAGACCCCGATCGCGCCGGACGGCATCACCGTGCGCGACCTGGTGTCCCGGGGGCGGTTCCCGCACCAGGACCTGCTGCACCCCTCGTCGGGGTCGGACCGGCGGGCCGTGCAGGCCGCGCTCGAGCAGACGTCGACCGTGTCGCTCGCCGACCGCAGCGTGGACGAGCTGTCCGGCGGGCAGCGACAGCGGGTGTGGATCGCGATGGTGCTCGCGCAGGAGACCGACATCGTCCTGCTCGACGAGCCCACCACGTTCCTGGACATCGCGCACCAGTACGACGTGCTCGAGCTGGCCTCGGCGTTGCACGCGGCCGGTCGGACCGTCGTCGCGGTGCTGCACGACCTCAACCAGGCGGCGCGGTACGCCACGCACGTGATCGCGATGCGTGACGGGTCGATCGTGGCGTCGGGGCCGCCGGCGTCGGTCGTGACGGCCGACCTCGTCGAGGACGTGTTCGGGCTGCCGTGCGTGGTCGTCGCCGACCCCGAGACGGGCACGCCCCTCGTGGTGCCGCGGCGCCCCGCCGCCTGACGCGCGGCGCGCCGCGCGGCGCGCTGCGCGGCCGCGGGCGCGCCCGTGCCCGGTCAGGTCGCACGAAGTGCCGCTCGCGCGCCGCGGGCGGCACTTCGTGCGACCCGGGCGTCACGCCCGCGGCGTGTCGTGCGACTTCGAGACGGACGTGACCCGTCGCGGTGGGCGCGCACCGTTCCGGACGGGAGGCACGGTGCGGGACCGTCCCGCGCCTCCCGTCGGGGTGTCGGCCAGCTCCACCCCCGCGAGGTCGCGAGAACTGCCGCTCGCGCGCCCGGCGCGCGGCACTTCGTGCGACCTCGACGCCACGCGCGCGGCGTGTCGTGCGACCTCGGGGCGGGCGCGCGGGCGGGCGGGCGCCGCGCGTCAGCGGTAGTTGCCGTCCTCGAGGCCGGCCTCGATCTCGAACCGGTTCCGCAGCGGATCCTGCCCGGCCAACGCGTACACGATCGGCATGAGCATCCCGTACCGCCGCCACTGGTCGACGTGCACCCGCTCGTGCCGGAGCACCCGGTCGCCGTCGTTGTCCCGCGTGAGGTAGACCGACCCCACGCACGTGCCACCGCGGCGGAACACCCACCGCGGCAGCCCGGTGCACACGATCAGCCCGTCGACGACCCGCACCTTCCCGGTGGAGAGCGGGACGCCGACGGCGATGCCGACCGCGGTCGCGAACGCCCACCCCGCCCGGGACACGGGGGAGTCGAGCAGGGGGTTCCGCACCGCTACTCCGGGCGGCCGTAGGTCTCGAGCAGTCGCAGCCAGATCTCGTTCATCGTCGGGTAGGCGGGGACGGCGTGCCAGAGGCGGTCGACCGGGACCTCGCCCACGACGGCGATCGTCGCGGCGTGCAGCATCTCGGCGACGTCCTGGCCGACGAAGGTCACGCCGACGACGACCCCGCGGTCCTCGTCGACGACCATCTTCGCCCGCCCGGTGTAGCCGTCCGCCTGCAGCGAGGCGCCGGCGACGTTGCCGAGCTCGTACTCGACCGCCCGGACGTTCAGCCCCTGCTCGCGGGCCTTGGCCTCGGTCAGGCCGACGCTTGCGACCTCGGGATCGGTGAAGGTGACCTGCGGGACCGCAGCGTGGTCGGCGGTGGCGACGTGCGCACCCCACGGTTCGGTGTGCAGCGGCGTGCCCTGGTGCCGGGCGGCGATCGCTTCGCCCGCGGCACGCGCCTGGTACTTGCCCTGGTGGGTGAGGAGCACGCGGTGGTTGACGTCGCCGACGGCGTAGAGCCAGTCGGTGCCCTGTACGAGCATCGTGTCGTCGACCTGCAGCCAGTCGCCCGCGGTCAGCCCGACGGACTCGAGGCCGAGGTCCTTCGTGGTCGCGGCGCGTCCGGTCGCGGCGAGGACCTCGCTCGTGATGACCGTCGAGCCGTCGTCGAGCGTCGTCGTGACGAGGCCGTGCTCGTCGCGGTCGACGCGGGTGGGGTTCACGCCGGTGCGGACGTCGACGCCCAGTTCGCGGAGGGAGTCGGCGACGAGCTCTCCCGCGAACGGCTCCATGCCGCCGAGCAGGCCGTGCCGTGCGACGAGCGTGACCTTCGCCCCGAGGGACGCCCACGCGGTCGCGAGCTCCGAGCCGGAGACACCGCCGCCGATGACGAGCAGGCTCTCGGGCACGGTCTGCGCGCTGGTGGCCTCACGCGTGCCCCACGGCGTCGCGTCGGCCAGCCCCGGGACGTCGGGGAGGGTGTGCAGCGAGCCCGTGACGACCGCGATCGCCGCGGCTGCCGTGTACGTCGTGCCGTCGACCTCGATCGTCTTCTCGCCGGTGATCCGGGCGTGGCCGCGGATGAGGTCGATGTCGGCGGACTCGAGCCACGAGACCTGGCCGTCGTCCTTCCAGTCCGAGGTGAAGGAGTTCCGTCGGGCGAGCACGTGCGCCGCGTCGAGGTCGCCCGTGACCGCCTGCTTCGCACCGTCGAGTCGCTTCGCCGCTGCGAGCGCGTGCCCGCTGCGCAGCAGGGCCTTGGACGGCATGCACGCCCAGTAGGAGCACTCGCCGCCGACGAGCTCGGCCTCCACGATGGCGACCGACAGGCCGCGCTTCTTGGCGTAGTCCGCCACGTTCTCGCCGACTGCGCCGGCGCCGATCACGATGAGGTCGTAGTCCGTCATGTCGCCGAGCGTACGCGGATCGGCATGGGTCATGCCGGGCGCGGTGCGTACCCGTGGAGAACGGGTCCGCGGGGGAGCGCGGGGACCATCAGACGGTGCGGGACGCGCTCGTCAGTGCGCCGACCGCACGCAGGATGACGCCGAGGTCGTCGACCGCGCGGTCCGGGTCGACCGGCGCGAACCCGGTGAGGGCCGCCCCCGCCAGCCGTCGTCCGCGCGTGGCGGCCTGGATGCGTTCGACGAGTCCGGCGCCGTCCAACCCGAACGGGACGGGCTCGAGCAGCCCGTCGACCTCTGACGGGTCGAGGACGTCCAGGTCGACGTGCACGAACACCGCCTGGGCACCGGTGGCGTCCACCGCTGCCGCGATCGCGTCCGGGGTGGCGGCGTCGACGTCGAGGTGGACGATGCCGGCACGGTCGAGGGCACCTGCCTCGGCGTCCTCGACCCCACGCACGCCGGCGACGACGACGGACGACGCCGCCAGGGTCGGAAGGGCCGGGAACAGGTCGTCGGGGCGGTCCACGAGGATGCGGAGCACGGCGGTCTCGGCGGCGACGGGCTGGGCGCGGTTGAGAGCCCGGAAGCCGCTCGACCCCGCGATCCGCACGAAGGCGGTGTCCGGTCCGAGCCCGACCGTGGCACCGAGCACGCTCGCACCGTCACCGCCGACGACGAGGACCGGCTCGCTCGACACCGTGGTCTCCTCGGCGACGCGTTCGGCCACCGACAGCACCGAGGTGTACCGGGCGACGGCCGTCTCGAGACGATCGCCGGCGCCCGCCGGGACGTCGACCACGGTGGTCGACGCGCGCGGGAGGTCGGCCGCGATCGCCGCGGCTCCGTCCCCGAGGCGCATCGCACGGGACGACGCCGAACCCTGCCACTGACCGACCACGAGGAACTGCATCGTGCCAGTCTGTCAGGCGGGGTCCGGCGTCGTCCGAGGAGCGCGTCAGATGCTCGACGAACCGCCGGACTTCAGGGCGGCGAGCCGTGCCTCGACCTCGGCGTCCTTGCCCACGTCCTCGAGGCTCTCGAACTGCGAGTCGAGGCTCGACGACTGCAGCTCCTGCTGGCCGAGGACCTTCGCCTCTTCGCGGCGCACCTTCTCCTCGAAGCGGCCGAGGTCGCTCGTCGGGTCGAGCACGTCGATGTTGCCGAGCGCGTCGTTGACCTTGGACTGCGCCTCGGCCGTCTTCGACCGGGCGACGAGGTTGTCGCGCTTCGAGCGGAGCTCCTCGAGCTTCTGCTCCATGCCGGCGAGGCCCGACTTGAGCTTCTCCACCGCCTCGTTCTGCGAGGCGAGGTTCGGCTCGGCGTCCTTGACCTCCTGCTCGGCCGCGATCTGCTTGCCGATCGCGATCTTGGCGAGGTTGTCGAACTTGTCCGCCTCGGCCGTCTTGCCCTCGGTGCGGTACTTGTCTGCAGCGGAGGAGGCGTTGGCGGCCTTCTGGCCCCACTCCACCGCTGCCCGCTTGTCCTCTTCGTGGTCCTGCTCGAGCAGTCGGACGTTGCCGATCGTCTGCGCGATCGCCGTCTTGGCGTCCGCGATGTTGTTCGTGTAGTCCCGCACGAGCTGGTCGAGCATCTTCTGGGGATCCTCGGCGTCGTCGATGAGCTGGTTGATGTTCGCCCGGACGAGGGTCGAGATCCGCCCGAAGATCGTCTGCTTTGCCATTGCTGTTCCCTTTCGTGGAAGGACTGGTGTGGTGCTGTTGGTCTGTGGTGCCTGGTCTAGAAGCGGCCGCCGCCGGAGAAACCGCCCCCGCCGCCTCCGCCGCCCCCGCCGCCCCCGCCGAAGCCGCCGCCGCCCCCGAAGCCGCCGCCTCCGCCGAAGCCGCCACCCCCGAAGGAGCCGCCGCCGTAGCTGCCGCCGCGACCGCCGAGCAGGCCACCGAGCACGATGCCGGTGACGAGGCCGCCGAGCTGCGCGCCGTTGCCGCCACCGCCGCCGAAGCCGCCGCCACCGCCCCAGCCGCCCATGTCGTCGTTCGCGGCGTCCATCGCGGCCGCCGCGTACTGCTCGGCCGCACGCGCTGCCTGGAGCGCCTGCCCCGGGTCCGTCGTGGCGAGCTGGACGGCGTCGTCGAGTGCTCGTTGCGCCTCGGACAGCCGCGTCCGCGCCGTCGGTCCGACCCCGCCACGGTGCAGGGAGATGAACTCCCGCGCCTGGCTGATCCGGTTCCGGGCGTCGCGGAGCGCGTCGTCGAGCGCACGGGACGCCCGACGCTGCTGTTCCTCGGCGCCACGGGCCGCGGCGATGGCCTGGTCGATCTCGGTGTTCGCCTTGGTGAGGGCGTCGACCGCGGTGATCGGGTCCTTCGGGTCGAAGCCCTGCCGCAGCACGGTCTCGGCACGGGTGACCGCGGCGGCGAGTTCCGGCCCGCCGACGGTGAGGGTGCGCGCCGCGGCGACGTCGCCCTCGATGTCGACGCGCATCGCCTCGGCGCGTGCGGTGGCCTCGGCGAAGCTCGCCTCGGCAGCGCTCGCGCTCGACGTGAGCTGCTGCACCTGCGCGAGGGCGTGCTGGGCGTCGCGCACGGCGACGACCGCCTCGCCCTTGTCGCCCGCGGCGATCGCTGCGGTGGCCGCCTGGGACCGTTCGGTCGCGTAGGCGAGGACCTGCTCGGCCTGGTCGACGCTGTCCGACACGGTCGCGAGGGTCCGGCCGGTGTACGCCGAGCGGACCCGGTCCAACGAGGCGCTCGCCTGCTGGACCGATGCCGGGGCGGCGGCGACGGCCTGCGCGAGCGCGGCAGCGGCTTCCTCGACGCCGTCCTCGAGCGAGCGGAGCTTGTCGAACGACTCCGTCTGCTCCTCGATCGAGGCGTGCGCCTGCTCGCAGATGGCGATGATCTGGTTCGCCCAGTCGGCGCGCTGCTGCGGGGAGTCCGGGATCTCGTCGTCGAGCTGCTGCTGGAACGTGAAGGCCTTGCGCACGGCCTGCTGCGCCGCGGCGACCGCCTCGGCGAAGGGCTTCGCGGCGTCGGCCCCGAACTGCGCGGTGGCGAACCCGACCTCTTGCTCGGCGGTGCGCAGCTCGTCGTCGATCGTCACGAGGGCGCCACCGGCGGTCCGCTCGAGGTCGGCGAGGGACGCTTCCTGCGCCTTCGTCGCGGCGGCCGTCCGGCGCTTGTTCCGCGTCCGGATGACGAGCACCACGACGACGACCGCGACGACCACGACGGCGAGGAGGATCCACAGCCAGGTGAGGTCCGGCGGCGCCTGGGTGTCGGCGAGGCCGTTCGCGAAGGCCAGCGCGGCACCGGACCAGTCGCTCTGCTTGAGGGCCGGCAGCAGGTCGTCGTCCACAGCGGTCTTGACGTCGGACTTCGAGATGCTCGTCTCGTTCGTCTGCTGGACGTCGTAGTTCCGGTCGTCGACGGCGACCGACAGCAGGATGCCGTCGGAGTCGATCTGGTTCGCCGACATCGTCGCGGCGCCCCACTCGGTGTGGTCCGACGGGTTCGTGAACGTCGGGACGAAGACGACGTAGAGCTGGGTCTTCGTGTCCGTGTAGAGCTGTTGCACGGCGTTCTCGATCCGGGACTGCTGCGAGGAGCTGAGCACGTCGGCTTCGTCGAGGACGTACGCGCCACCGAGGTCGACCGGCGCGGTCGCTCGCGCCGTCGCCGCCGGCGCCAGCACGAGGAACACGGCCAGGAGTGCCGCAGCGATGCGTCCCACCAGCCCCGGCGTCCCCCTGTCGGTCCTCGTCCTGCCCGTGGCCGATCCGCCCTGGACCGCTCGCATCCGTCCTCCGTCCGTCGCCGTGGTCACGGTCCGAGTACCCCCGGAACCGCGCCCCGGAGCGCTGTTGCCCGGAGTCTATCCACGCCGCGCAGCGCTCGGACAGACTCCGGGCGAACCCTCGTGGAACCCCGGGCCTGTGCAGGTGTTGTACCCCGGACCGGGGTATGCTCGGGGAGCGTTCGACGACGAACGAGACAGGGGAACTGCAATGGAGCGAACAACCAGCACCGAGGTCGTCCCACTCGAGGACGGCTACCACCGTGTGTCGACGCCGGCGAGCGGTGTCATCGGCTTCGTGCGCGAGCACGACGGTCGCTACGAGGTCCTCCGCGGACGGGTGCGCCAGGCGACCCGGTCCGAAGGGCTCTACAGCACGATGAACGTCGCGCTCATCGCGCTCACCCACGCCTGAACCACCCGACGTAGGCTCGCCTGCGTGAGTCTCCCGCGCCTCCAGACCGTCGTGGTGACGATCCGGCGGTCCGGCGGCAGTCCCGACGCGGACCGGGAGGCGCTGATCACCGCCGTCGCGTCGGCGGCGGGTGTCGACGTCTCCGCCGTGCGCGCGGGGCGCGTCTGCCCGCACTGCGCCGCGACGGACCACGGCCGCCCCTGGGCCGAGGTCGACGGCTCCGCCGTCGGCGTGAGCCTCGCACGGACCACCGACCTCGTCGCACTGGCCGTCGGACCACCCGGGATCGGCGTCGACCTCGAGCGCGTGTCGCGGGTCGCGGCAGCCCCGCTCGACGCCTTCACGCCCGGTGAGCTCGCCCGGTCCGTGGACGACACTGCCCGGGCGGCCTGCTGGGCGGTGAAGGAAGCCGTCCTCAAACGTGACGGCCGAGGACTCCGGGTGGACCCGACCCGCGTCGACGTCGACCTGGGCCGGGGCACGGCGGTCCTCGACGGGGTGGTGCAGCCGGTCACGGTGCTGTTCCCCGCGGTCGACGTGGTGCTCGCGGTCGCGGCGGGAGGGGCTCCGGTCAGCGTGGGAGCGTGAGGACCTCGACGCCATCCTCGGTGATCGCCACCGTGTGCTCGGTGTGCGCGGTGCGTGCTCCCGTGGCGCTGCGGAGCGTCCAGCCGTCCGGGTCGGTGACGAGCACGTCGGTGTCCGCCATCACCCACGGCTCGAGCGCGAGGAGCAGCCCGGGGCGGAGGGTGTAGCCGCGTCCGGGGCGCCCGGTGTTCGACACGTGCGGGTCCTGGTGCATCGTCGAGCCGATGCCGTGGCCGCCGAACTCGACGTTGACGGGGTAGCCGGCGCCCTCGAGCACCGTGCCGATGGCGTGCGACAGGTCGCCCGTGCGGACCCCGGGGCCGGCGGTCTCGATCGCTGCGGCGAGAGCGCGCTCGGTGGCGTCGATGAGGGCCAGGTCGGCAGGGTCCGGTGTGCCGACCACGAAGCTGACGGCGGCGTCGGCGGCGATGCCGTCGAGCGAGACGGCCAGGTCGAGCGTCAGCAGGTCGCCGTCCTGCAGGGTCCGGTCGTGGGGGAGTCCGTGCAGGACGGCGTCGTTGACGGCGGTGCACACGTGGTGGCCGAACGGCCCGCGTCCGAACGACGGGGCGTAGTCGACGTAGCAGGACTCGGCGCCGGCGTCCTCGATCATCGCCTTCGTCCACCGGTCGATCTCGAGCAGGTTCGTGCCGACGCGGGTGCGGTCGCGCAGGGTCTGCAGGATCGTGCCGACGAGGGCTCCGGTGGCGCGGGCCCGGTCGACCTCGGCCGGGGTGAGGATCTCGATCATGGGATGATCATACCGGTACTGGAAGACCGGTATTAGTGTAGGCACATGGTCCGTCTCCCGCTCAGCCCCGCCGAGGTCGCCCGTGGTCGGCGGCTCGGAGCGCTGCTCCGTCGTGCCCGCGGGGAGCGCTCGATGCTCGACACGGCGCTGCGGGCCGGGATCTCGCCGGAGACGCTGCGGAAGATCGAGACCGGGCGCATCGCGACGCCGGCGTTCTCGACGATCGCGTCCGTCGCCGGGGTCGTCGGGCTGTCCCTCGACGCGGTGTGGGCCGAGGTGAACGGTACCCCGGAGACGCCCGACGTCGGCGGCGCTCCGGACCTGGTCGAGACCGCGAGCTGACGCGCGCGACGCCGCCGACGGTTCCCTAGAGCGCGGGGACGGTGGGCTCGTCGAGCCAGGGAGTCGTCACGGCCCGGACGGCGTCGACGTCGGTCCCGGCTGCGTCGGCGAACGCGGCGTGCACGTCCTCCGGTGCGACCGACCCGTACCGGTGTCGCTCGGTGATCGTCCGGAGCCCGGCGAAGAACGCGTCGTCGCCGACCGACCGGCGGACGGCGTGCAGGGCCAGAGCGCCGCGCTTGTAGACCCGGTCGTCGAACATGTCCTTCGGACCCGGGTCGGCCACGACGAGGTCCTCGGGCTGCTCCAGGAGCCCGTTGCGGTACGTCGCCGCGAGGGTGTCCGCCGAGTCGCCGCCGCGGTGCTCCGACCAGAGCCACTCGGCGTAGCAGGCGAAGCCCTCGTGCAACCAGATGTCCTTCCACCTGGTGACCGTCACGGAGTTGCCGAACCACTGGTGCGCGAGCTCGTGTGCGATGAGCCGGTCGGTGCCGTGCTCGCCGTCGACGTGGTTCCGCCCGAAGACCGCCAGGCCGTGTGCCTCGAGCGGGATCTCGAGCTCGTCGTCGGTCACCACGACGCCGTACGACGCGAACGGGTACGGCCCGAACCGGTCCGCGTACAGGTCGAGCATGTCCGGCACCCGTCCGAAGTCCGTCTTCGCGGCCGTACCGAGGTCGGCGGGGTGGTGCAGCGTGACGGGGGTGTCCGAGCCGCGGAGCCTCGTCGTGCGGTAGCGCCCGATCTGCACCGTCGCGAGGTAGGTCGCCATCGGCTCGGTCGTGGCGTACGTCCACGTCGTGCCGGCGCGGGCGCGCTCCTTGCCGAGCAGCTCGCCGTTCGCGACGACGTCGTAGGCGGCCTCGGCGGTGATCTCGAACCGGTAGGTGGCCTTGTCGTCCGGTCGGTCGTTGCACGGGAACCACGACGGGGCGCCGGTGGGCTGCGCGGCGACGATGACGCCGTCGGTGAGCTCTTCCCAGCCGATCTGGCCCCACGGGCTGCGGAGCGGGTGCGGTGTGCCGCGGTACCGCACGTGGACGGTGAAGTCCGTGCCGGCGGCGACCGGCTCGGCCGGGGTCACGGTGAGCTTGTGCGTCGCGGCCGTGTGCTTCTTCGCCCGCTTGCCGTCGACGTCCACCCGGTCGACCGTCATGCCGTGCAGGTCGAGGACGACACGGTCGAGGTCCTCGTGCGCCCGGCCGGTGATCGTCGCGCTGCCCTCGAGGCGGTTCGTCGCGACGCGGTACTCCAGACGGAGCTCGTAGTGGTGGGCGCTCCAGCGTCGGTCGCCGCTGTGCGGGGTGTACGGGTCGGCGTCTGGGTTCGTCGAGGCGGGCTTCACGGTGCCGTCGAGTCTGCCACGGCGACGTGCTCGACGGACGACCGCGCCGGCACCGGCGGCGCCGATGTCCACGGAGCGATCGGGTTGCCGGACCAGTGCGTCCCGCCGGGCACCTGCTCGCCGCGCATCACGAGGGACGCCGGCCCGACGGTGGCGCCCGGTCCGATGCCCGCCGCCGGCAGCACCACGCTGTGCGGCCCGAGCGTCGCACCCGGGTCGAGGCGGACCTCGTCGAGCTGCATCACCCGGTCGTGGAACAGGTGCGTCTGCACGACCGTGCCGCGGGCCACGGCGGCTCCGGACCCGATCGTCACGAGGTCGGCCTCCGGGAGCCAGTACGTCTCGAGCCAGGTGCCGCGGCCGATCGTCGCCCCGAGACTGCGGAGCCACGCCGCGAGGGCCGGCGTCCCCGTCGCCTGCTCGGCGAACCACGGCCGCGCCACGGTCTCGACGAACGTGTCCTGCACCTCGTTCCGCCACACGAACGACGACCAGAGCGGGTGCTCGCGGGCGGCGATCCGGCCGACGAAGGACCACTTCGCGATCGTCGACACCACGGCCGCGACGGCACCGGCGACGATGAGCACCGGCCCGGCGAGCAGCACCGTCCACCCGATGCCGACTGCCGTCCAGAGCGCGAGCAGCGTGCCGACGACCCCGAGCGCGATCCCCGCGGACACCATCGGGGCGACCAGGCGCAGGAGTTCCCAGCAGCCTCGAGCGACCTTGAGGGACCGCGGCGGCCGGAACGTGCGCTCCTCGTCGAACTCCGCCGTGGCGCGACGGAGCCGCACCGGGGGAGAGCCGAGCCACGACGATCCGCGCTTCGCCTTCTTCGGGACGGCGGACAGCACCGCGACCAGGGCCTCGCGCGGCACCGAACGTCCGGCGCCGGTCATCCCGCTGTTGCCGAGGAACGCCCGCCGCCCCACCTTCGACCGACCGATCCGCACCCGACCGCCGCCGAGCTCGTACGTCGCCACCATCGTGTCGTCGGCGAGGAACGCCCCCGAGGCGATCTGCGTGAGCGCCGGGATGAGCAGGACCGTCGAGATCTCGGTGTTCCGTCCCACCCGCGCCCCGAGCAGTCGGAGCCAGAGCGGGGTCACGAGCGACGCGTACACCGGGAACAGCAGCGTCCGTGCGCCGTCGAGGATCCGCTCGGTCGTCCACACCTGCCAGCCGATCCGGGAGCGCACCGGGTGCCGACCCTCGTGCAGACCGATCCCGAGCAACCGCACCGCTGCCACGACGAGTGCCGCGTACACGAGCCCCGCGACGACCGTCCCCACCGGTACCCACGCCAGCGCGAGCAGCACGGCCCGCTGGAGGGACGCGACCGGTCCGACGAGGAGCCACACCAGCGCCACACCCGCGGCGACACCGATCACCGGCAACCCGGCCACGGCCAGGGACCCGGCCCCGTACGCCAACAGCCACCGGCGTCGGGACGGGGGCCGCGCCTCCCGGTCGTGCCGAGCCGACCCGACGCGTTCCGCCGGCGACCCCGCCCACCGCTCCCCGTCGGGGACCCGGTCGGCGACCGCGGAACCGGCCTCCACCTCGGCACCGACGCCCACGTGCGCACCCGGCAGCAGCGTCGTCCGGCTGTGCACCACGGCGTCCGCGTCGATCCGGACCCGGCCGAGCCGGAACACGTCGCCGTCCACCCAGTGTCCGGCGAGGTCGACCTCGGGCTCGATCGACGCCCGCTTGCCGACCGTCAGCATCCCGGTCACCGGCGGCAGCGCGTGCAGGTCCACGTCCTTGCCGATCGTCGCGCCCAGGGCCCTGGCGTAGTAGCTGATCCACGGCGCACCGGCCGTCGAGGGGCCGTCCACCGCCTCGGCGATCCGCTCCGCGAGCCAGACCCGCACGTGCACCGACCCGCCACGGGGGTGGTCACCCGGACGCACCCCGACGAGCAGGGCCCGGACGAGGACGACCGTCACGGCCATCTTCCCCGCCGGGGTGACGAACAGGACGAGCGCCACGACGAGCGCCGGCCAGGGCAGCACCGGGACGGACGGCAGCGTCGTCGCGTGCAGCACCGCCGCCACGAGCGCCGTCCACGTCAGCACCCGCAGACCACGGAGCACCTGCAGCGGCAGCCCGAGCACCGTCATCACCACACCCGTCGCCGGCGGGACCGGCCGGACGTCGCGTGGCAACGACGTCACCGGGCCGGAGTCGTCGAGCGCGTCCGCCAGCGCCCCGATCCGCGGGTGGTCGTACACGTCGGCCACCGTCGTCGTCGGGAAGCGATCACGGATCGCCGACACGAGCTGCGCCGCCGTCAGCGACCCGCCGCCGTGCGCGAAGAAGTCGTCGTCGACGCTCGCCACCGGCACCCCGAGGATCGCGGACCACCGCTCGGCGATCCACGCCACCGTGTCCGGGAGCATCGCCGTGTCCGACGACCCCGGCAACGGCCACGGGAGCGCGGCACGGTCGACCTTGCCCGAGGTCCGCGTCGGCAGCGAGTCCACCACCGCGAGCAGCGGCACGAGCGCCGCCGGGAGCTCCTCGCGCAGCCGAGCGTTCGCCGCCGCCACGTCCACCGTCGCACCCGCGACCGGCGCGACGTACCCGACCAGCACCTGGTTGCCCGCCGGCGTCCGCTGCACCACGGCAGCACCCCCGGCCACGTCCGGCAGCCCCTGCAGCGCCGCGTCGATCTCCCCGAGCTCGATGCGACGACCGCCGAGCTTCACCTGGTCGTCCGCACGACCCTGGAACACGAGTCCCTCGGGGTCGTACCGCACCAGGTCACCGCTCCTGTACGCCCGCTCCCACCCGAGCTCCGGGAACGGCGCGTACTTCTCGGCGTCCTTCGCCGGGTCCAGGTACCGCCCGAGCCCGACGCCGCCGATGACGAGCTCCCCGACGCCCCCGGGCTCCACCCGGGCACCCGCCGCGTCCACGACCGCGAGGTCCCAGCCGTCCAACGGCAACCCGATCCGGATCGGCGTGCTCCCGTCGAGCAGGGCACCGCACGCCACCACCGTCGCCTCGGTCGGACCGTACGTGTTCCACACCTCACGCTCGCGGCTCGCGATCCGCGCAGCGAGCTCCGGCGGGCAGGCCTCACCACCGAAGATGACCAACCGCACCTGCTCCAGCGCGTCGTCCGGCCACAGCGCCGCGAGCGTCGGCACCGTCGACACCACCGTGATCCCGTGCGCGATGAGCCACGGCCCCAGGTCCACACCCGTGCGCACGAGCGACCGCGGCGCCGGCACCAGACACGCACCGTGGCCCCACGCCAACCACATCTCCTCGCACGACGCGTCGAACGCCACGCTCAGACCCGCCAGCACCCGGTCGCCCGGACCGATCGGCGCGGCCTGCAGGAACATCCGCGCCTCGGCGTCCACGAACGCCGCAGCGGACCGGTGCGTCACGGCGACGCCCTTGGGCACACCGGTCGACCCGGACGTGAAGATGATCCACGCGTCGTCGTCCTGCCGGGGGAGCTCGGCGCTCGCCGCGGGGTCGGTCACCGGGAGTTCCGCGCCGTCGCGGTCACGCAGGACGCCGCCCACTCCGATCACGCCGACGACGCCGGCCTCGCCGAACACGAGCGTGGCGCGTTCCTCGGGGTCATCGGCGTCCACCGGGACGTACGCCGCACCGGCCGCGAGGACCGCGAGGATCGACACGTACAGGGCGCGCCCGCCGGACGGGATCCGGACGCCCACCCGGTCGCCCCGTCGGACCCCGCGTCGCGCGAGGTCGTCGGCCTGCTCGCGCACCAGTCGCACGAGCGTCGCGTAGTCGATCGTGCCGGCCGGGTCCTCGAGCGCGGTGGCGTCGGGGTGCTCGGCGGCGGTCGCGGTGAGGACGTCGAGCAGGGTCCGTGGTGCCGGGGCATCGGCGCCCCGGGCGAGTTCGTGCTGCGGGTTCCCGGTGGCTGCGGTCATCGAGTCCTCTTCCCGGTCGCGTGCGGGGTCGACCGGCCCGTGATCCTAGGGGGTGGACGTGTCGCGTTCGGAAACACCGGTGGCATCCGCCCGGGGACCGAGCGCGGACCGCGCCGCGTCGAGCGTCGCAGCGAGCCCGATCGAGTCGTCGAGCGAGTGCAGCGGCGACTCCGTGCGCCCCTCGGCGACGTACTGCGCGAGCGCCGCGGTCTGCCAGACGAGGCCCTGTCTGCCACGGAGGCCGCTCTCGTCCTCCCAGTGCGCCGCCTCCGCGCCGTGGTGCAGCGCGAAGGACGCGGGGAACACGAAGTGGTCGGTGTACCGCACGGTGGCCGCGCTCCCCGCGATGACCGCGAGTCCGGGCGTCCACGCCGTCATCGTCGTGGTCACCACGGCCTGCGCGCCGCCGGCCGACGTCGACACGGTGACGGACTGGAGGTCCACCCCGCGTCCGGAGACCGCTCCCGTCGTGCTGCTGGTCACCGGGGCGCCGGTGGCGAACCGTGCGAACCAGTGCCCGTAGACACCGGCATCGAGGAGGGCGCCGCCGCCGGCGGCGGGGTCGAACATGCGGTCGGCGGGGTCGGGGTCGTGCGGCCAGCCGACGTCGACGGACGCGAGCCGGACGTCGCCGAGGGCGCCGTCCGCGAGGAGTCGTGCGACGACGGTGGTCCCCGGGAGGTACCGGGTCCACATCGCCTCCATCGTGAACACCCCGGCACGTCGGGCGGCCTCGGCGAGGGTGCGGGTGTCCGCCTCGGACGTGGTCATCGGCTTCTCGACGAGGACGTGCTTGCCCGCGGCGATCGCGAGGAGCGCGTGGCCGAGGTGCTGCGGGTGCGGTGAGGCGACGTAGACGACGTCGACGGCGGGGTCCGCGACGAGGGCCTCGTACGAGCCGTGCACGCCGGGGATCCCGTGTCGCCGGGCGAAGGCGGCGGCGCGTTCGGGGGAGCGGGAGCCGACGGCGACGACGCGCTGGTCGGAGTTCGCGTGGAGCGTCGACGTGAAGTCGCCCGCGATCTCGCCGGGCCCGATCACGCCCCACCCGAGCCTCGGCCCGCCTCGCAGCGGCGCAACACCAGGTTCCGGGAACACGAGGCTCATGCCCCCGACGCTACCGCGTTGTGCACCCCTGATGGCCCCTGCCCTGACCGCCCCCGGAGGGAAGGTCGGCGAAGCCGACATCGCGGGCAGCCGCCTGAGCGAAGCGAAGTCGCCTGCTTCCGCGGGGATGTCACTGTGCCCCCAGGAGGATTCGAACCTCCGCCCCTGCCTCCGGAGGGCAGTGCTCTATCCCCTGAGCTATGGGGGCCCTGGGTGGAACCAACCGTAGCAGGTCCGCACGGCTGTCCGAGACCACGCGTGTCGACCCCGGTCCTTCCCAGAACGTGCGCGATGGGAAGCGGGATCGGGCGTACTCGGTCGAAAGAATCGACCAGGTATGCCCGTTCCCGCCAGGGTACGCGGGTGACTAGCTGACGGACAGGAGGCGCGGGGCAGGGCCGCACTGCGCCTCCCGTCCGTCTGGTGGGTACGGCGGGCGCGGGGCGCGCTCGGTGCCGGTCTTTCCCAGAACGCGCGCGATGGCAAGCGAGATCGACCCGTGTCGGGTCAGCCGGCCGGCGTCGCGGACGCGCTCGGCTGCACGACGCTCCGCACCGCGTCGACGACCGGCTGCGCGCCGCCGGGCTCGGTGAAGAGGGTGGAGGTCGCGGTGATCCAGTACGGGTCGGCGAAGGCGTCCGCGCGCCCGACGCCGTCGGTGAGCGAGAAGTACCCCTCGACCCGGTAGGTCGGCACGGATCCGCCCCGTTCGTAGAGCGCGTCCTTGAGGTTCGTGAGCGACTTCTCAGGCAGGTCGGCGACGGCGACCGTGATCGTCGTCGAGGCGTCGTCGGTCGCGCTCCAGTGGCACACGCGGCCGCGCTGCTCGGCGATGCGCGCCGCCGGGGTCCCCTTCTCCGGCGTGAAGTCGTCGTCGAGGGTGAACGTCTTCCCGTAGACGGACAGGGCGTCGGCGGGCAGGAGCTCGGCGCACGTCTGTGCGACCCGTTTCCCGATCGGACCCGCCGTGGCGCTCGGCGTGGCGCCGTCCGAGCCGCCGCCGGAGCACGCCACCAGGGCGACGGACGCGGACACGGTGAGGAGGGCGACGCTGATCGCCCGGACGCGGCTGCGGGTGGTCATCCCGACATGATGGTGCATCGACCGGGGAGGACCTGTGCGTCCCGGTAGACTCGACCCTCGTGACTCCTGCCGAACTCTCCGCCGCGTACCTGTCGATCCTGACCGGGATCGTCGAGCGACGAGGCGCGTCCGATACCGTGACCATCGAGGAGTCCCACGCGGCACTCGAACGTCCGAAGAACCGCGCGCACGGCGACTGGGCCTCGAACGCGGCGATGCAGCTCGCGAAGCGGCTCGGCACGAACCCGCGCGAGCTCGCGACGGAGATCGCCGGCGAGCTGACCGAGCTCGACGGCGTGGACTCGGTCGACGTCGCCGGCCCCGGCTTCATCAACATCACGCTCGAGGCCGCCGCTGCCGGCGAGATCGCGCGCACGATCGTCGAGGGCGGCGAGTCCTTCGGGCACGGCGACCTGTACGACGGCGTGCGGATCAACCTCGAGTTCGTGTCCGCGAACCCGACCGGGCCGATCCACATGGGCGGCGTGCGCTGGGCCGCGGTGGGTGACAGCCTCGCGCGGGTGTTCCAGGCGCAGGGCGGCCTCGTCACCCGCGAGTACTACTTCAACGACCACGGCGCGCAGATCGACCGCTTCGCCCGCTCCCTCGTGGCGTCGGCGCTCGGTGAGCCCACGCCAGAGGACGGCTACGGCGGCGCGTACATCGCCGAGATCGCGGCGCGTGTGATCGCGACGCTCGACCCGTCGGTCGACGTCAAGGACCTGCCGCGCGACGAGGCGCAGGAGCTCTTCCGGCGCGAGGGCGTCGACTTCATGTTCGCCGACATCAAGTCGTCGCTGCACGACTTCGGCGTCGACTTCGACGTGTACTTCCACGAGAACGCCCTGCACGAGTCGAAGGCCGTCGAGCGCGCCATCGAGCGACTCCGCTCGGCGGGCGTGATGTACGAGGCCGAGGGTGCCGAGTGGCTCCGGACCACCGACTTCGGCGACGACCGCGACCGCGTCGTCATCAAGTCGGACGGCGAGCCCGCCTACATCGCCGGCGACCTGGCGTACTACCTCGACAAGCGCGAGCGCGGCTTCGAGCGGAACCTCATCATGCTCGGCGCGGACCACCACGGCTACGTCGGCCGGATGATGGCGATGTGCGCCGCGTTCGGGGACGAGCCGGGCAAGAACCTCGAGATCCTCATCGGGCAGATGGTCAACCTGCTCAAGGACGGCGAGCCGATGCGCATGTCGAAGCGCAACGGAACGATCGTCACGATGGAGGACCTCGTCGACGCCGTGGGCGTGGACGCCGGCCGGTACTCGCTCGTCCGGTTCGCCAGTGACACCGCGATCGACATCGACCTCGACCTGCTCACGAAGCGCACGAACGACAACCCCGTCTTCTACGTGCAGTACGCCCACGCCCGCACGCAGTCCGTGGCCCGCAACGCCGCGAACGCCGGGGTGGACCGGTCGGCCTTCGACGCCTCGCTCCTGACGCACGACACCGAGGGGGCCCTGCTCGGCGCCCTGGCGGAGTACCCGCGCGTGGTGCGCCAGGCTGCCGAGCTGCGCGAGCCGCACCGTGTGGCGCGGTACATCGAGCAGCTCGCCGGGCTCTACCACCGCTGGTACGACGCCTGCCGGGTCACGCCCCTCGGCGACGAGGCCGTGACGGACCTGCACCGCACGCGCCTCTGGCTGAACGACGCCACCGGCCAGGTCGTCCGCAACGGGCTGGGCCTGCTCGGCGTGACGGCGCCGGAGCGCATGTAGCGGTCATCGTGCGGCCGGCGCGGAGCGCTGCGCACAACCAAAGTCGCCCCGAACTGCGGAATGCCGTGGTTCGGGGCGACTTCCGTTGTGCGGCGGGCGCTGGGCGCACGCGGCCGGCGCGACCGCGACCGCGCGCCCGTCCGGCCGACGCGCCGGGCGCACGCCGCGCCTCCAGGCTCGCTGCCGGGGCCACCTGGCAAGGTGGGACGCATGTCCGCCGCCACCGTGACCCCCCGGAAGCGCCGTCGCTGGCCCGTCGTGCTGATCGTCGTCGTGGTCGTCCTCGCCGCGCTCGTCGTGATCGCCGAGTTCGTCCTCCGCGGGGTCGTCGACCGCATCATCGCCCAGCAGGTCGAGCAGTCGCTGCCGTCCGGCGCCACCGGTGAGGTCGAGGCGCACGCGAAGGGCATCGTCATCCCGCAGCTGATCAGCGGGCAGCTCGACGAGGTCGAGATCTCCTCCGAGAAGCTCACGATCGACGGCATCCCGCTCGCCGCCGACGTCACCGCGCGTGACGTGCCCGTCGACGGCAAGGGCGACGTGCGCGACGTCGACGGCCACGTCCGGCTCGCGGCCTCGTCCGTGAAGGACCTGTCGAAGTACAGCCCGCTGTTCGACCGGCTCAGCCTGGCCGACGGTGGCGTGGAGCTCTCCGGCAAGACCGCGGTCCTCGGCTACGACATCACCTACGCGGCGAAGGGCGACGTCGCCGCGCAGGACGACGGTAAGGGCATCACGATCACGCCGAAGACGGTGCGGATCACGAACTCGTCGCTCGGCCTCAAGGTGGACTCGATCCCGGGCGTCACGAACGTCCCCGTCGAGGTCTGCACGGCGCAGTTCCTGCCGTCGGGGCTCCTGGTGCGGTCGCTCGACGTCACCGCCTCCGAGGCGACGGTGCGCGTCACGGCCGACTCGCTGCCGCTCAACGAGGCGGGGCTGCAGACGGTCGGTTCGTGCGGTTGAGCACGTGGCTGCGTCACACGGCCAGGAGGCGCGGCTCGGCTCGGTAGGATCGGGTCCCGTGAGCGAGAACCCCCTTGCCCCGCAGCACCTGCGGTTCCCGACGGACGCCTCCGCGCTGACCGCGCGGATCTGGCCCGCCTCCGCGACCCGGACCGACGACGGCGAGCTCGTCGTCGGCGGGATCGCCGCGTCCGACCTGGTCGCGCAGTTCGGCACGCCGCTGTACGTGGTCGACGAACGCGACGTGCAGTCCCGGGCGGTGCGGGTGCGGAACGCCTTCACCGAGGCGTTCGAGCGGATCGGCACCCGGGCGCACGTCTACTACGCCGGCAAAGCGTTCCTGACGACGCAGGTCGCGGCGTGGATGGTCGAGGCCGACCTCCGCGTCGACGTGTGCACCGGCGGCGAGCTCGCGGTGGCCCTGGCCGGGGGAGTCGACCCGGCGCTGCTCGGCTTCCACGGCAACGACAAGTCGGACGCCGAGATCGCCCGCGCGGTCGAGGTCGGCGTCGGCACCATCGTCCTCGACAGCCACGAGGAAGTGCAGCGCGTCGCCCGTGCCGCGGCCGATGCCGGGGTCGTGCAGCGCGTGCGCATCCGGATCAACAGCGGGGTGCACGCGTCGACGCACGAGTACCTCGCCACCGCGCGCGAGGACCAGAAGTTCGGCATCCCCCTGACCGAGGCCGTCACCGCTGCCGAGGCCGTCCGCGCCGAGCCCTCGCTCGCCTTCGTCGGCCTGCACTCGCACATCGGCTCGCAGATCTTCGACGAGTCCGGCTTCCGCGAGGCCGCGCGTCGCCTGATGGACGTGCACGCCACGCTCGTGGCGACCGGTCCGGTGCCGGAGCTCAACCTCGGCGGCGGCTGGGGCATCGACTACACCGAGGCCGACTCGGCGTTCGAGCCGGAGGACGTCGCCGACGCGCTCGCGACCATCGTGGCCGAGGCCTGCGCCGAGCGGGACATCCCGGTCCCCGAGATGGCGGTCGAGCCCGGCCGGTACATCGTCGGGCCCGCGGGCATCACGCTCTACCGCGTCGGCACCATCAAGCCCGTGACGCTCTCGGACGACGAGCAGGAGCCCGCCACCCGGACGTACGTGTCGGTCGACGGCGGCATGAGCGACAACGCCCGACCCGCGCTCTACGGCGCCGACTACACGGCCCGGCTCGCCCGGACGTCCGACGCCCCCGCGGTCCTCACCCGCGTGGTCGGGAAGCACTGCGAGTCCGGCGACATCGTGGTGAACGACGAGTACCTGCCCGGTGACGTGCACCGCGGGGACCTCCTCGCCGTGGCCGCCACCGGTGCGTACTGCTGGAGCCTGGCGAGCAACTACAACCACGTCGGACGCCCGCCGGTCGTGGCGGTCGCCGACGGCGTACCCCGTATCCTCGTGCGTGGCGAGTCGATCGACGACCTCCTCGCCCGCGACACCGGGGTGGTCCCGGGGGCCTGAGCCCCTCGGACGACCCGACTCCCCACGAACAGGACCCGCACCAGATGATCGAATACCGCAACGTCCGCGTCGCGCTGCTCGGAGCCGGCTCGGTCGGTTCCCAGGTGGCGCGGCTGCTCCTCGAACACGGCGACGAGCTCGCCTCGCGCGCCGGGGCCGGTCTCGAGCTCGTCGGGATCGCGGTGCGCGACCTCGAGGCTCCGCGCGACGTCGACCTGCCGAAGGAGCTCTTCACGACGGACGCGGCGTCGCTCATCCTCGGCGCGGACATCGTCGTCGAGCTGATCGGTGGCATCGAGCCGGCGCGGACGCTCGTGCTCCAGGCGCTGCAGTCCGGCGCCGACGTCGTCACCGGCAACAAGGCCCTCCTGGCGACCCACGGCCCGGAGCTCTTCGCGGTCGCCGAGCAGGTGGGCGCGCAGCTCTACTACGAGGCAGCCGTCGCCGGCGCGATCCCGATCATCCGACCGCTGCACGACTCCCTCGCCGGTGACCGCATCGAGCGCATCATGGGCATCGTCAACGGCACGACCAACTTCATCCTCGACCTGATGGACCGCGAGGGCTCGACGTTCGAGGACGCCCTCGCGACCGCCACCGAGCTCGGGTACGCCGAGGCCGACCCGACCGCCGACATCGAGGGCTACGACGCCGCGCAGAAAGCCGCGATCCTGGCGTCGCTCGCGTTCCACACCTCGGTGCCGCTCGCCGCCGTCCACCGCGAGGGCATCACCTCGGTGACGATCGAGCAGGTCCGGGCCGCGCGCAAGGCCGGGTACGTCGTGAAGATCCTCGCGACGGCCGAGCGCCTGACCGACGAGCAGGGCACCGAGGGCGTCAGCGCCCGCGTGTACCCGGCCCTCGTGCCGGAGTCGCACCCGCTCGCGAGCGTGCACGGGGCGAAGAACGCCGTGTTCGTCGAGGCCGAGGCCGCCGGCGACCTGATGTTCTACGGCGCCGGTGCCGGCGGGGTCGAGACCGCCTCGGCCGTCCTCGGCGACCTGGTGTCCGCCGCGCGCCGACACGTCATCGGTGGCCCCGGCATCGCCGAGTCGACCCAGTCCGCGCTGCCGGTGTTCCCGATCGGCACCGTCCGCACGCGCTACCAGATCACGCTGCACGTCACGGATGCCCCGGGTGTCCTGTCGACCGTCGCCGGCGTCCTCGCGAAGCACGGCGTCAGCGTCGAGACCGTCGAGCAGACCGTCGCCACCGGGTCCGACGCGACCGCGACCCTCGTCATCGGCACGCACTTGGCGCGCGAGTCCGACCTCGCCGCGACCGTGGTCGCCCTCCGCAACGAGGACGTCGTCGCCGAGGTCACGAGCGTCCTCCGCGTCGTCGGCGCCTGAGCCGCGCCCGACCGAACTCCAGAACCGACAAGAAGGGGAGCCTCATGGCCCACCAGTGGCAGGGTGTCCTGCGCGAGTACGCCGACCGTCTCGACGTCACCGAGGCGACGCCCGTCGTCACGCTCGGTGAGGGCGGGACCCCGCTCATCCCGGCGCGCCGCCTGTCCGAGCGCACGGGGGCCGAGGTCTACGTGAAGTTCGAGGGCATGAACCCGACCGGGTCGTTCAAGGACCGCGGCATGACCATGGCGATCTCGAAGGCCGTCGAGCACGGTGCGAAGGCCGTCATCTGCGCCTCGACCGGCAACACGAGCGCCTCCGCCGCCGCGTACGCCACGCACGCCGGCATCACCGCCGCGGTGCTCGTGCCCGAGGGCAAGATCGCCATGGGCAAGCTCAGCCAGGCCGTCGCCCACGACGCCCAGCTGCTGCAGGTGCAGGGCAACTTCGACGACTGCCTCGACATCGCGCGCGACCTCGCCGCGAACTACCCGGTGCACCTGGTGAACTCGGTCAACAACGACCGCATCGAGGGGCAGAAGACCGCCGCGTTCGAGGTCGTCGACGTCCTCGGTGACGCGCCCGACTTCCACTTCCTGCCGGTCGGCAACGCGGGCAACTACACGGCGTACTCCCGCGGCTACCGCGAGGACGTGGCCGCCGGTCGGTCGTCCAGGCTGCCGCGCATGTTCGGCTTCCAGGCCGCGGGCTCGGCCCCGATCGTCCGCGGCGAGGTCGTCCGCAACCCGGACACCATCGCGTCCGCGATCCGCATCGGCAACCCGGCCTCGTGGGAGTTCGCGCTCGAGGCCCGTGACGAGACCGACGGCTACTTCGGTGCCATCACCGACGAGGCGATCCTCGCCGCGCACCGCATCCTCTCCGCCGAGGTCGGCGTCTTCGTCGAGCCCGCCTCGGCCATCGGCGTCGCCGGGCTCCTCGAGCGTGCCGACGCCGGCGTCGTGCCGAAGGGCGCGAAGGTCGTCATCACGGTGACCGGCCACGGCCTCAAGGACCCGCAGTGGGCCCTCCGCACGCAGGACGGCGGCGAGGTCACCCCGACGAGCGTCCCGGTCGACACCAAGTCGGTCGCCGACGTGCTCGGACTGGTCGGCGCCGAGTGAGCCCCGACCGCTCGTCCGGACCGGGGGAGGGCATGACCGCCCAGATCGCTGTACCGGCCGGACGGGCGGTCCGCGTACGAGTCCCGGCGACCTCCGCGAACCTCGGACCGGGGTTCGACTCCCTGGGCCTCGCCCTGTCGCTCTACGACGAGGTCGTCGTCCGGGTCCGGCCCGAGCCCGGCGCGACCGTCACGGTCGACGGTGTCGGCGCGGGTGAGGTCGCCACCGACGACACGAACCTCGTCGTCCGCGCCGTGCGCCGCGGGCTCGAGCACGCCGGCGTCGCACAGCAGCCCGGCCTCGAGCTGCACGCGGTGAACGCCATCCCGCACGGCCGCGGCATGGGGTCCTCGGCGGCCGCGATCGTCGCCGGGCTGATGGCCGCGCGCGGGTTGCTCGAGGGCGTCGTCGACCTCGACGCCTCGACCCTGCTCACGCTCGCGACCGAGATGGAGGGGCACCCCGACAACGTCGCGCCGGCGCTGTTCGGCGGGCTGACCATCGCGTGGATGACGGCGGAGGGCCCGGCGTACAAGCGCCTGCTCGTCCACCGCGGTGTCTCGCCGGTGGTCTTCGTGCCGACCTCGACGCTCTCGACGAAGCTCGCGCGCTCCCTGCAGCCGGCGAGCGTCCCGCACGAGGACGCCGCGTTCAACGTGTCCCGCTCCGCCCTGCTCGTCGCCGCGCTCATCCAGAGCCCCGAGCTGCTCCTGGCGGCGACCGAGGACCGGTTGCACCAGGCCTACCGTGCCAGCGCCATGCCGGAGACCGACGCCCTCATCGGCCTGCTGCGGCAGCACGGCCTGGCGGCGGTCGTCTCCGGAGCCGGCCCGAGCCTCCTGGTCCTCGGCAGCGACCCCGCGCAGCGACTCACCGCGGCCGACCTCGTGTCGCGACACGGGGAATCCGACTGGCGGGCGCTCATGCTGGCCGTCGACCTCGGTGGTGCTACAGTGGTGCCGCACTCGGCGCTCCAAGCCGAACCCGCGTAGGCAGCAGGAACTTCCTCGCCATGCTGGGTCCGGTGCGCGGGGGCAATCTCTTTCTGATCACCGAATCCCGGTCCGTCGTCTGAACGGCGGTCGATGCATACCCGTGCATCCGGGACGGTGGAAACTCTCCGCGTTCTGCGGTTCGAAAGGAAACACCGACCTTGACGAACGTCAACGACTCCACCCAGGTGGAGATCCCCAGCGATCTGCGCGCCCTCCGGCTCCCGGAACTCCAGCGCATCGCCTCCTCCCTCGGCATCACGGGGCTCTCGAAGCTCCGCAAGGGTGACCTCATCGCCTCGATCGAGGACAAGCGTCCCGTGACGGACGACGCTCCCGCCGAGCCGGCCGCACCCGCGGTCGAGGCCCCCGTGGCCGAGCAGCCGACGCTGCCGGAGCCGACCGAGGCACCCGCCGCTGAGGCCGTCGCCGACGCACCGGCAGCGACCGAGGCCCCGGCCGAGCAGCCGGCGTCCTCGCGGGCCCGCCGTTCGCGCCGTGCCTCCTCCGGCGGCACCGTGAGCGCCGCGCCGACCTCGGCCGCCGAGCACACCAACCACGGTCAGACCGGCACCGAGGACCTCCTCGCCGGGCTCGACCAGGTCCGCGCCGAGAAGGACGCCCAGGAAGCCGCGCAGACCGGCGGCCAGCGTCGTGGCCGCGGGCAGCGCGACCAGCAGAACGGCCAGCAGGCCGAGCGCACCGAGCGCTCCGAGCAGACGTCGGACCAGGCCGAGCAGCCGACCCAGCAGGACGCCGCGGGCGACCAGCAGGAGCAGTCCGCGCACGGCACCGAGTCGGGCGACCAGAACGACCAGCAGGGCGAGGGCGGCTCGCGCCGCGGTCGTCGCAGCCGTGGTCGCGGTCGTGGCCGTGGCCAGAACGCCGAGAACGGCGAGCAGGGCGGCGACCAGAACGGTCGCGACAACGCCCCGAAGACCGACGCGGCCCAGAAGAACGGCCAGAACGGCCAGGGCCAGCAGGGCGACCAGAAGAACGCCCAGCAGGACGACAAGAACGAGCAGAAGCAGAACGGCCAGCAGCAGAGCGGCCAGCAGAAGCAGCAGAGCCAGCAGGGTCAGCAGAAGCAGCAGCAGGCCCAGCCGAACGCCGACGAGACCGAGGGCGGCCGCAGCCGTCGCCAGCGTGACCGCAAGCGCGGCCGCGGCGGGCAGAACGACGAGTTCGAGCCGGAGATCACCGAGGACGACGTCCTCATCCCGATCGCGGGCATCCTCGACGTCCTCGACAACTACGCCTTCGTGCGCACGACCGGCTACCTGCCGGGCCCGAACGACGTCTACGTCTCCCTCGGCCAGGTGAAGAAGTACCACCTGCGCAAGGGCGACGCGGTCGTCGGTGCGATCAAGCAGCCGCGCGACAACGAACAGCAGAGCCGCCAGAAGTACAACGCGCTCGTGAAGGTCGACTCGGTCAACGGGCAGACCGCCGACGAGGCCGCCGCGCGCGTCGACTTCCAGGACCTCACCCCGCTGTACCCGAACGAGCGTCTCCGCCTCGAGACCGAGCCCTCGAAGCTCAGCACGCGGATCATCGACCTCGTGTCGCCGATCGGCAAGGGCCAGCGCGGCCTGATCGTCTCCCCGCCGAAGGCCGGCAAGACGGTCGTGCTGCAGGCCATCGCCAACGCGATCGCGAAGAACAACCCCGAGGCGCACCTCATGGTCGTCCTCGTGGACGAGCGGCCCGAAGAGGTCACCGACATGCAGCGCACGGTGAAGGGCGAGGTCATCGCCTCGACCTTCGACCGTCCGGCAGAAGACCACACCACGGTCGCCGAGCTCGCCATCGAGCGTGCGAAGCGCCTCGTGGAGCTCGGCCACGACGTGGTCCTGCTCCTCGACTCGATCACCCGTCTGGGCCGCGCCTACAACCTGGCGACGCCGGCCTCCGGTCGCGTCCTCTCCGGTGGCGTCGACTCGTCGGCCCTCTACCCGCCGAAGCGCTTCTTCGGCGCCGCGCGCAACATCGAGGACGGCGGTTCGCTGACCATCCTCGCGACGGCGCTCGTCGAGACCGGGTCGAAGATGGACGAGGTGATCTTCGAGGAGTTCAAGGGCACCGGCAACATGGAGCTCCGCCTCAACCGTCACCTGGCCGACAAGCGGATCTTCCCGGCCGTCGACGTCAACGCGTCCGGCACCCGTCGCGAGGAGCAGCTGCTCTCCGCCGACGAGGTCAAGATCACGTGGCGCCTGCGACGTGCCCTCGCCGGGCTCGACCCGCAGCAGGCCCTCGAGATCGTGCTGCGGAACCTCAAGGAGACGCAGTCGAACGTCGAGTTCCTGGTCCAGGTGCAGAAGTCGGTCCCCACGACCGGTGGGCACCACAACGGTCACCAGGAGTAACGCGTGTTCGAGTCGGTGGCAGGGCTGCTGGCGGAACACGAGGACCTGACGCAGCAGCTGTCGGACCCCGCGCTCCACGCCGATGCGGCCCGGGCGAAGAAGGTGAACCGGCGGTACGCCGAGCTCAACCAGATCAAGTCCGCGTACGAGTCCTGGAAGGCGGCGGGGGACGACCTCGCCGCCGCCCAGGAGCTCGCGCGTGAGGACGAGGCGTTCGCGGACGAGGTCCCGGCGCTCGAGGAGCAGCTGTCGGAGCGCCAGGAGCGTCTCCGCCGGCTGCTCATCCCGCGCGACCCCGACGACGGGCGCGACGTGATCATGGAGATCAAGGGCGGCGAGGGCGGCGAGGAATCGGCGCTCTTCGCGGCCGACCTCCTGCGCATGTACTCGCACTACGCCGAGTCCAAGGGCTGGAAGATCGAGATGCTCGAGCGCACCGAGTCCGACCTCGGTGGCTACAAGGACGTCCAGGTCGCGATCAAGTCGAACGCGACCGATCCGTCCCAGGGCGTCTGGGCGCACCTCAAGTACGAGGGCGGCGTGCACCGTGTGCAGCGGGTGCCGGCGACCGAGTCGCAGGGGCGCATCCACACCTCGACGACCGGCGTGCTCGTCTTCCCCGAGGTCGACGAGCCCGAAGAGGTCCAGATCAACCAGAACGACCTCAAGATCGACGTCTACCGGTCCTCCGGCCCCGGGGGACAGTCCGTCAACACGACCGACTCCGCGGTCCGCATCACCCACCTGCCCACGGGCATCACGGTCGCGATGCAGAACGAGAAGTCGCAGCTGCAGAACCGCGAGGCCGGCATGCGCGTGCTGCGTGCCCGCATCCTCGCGCGCCAGCAGGAGGAGCTCGACGCCATCGCCTCGGACGCGCGCAAGTCGCAGATCCGCGGCATGGACCGTTCGGAGCGCATCCGCACGTACAACTTCCCGGAGAACCGCATCGCGGACCACCGCACCGGGTACAAGGCGTACGACCTGGACCGCGTCATGAACGGTGCGCTCGAGCCCGTCATCCAGTCCGCCATCCAGGCGGACGAAGAGGCACGACTGGCCGCCATCGGCGACCAGGACGCGTGAGCGACGTCCCCTCGGACGGCCTGGAGGCGCGACCCGCCTCCGACACGCCCGTCGCGTTCGCCGCGGACCGCCTCCTGCGCGAGGCGGCCGCGGCGTTCGACGCGGCCGGCGTCCCGACCCCGCAGGTGGACGCGGAGCTGTTGCTCGCCTGGGCGACCGACACCTCGCGCGGCGCCGTGCAGGCCCGGGCGATGACCGGCGGCGCGATCGCCGCCGAGCACGTCGAGCGCTTCCGGCACGCCGTCGCCCGACGCGCCACCCGCGAGCCGCTCCAGCACATCACCGGCGAGGCGTACTTCCGGGCGCTGACCCTGGCCGTCGGACCCGGCGTGTTCGTGCCGCGGCCCGAGACCGAGGGCGTCGTGCAGTTCGGCATCGACGCACTCCGCGCGGTGCCCGTGGCGTCCCCGGTCGCCGTCGACCTCGGGTCCGGCAGCGGCGCGATCGCCATCGCCATGGACACCGAGGTGCCGAACGCGGTCGTGTACGCGGTCGAACGCTCGCCCGAGGCGCTCCCGTGGACGCGGCGCAACATTGATGCCCACGGCGGGACGGTCCGCCTCGTCGAGGGCGACCTCGCCGACGCACTGCCCGAGCTCGACGGCACGGTGTCGGTCGTCGTGTCGAACCCGCCGTACGTGCCCGACGACGCGGTGCCGATCGACCCCGAGGTCCGCGACCACGACCCGGCCGTGGCGCTCTACGGCGGTCCGGACGGACTCGACGCGGTGCGTGCCCTCGCCGACACCGCGTGGCGCCTGCTCGTCCCCGGGGGAGTCCTCGTCATCGAGCACGCCGAGCCGCAGGGCGCCGGCGTGCGTGAGGTCCTGGCGCGCCGGGGGTTCCGTTCCCCGGAGACGCACGTCGACCTGACGGGACGCGACCGCACGACCACGGCGACGCGCTAGGCGGGGTCGAGCCGCGCCTCCTGGACCCGGTGTCTAGACGCCAGCCGTCTCGTGCTGTTCCGCGACGAAGGCGAGGACGGCCTCGCGCAGGTCGGTGTGCTCCTCGACGAGCACCGCGTGGATGCCGACACTCTGCGCGCCCTCGACGTTGATCGGCATGTCGTCCGCGAAGAACGTGCGCTCGGCGGGCACGCCGTGGTGCTCGAGCGCGCGCCGGTAGACCTCCGGCTCGGGCTTGCGCGCCCCGAAGTTGCTCGTGGTGTCGAGGTGCTCGCCGAAGACCGGCGCGAGGGACGGCGCCCAGCGGTGGATCCACCGGCCGGCCAGCGGTCCGTTGTTCGTCAGGAGGCCGACGCGGCCGTGCTCGCTCGCGACGCGAACTGCCTCGATCCGGTCGGGCAGCTCGGTCATCGCGGCGCCGCGGATCCGCGCCCACTCGGTCTCGGGGACGTCGCAGCCCATGGCCTCGGCGAAGGCGGCGAGGTACTCGTCGCCGTCGGCGTACCCGCCTGCCTCGGCGCGCTGCTCGTTGCCGCAGTCCCACCACCGGCGACGGAGCTCCGCGAACTCGTGCCCGGTGAACTCGGCGAGTGCGGCCATCCGCACCTGCCAGTCGTACCGGACGAGGACCTCGTCCATGTCGAAGAGGAACAGGAGGCGGGGCGCAGGGGACTCGTTCACGATGCCACCCATTGTGTCGCACTATCATCGTCGAGTCATGGCATCCCGATACGACTGCACCGACTCCGACGGGCTCCTGACCGGGATGCGGCTCGCACGTGCCGCACTCGGGCGCGGAGAGCTCGTCGTGGTCCCCACCGACACCGTCTACGGCGTGGCCGCGGACGCCTTCAGCGCGGCCGCCGTCCAGCGACTGCTCGACGCGAAGGGACGCACCCGGCAGTCGCCGCCGCCGGTGCTCATCCCCGGACCGCCGACCCTGGACGCGCTCGCGAGCGACATCCCGCAGCAGGTGCGCGACCTCGTCGACGAGTTCTGGCCCGGCGGCCTCACCGTGATCCTCCGTGCGCAGCCGTCCCTCGACTGGGACCTCGGCGAGACACGCGGCACCGTGGCGCTCCGGATGCCGGACTCGCGGATCGCGCTCGAACTCCTGCAGGAGGTCGGTCCGCTCGCGGTGTCCTCGGCGAACACGACGGGGGACCCGGCCGCGATGGACGCCGACCAGGCCGAGGCGATGCTCGGCGACAGCGTCGCGGTGTACCTCGACGGGGGCTCGCTCGAGCCGCACGAGGGGTTCGCGGAGTCGACCGGTTCGACGATCGTCGACGCCACGGGGCTCTCCGACGGCGGGAAGCTCCGGATCGTCCGCCACGGTGTGATCCCGGACGAGGAGATCACCAGGGTCGTCGGAGCCGACCTCGTCGGATGAAGTACTACCTGCTCGCCGGGGCCATCGCGGCCGTGGTGAGCTTCTGCGTCAGCTGGATCGTCTGGAAGCTGGGGCTGAAGTACAAGTGGTACCCGAAGGTCCGCGAGCGGGACGTGCACCGCACGCCGACGCCCCGGCTCGGCGGCATCGCGATGTACATCGGCGTCATCGTGTCGCTGCTCGCGGCGTGGTTCCTCTTCCCGTCGATCGCCGGTACCGACTACTTCCGCTTGGTGTTCTCCGAGCCGGGTCGTGTGCTGGCGGTGCTCGGGGGAGCGACCATCATCGTGGTCCTCGGCGTCGCCGACGACATCTGGGACCTCGACTGGATGACGAAGCTCGCCGGGCAGATCATCGCCGCGGGGATCCTCGCCTGGCAGGGCGTGGCGATCGTGTCGCTGCCGATCGGCAACACGCTCGGGGTCGGGTCGTCCTACATGAGCCTGATCTTCACCGTGCTGGCGGTGGTGCTCGTCATGAACGCGGTGAACTTCATCGACGGCCTCGACGGGCTCGTCGCCGGCGTGGCGATCATCGCCGGCGGCGTGTTCTTCCTCTACACGTTCTTCATCAACCGCGTGGTCGTGCAGACGGAGTTCTTCTTCAACCTGCCGTCACTGCTCACCGCTGTGCTCGTCGGTGCCTGCTTCGGCTTCCTCATCCTCAACTGGCACCCCGCGAAGCTCTTCATGGGGGATGCCGGCGCCCTGCTCGTGGGCTTCCTGATGGCCACCAGCGCGGTCTCGGTCACGGGCAACATCGACCCGGCTGCGGTGCAGACACGCCAGGCGCTGCTGCCGGCGTTCATCCCGATCCTGCTGCCGTTCGCGATCCTCATCGTGCCGATCCTCGACTTCGGGCTCGCGGTCACGCGTCGGCTCAGTGCGGGCAAGTCGCCGTTCTCGGCCGACCGGAAGCACCTGCACCACCGCCTGCTCGACATGGGGCACTCGCACTTCCACGCCGTGCTCATCTTCTACGCGTGGACGGCCACCGTGGCGATCGGCTGCCTGCTGTTCCTCTTCGTGGACTGGTACTGGGTGGTCGTCTTCGTCGCCGTCGGCTTCATCGTCTGCGCCGTCGCCACCTTCGCCCCGCTCGGCCGCAAACGCGCCGAGTTCGCCGCACAGGTCGCCACCCGGTCCACCGCCGTGGTGGACGCCAGCCTCGACCCGCTCGACCGGGCCGCCAACGACCGCTCGATCCCAGGAGACAACTCGTGACCGCACCGAACGCGCTCGACCACGTCCGGCCGGTGTTCCGCCGCATCATCACCTGGGGCGCGCTCCTGGCCGTCGGACTCGCCGTCGTCGGGGGAGTCGTCGGACTGCTCGTCGCCGGCGGTCCCGGGCTCGCCGGTGGCCTGCTCGGAGCCGTCCTCAGCGTGGTGTTCCTCGGGCTGACCGCTGTGAGCGTGCTGGTGGCGCTGCGCGTCTCCAAGGGGCAGATGATCTCCGGCGCGTTCTTCGGGATCGTGATGGGCACGTGGCTGCTCAAGTTCGTCGTGTTCATCGTCGTGCTCGTCCTGCTGCGCGACCGCGCCTGGGTGGACTTCCCGGTGCTCGCGATCGCGATCATCGTCGGTGTCGTCGGCTCGCTCGTGATCGACGTGGTCGCGGTCGCGAAGGCCCGGATCCCGATCGGGGTCAGCCTCCCCGGAGACTCCGCGTCTCCTGAGAAGGACGCGCCCCGCAACTGAGAGCCCGGGAAGCCTCTCGCACCTGATAGGCTTCTCGGAGTCCGCGTCCGGAGCATTGCTCGGAGCGGACGAGCCTCCACAACGTCCACCATCGCGTGCCATGCGTGCGCGCGCCGACACAGGAGACAGCGCTGCTATCCCACGCTCTTCCCCTGTCCCTCACCGCTGCGGGTAACACCGTTGCGGCGGGGAGCAGCAAGGCCGCCGAGTTCCATGGTCCGTCGATCAACGAGTTCTTCCCGGATGCGATCTTCTTCGCCGGGACGCCCTTCGAGATCGACCGACTCGTCATCATCCGGTTCATCGCCGTCGCGGTCCTGCTGCTGATCGGCATCATCGGGACCCGTTCGCTCAAGCTCGTCCCCGGCCGCGGCCAGGCGCTCATCGAGTACGCGTTCGACGTCGTCCGCCGGAACACCTTCGACAACCTGGGTGAGAAGGACGGCAAGCGGTTCCTCCCGCTGCTGGCCACGATCTTCTTCTCCGTGCTGTTCCTGAACCTCACGGGTCTGATCCCGGGGCTCAACCTGCAGGGCACCAGCCGTATCGCGTACCCGATGATCCTCGCGATCGTCGCCTACGTGGCGTTCATCTACGCGGGTCTGCGCAAGCACCCGGGCACCTTCCTCCGGAACTCGCTGTTCCCGCCTGGTGTCCCGTGGTACCTGTACATCATCGTGACGCCGATCGAGCTCGTCTCGACCTTCGTGCTCCGTCCGGTGACGCTGACCCTGCGACTCCTGATGAACATGGTCGTCGGCCACCTGCTGCTCGTCCTCTTCTTCGCTGCCACGCAGTTCTTCTTCTTCGACGCCTCGCTCGGTTTCAAGGCGTTCGGAGTCGGGACGCTCGCGTTCGGCATCGCGTTCAGTTTCTTCGAGATCCTGGTCGCGCTGCTGCAGGCGTACGTCTTCATGCTGCTGACCGCTGTGTACATCCAGCTCGCGCTGGCTGACGAGCACTGACCAACGACCTGAACTGACCCCCAATACGGCACGGCATCCGCCGGGCCGCATCCTGAAAGGAAAACACGTGGACGCAACGACCGTTCTCGCGGAAATCTCCGGCAACATCGCGACGGTGGGCTACGGCCTCGCGGCGATCGGCCCGGCCATCGGCGTGGGCATCGTCGTCGGCAAGACGATCGAGTCCGTCGCTCGCCAGCCGGAGCTCCAGGGCCGCCTGACGACCCTCATGTACATCGGTATCGCCTTCACCGAGGCCCTCGCCTTCATCGGTATCGCGACGTACTTCATCTTCACCAACTAAGGCCTCTCGATGCAGAACGCACTCATCATCGCGGCCGAGGAGACGCACAATCCCCTCGTACCGCCGCTGTACGACATCGTGTGGTCCGCGGTGGCGTTCGTCGTCATCCTGCTGGTCTTCTGGCGGGTCATCATCCCGCGGATCACGAAGATGCTCGACGAGCGCACCGAGGCCATCGAGGGTGGCATCAAGAAGGCGGAGGCTGCTCAGGAGCAGGCCGCTGCCGCGCTCGACGAGTACAACAAGCAGCTCGCCGAGGCCCGTGCCGAGGCATCTCGCATCCGTGAGCAGGCCCGTTCCGACGCGAACGCGATCGGCAACGAGCTCCGCGAGCAGGCGCAGGCCGATGCAGCACGCATCACCGCCAACGCGCAGGCACAGATCGAGGCCGAGCGTCAGAGCGCGCTCCAGTCGCTCCGGACCGAGGTGGGCACCCTCGCCCTCGACCTCGCCTCCGGCGTGATCGGGGAGTCGCTCAAGGACGACGCCAAGTCGACCGCGGTCGTGGACCGGTTCCTCGCTGACCTCGAAGCCTCGCAGGGTTCGTCGGCATCGTCGGCCGGGGAGCGCTGAGCATGCGCAGCGCCACCAGGGAAGCACTGGCGTCGACGAGGGCGGTGCTCGCCGACCTCGGCGGTGCGGCCGACCTCGCCGCCGGTGCCGAGATCCTCGCCGCAGGGCGTGCGATCGCCGGTGCGCCGCAGCTGCTCGGTCTGCTGTCCGACCCGACGGCCGACCCGGCCGGCAAGAAGGTGGTCCTCGACCGCGTCTTCGCCGGCCAGTCGGCCGCGACGCGTGCGGTCCTGACCGCGGTGGCCGGCTCGCGCTGGTCCTCGCACCAGGACCTGCTCGTCGGCATCGAGGACGCGGGCATCCGCGCCGTCGCCGCCACGGCAGCGTCCGGCACGCCGATCGAAGCCGAACTGTTCTCCTTCGAGACCGCCGTCCGTTCGGACGCCGACCTCGAGCTGGCGCTGGGCACCAAGCTCGGCAGCCCGTCGGAGAAGAGCGCCCTCGTCGAGCGGCTGCTCGGCGGCAAGGCATCGGAGCAGACCATCGTGATCCTGTCGCACCTGGTGCAGCAGCCGCGTGGTCGTCGCATCGGTGAACTCGTCCGCGACGCCTCGCGCATCGTGGCCGAGCAGGCCGGCAAGCTCGTCGCGACGGTCATCACCGCGACGCCGCTCACGGACGGCCAGGCGGCTCGCGTCGCCCGTGCCCTCGCGGAGCAGCACGGCAAGGGCATCAGCATCAACCACGTGGTCGACCCTTCGGTCGTCGGCGGGGTCCGGGTGCAGATCGGCGGCGACGTCATCGACGGCACCGTGTCCACGCGGCTCTCGGAGCTCCGGCTCCAGCTCGCCGGCTAGGCGTACCGTCGAAGCCGCTCCTCCCAAGTCCACAACGGGAACTGCCGAGTCAGGCAGCGTCACCCTCTCGGAGCCGAAGGGCCCCGGAAACCAACAAGGAAAATCCCATGGCAGACATCACCATCAGCCCCGATGAGATCCGTGATGCCCTGAAGGACTTCGTCTCGAACTACGAGCCGACGAAGGCCTCCACGGCCGAGGTCGGGCACGTCATCGACGCCGGCGACGGCATCGCGCACGTCGAGGGCCTCCCCGGCGTCATGGCGAACGAGCTCATCCGCTTCGAGGACGGCACGCTCGGCCTCGCGCAGAACCTCGACGAGGACGAGATCGGCGCCATCGTGCTCGGCGAGTTCGCCGGTGTCGAAGAGGGCCAGGAAGTCACCCGCACGGGCGAGGTCCTCTCGGCTCCCGTCGGCGACGGCTTCCTCGGTCGCGTCGTCGACCCGCTCGGCGCCCCGATCGACGGTCTCGGCGAGATCCCGGCCGAGGGTCGTCGTGCCCTCGAGCTGCAGGCGCCCGGCGTCATGTCCCGCAAGTCGGTGCACGAGCCGCTCCAGACCGGCATCAAGGCCATCGACGCGATGATCCCCGTCGGCCGCGGTCAGCGTCAGCTGATCATCGGCGACCGCCAGACCGGCAAGACGGCCATCGCGATCGACACGATCATCAACCAGAAGGCCAACTGGGAGTCGGGCGACGAGGACAAGCAGGTCCGCTGCATCTACGTCGCCATCGGTCAGAAGGGCTCCACGATCGCCTCCGTCAAGGGTGCGCTCGAGGACGCCGGCGCGATGGAGTACACCACCATCGTCGCCGCCCCGGCCTCCGACCCGGCCGGCTTCAAGTACCTCGCCCCGTACACCGGCTCGGCCATCGGCCAGCACTGGATGTACCAGGGCAAGCACGTCCTGATCATCTTCGACGACCTGTCGAAGCAGGCCGAGGCCTACCGTGCGGTGTCGCTCCTCCTGCGTCGTCCGCCGGGCCGCGAGGCCTACCCGGGTGACGTCTTCTACCTGCACTCCCGCCTGCTGGAGCGTTGCGCGAAGCTGTCCGACGAGCTCGGCGCCGGTTCGATGACGGGTCTCCCGATCATCGAGACGAAGGCGAACGACGTCTCGGCGTACATCCCGACCAACGTCATCTCCATCACCGACGGCCAGATCTTCCTGCAGTCGGACCTCTTCAACGCGAACCAGCGTCCGGCTGTCGACGTGGGCATCTCGGTGTCCCGCGTCGGTGGTGACGCGCAGGTCAAGTCGATCAAGAAGGTCTCCGGCACGCTCAAGCTCGAGCTCGCGCAGTACCGCTCGCTCGAGGCCTTCGCGATGTTCGCGTCCGACCTCGACCAGGCGTCGCGTCGTCAGCTGGAGCGCGGTGCCCGTCTGACCGAGCTCCTCAAGCAGCCGCAGTACTCGCCGTACCCGGTCGAGGAGCAGGTCGTCTCGATCTGGGCCGGCACGAACGGCAAGCTCGACGAGGTCCCCGTGGCCGACGTCCTGCGCTTCGAGTCGGAGCTGCTCGACCACCTGCGTCGCAACTCGGATGTCCTGACGACGCTCCGTGAGACGAACCAGCTCAGCGACGACACCGTCGCGGAGATGACCAAGCAGATCGACGAGTTCTCCAAGAGCTTCCAGACGAGCGACGGCAAGACGCTCGGGTCCGAGCAGTTCGAGGCCGCTTCGGCCGACGACGTCGACCAGGAGCAGATCGTCAAGGGTCGTCGCTAGATGGCAGCGCAGGTCCGGGTCTACCGACAGCGAATCAAGTCCGCGAAGACCACGAAGAAGGTCACTCGCGCGATGGAGTTGATCTCGGCGTCGCGGATCCAGAAGGCGCAGGCCCGCATGGCCGCGTCGGGTCCGTACTCGCGGGCCGTGACGCGCGCGGTGTCGGCCGTGGCGACGTTCTCGAACGTCGACCACGTGCTGACCACCGAGCCGGAGTCGTCGACGCGTGCAGCCGTCGTGCTGTTCACGTCGGACCGCGGCCTGAACGGTGCGTTCAGCACGAACGTCCTCAAGCAGGGCGAGGAGCTCGCCTCCCTGCTCCGCAGCGAGGGCAAGGACGTCGTGTTCTACCTGGTCGGGCGCAAGTCCGTCGGGTACTTCGCGTTCCGTGAGCGCGCGTCGGAGCAGCAGTGGGTCGGCAACACCGACCAGCCGGAGTTCTCGACCGCGAAGTCGATCGGTGACGCCGTCGTGGCGAAGTTCCTGCAGGACACGGCCGAGGGTGGCGTGGACGAGATCCACATCGTCTTCAACCGCTTCCTGAGCCTCGCCACGCAGGAGCCGCAGGTCGTCCGGCTGCTGCCGCTCGAGGTCGTCGAGGGGGTCGAGGCGCCGTCGAACGACGAGCCGCTCCCGCTCTACGAGTTCGAGCCGGATGCCGACGCGGTGCTCGACGCGCTGCTCCCGGTCTACATCGAGAGCCGCATCTTCAACGCCATGCTGCAGTCGGCTGCTTCCGAGCACGCCGCCCGGCAGAAGGCGATGAAGGCGGCGAGCGACAACGCCGACTCGCTCATCCGCGACTTCACGCGTCTCGCGAACAACGCCCGACAGGCCGAGATCACCCAGCAGATCTCCGAGATCGTCGGCGGCGCCGACGCCCTCTCGTCGAAGAAGAAGTAGTCCGCGTCGTTCGCGGACAGTTACCCACCCTCAGGAAGGCACCAGCCATGACCGACACCGCAACCACCGCGGTCGAGACGTCGTCGGCGCCCGGTGTCGGCCGGATCGCCCGTGTCACGGGCCCCGTCGTCGACATCGAGTTCCCGCACGACGCCATCCCCGAGATGTACAACCTCCTGTTCACGACCATCACCATCGGTGACTCGTCGCAGGAGATCGGCCTCGAGGTCGCGCAGCACCTCGGCGACGACCTCGTCCGCGCCATCTCCCTGAAGCCGACCGACGGTCTGGTCCGTGGCCAGGAGGTCCGTGACTCGGGCGCTCCGATCTCGGTCCCCGTCGGCGACGTCACCAAGGGCAAGGTCTTCGACGTGCTGGGCAACGTGCTCAACACCGACGAGAAGCTCGAGATCACCGAGCGCTGGCCGATCCACCGCAAGGCCCCGGCCTTCGACCAGCTCGAGTCGAAGACCTCCATGTTCGAGACCGGCATCAAGTCGATCGACCTCCTCACCCCGTACGTGCAGGGTGGCAAGATCGGCCTCTTCGGTGGTGCGGGCGTCGGCAAGACGGTCCTCATCCAGGAGATGATCCAGCGCGTCGCGCAGGACCACGGTGGTGTGTCGGTGTTCGCCGGTGTCGGCGAGCGCACCCGTGAGGGCAACGACCTCATCGGCGAGATGGAAGAGGCGGGCGTCTTCGACAAGACCGCCCTCGTGTTCGGCCAGATGGACGAGCCGCCGGGAACGCGTCTGCGCGTGGCCCTGTCGGCGCTGACGATGGCGGAGTACTTCCGCGATGTCCAGAAGCAGGACGTGCTCCTCTTCATCGACAACATCTTCCGCTTCACGCAGGCCGGCTCCGAGGTCTCCACGCTGCTCGGCCGCATGCCGTCCGCGGTGGGCTACCAGCCCAACCTCGCCGACGAGATGGGTGTGCTCCAGGAGCGCATCACCTCGACGCGTGGTCACTCGATCACCTCGCTGCAGGCGATCTACGTGCCGGCTGACGACTACACCGACCCGGCGCCGGCGACCACGTTCGCGCACCTCGACGCCACGACCGAGCTGTCGCGTGAGATCGCTTCGCAGGGTCTCTACCCGGCGATCGACCCGCTGACGTCGACCTCGCGGATCATGGACCCCCGTTACCTGGGTGCTGACCACTACGAGACGGCCACGCGCGTCAAGCAGATCCTCCAGAAGAACAAGGAACTGCAGGAGATCATCGCCATCCTCGGTGTGGACGAGCTCTCCGAAGAGGACAAGATCACGGTCGAGCGCGCTCGTCGTATCCAGCAGTTCCTCTCGCAGAACACGTACATGGCGAAGAAGTTCACGGGCGTCGAGGGTTCGACCGTCCCGCTGAAGGACACCATCGAGTCCTTCCGCGCCATCGCCGACGGCGAGTTCGACCACGTGGCCGTGCAGGCCTTCTTCAACGTCGGTGGCATCAACGACGTCGAAGAGAAGTGGGCGCAGATCCAGAAGGAGAACCGCTGACATGGCGGCACTCACCGTGAGCGTCGTCTCGGCTGACCGCGAGGTCTGGTCGGGCGACGCCACCATGGTCGTCGCTCGCACGACGGAGGGCCAGATCGGTATCCTCGCGGGACACGAGCCGCTGCTCGCGACCCTCGCGCAGGGACAGGTCCGCATCACCCGAGCCGACGGCTCGACGGTGGCGGCGGACGCCGAGGACGGCTTCCTGTCGGTCGAGCACGACACGGTCACGATCGTGGCGCGGCAGGCCGCGCTGGCGTCCTGACCGGACTGACCGTCCTCCTCCCGCCTTCGGAGACGAAGCGGGAGGGCGGGGACACGGACCGCACGCTCGACCTGCGTGCGCTGTCGTTCCCGGAACTGGCTGCTGAACGGGCCGCGGTGATCACCGCGGCCCGTTCCGTCAGTTCCGAGGAGTCCTCGGCCCGGACGGCCCTGAAGCTCGGCCCGAAGTCGATCGGGGAGCGGTTCCGCAACCTCGAGCTCGACACGTCGGGCACGATGCCGGCGATCGACCGGTACACGGGTGTGCTCTACGACCCGCTCGGTTCGCTCGACGCGGACGCCGCGACGCGTGCGTGGTGGTTCGAGCACGTGGTCGTGCAGTCCGCGATGTTCGGTCCCGTCCGCGGTGGCGATCTCGTCCCGGCCTACCGGCTCTCCCACGACTCGCGGCTCGGGTCTGTCCGGCTCGCGTCGCACTGGCCGGAGCCGTCCGCCCGGGTGCTCGCGGCACACACGGCGGACGGGCTCGTGCTCGACCTGCGTTCCGAGGGGTACCGGCAACTCGGCCCCGTCGCCGGCGCGGTCGTCCCGCGCGTCGTGAGCGTCGACGGATCCGGTCGGCGGAAGGCGTTGAACCACTGGAACAAGACCGCGAAGGGTCGCCTGGTCGCGCTCCTCGCCCGGACGGGCGCAGCGGCCACGACGACGGCCGAGCTGCTCGACTGGGCCGGCGCGCACGGTGTCGTCCTCGAGGAGCACGACGGCTCGTGGGACCTCGTCGCGGAGAGCCTCGAGCCCGCGACGGTCTGATCCCGGTTCCGCCCCGCTCGTCCTCCACAGGACGGGTGGGGCGGGTCGCGTTCCACAGGTGCCCACGTCGGCGGGTCCTGGAGGCGCGGCGTGCGTTTCGATGACGTGCATGATCCCCGTCACGACACGAAGCCACCCCGACGCCGCAGTGCGCTACCCGCGCGAGATCGCGGCCGCCGTCACCCTCCCCGCCGCCTGCGCGGCCCTCGTCGCGCCCGGCGACGCACCGTCGTCGCGTGGTGCGTCGATCGCCGTCGTCACGGCGTGCGGAGCACTGGCGACCCGGCTCGCGGTGATCCGGTTCCTCGCCGAGCCCGGGCCGATCGAGCCCCGTGCGGTGGCCGCCTTCGACCCCTTCTCCGACCCGACACCGCCGGCGCTGTGCGGGTTCGGTCCCGAGCCGGACCGGGCGCGACTCCGGACCGCGGGTGACCGGTGCGCCGATGCCTGGCGGCACTGGCGTGCGGAGGACCCGTCGGCCGACTCGGCTGCCGGCGCCGCGGGGGCGTTGGCCGTGGCGGCGTGGTGCTCCTGGGCGCTCGGGTCCGCCGCGCGGGCACAGACGCGGGCGCAGCACGCCCTCGACACCCGGGCGGACGATCCGTTGGCGGGCCTGGTGCTGCGCTCGGTCCGGGCGGGGAGCGGTCCCGCGTGGGACCGTGGATGACGGTCGGCGGACAGGATCGTCTACGGTTGTCTCGACCACGCTTGGAGGGCTCGGGTGCGCGACGACGACATCGACGACACGGTCGTCCGTCGACCCCGCGCCGCCGCGTCCCACGAACCGGTGCACGCGTCGGTGGACGACCTGTTGGGCGACACCGTGATCCGTCCGGTCCCGCCCGTCCCCGGTGCGTCCCGAGTCCCGGCTGCTCCGGCCACCAACTTGGTTGACGACACCGTGATCCGTCCGGTGCCGCCGTTGCCGCCCGCGCCGGTGGTGGACGGCGTCTCGGAAGCGCAGGACATCGACGACACGGTGATCCGTCCGGTGCCGCCCGTGCCGGGTGCGCCTGCCGCTCCGGCGACCGGTTCCCTCGACGACACGGTGCTGCGGCCCGGTCGTGCGCCGCGCCCGGGGGACGGGTCGATCGACGACACCGTGGTCGGGGCCCGGACGCACCCCACCACCCAGGGCGGGACGCCCGTCGGGGGCGAGCCGCGCCTCCCGTCCGACGTCCCCGCACCGACGACCAGGGTGCCGTCCGTGCGGATCGGCGACCGCGTCATCCGACTCGACCACCCCGTCATCGTCGGCCGGCGGCCCGCGCTGCCGCGGATCCTGCGCGGTCCGGCTCCTGAACTGGTGTCCGTCCCGTCGTCGAGCGGCCAGGTGTCGTCGTCGCACGTGATGCTGCACGCCGAGGGCGAAGCCGCCGTGGTCGACGACCTCCGGTCCACCAACGGGACCGTGGTGCGGCCCGCCGGGTCGGCGCCGTTCCGGATGCCGGCGGGTGCGTCGAACGTCGTGCTGACGGGTACGGTTGTCGAGATCGGTGACGGCAACGTGATCGAGGTCCTCTCGCCACACCTGCGGGTCGCACCGTCGTCGAGGGACCTCCCACCCCTTCCCACGTGGCCGACCGACCCACCCGCCGGCACGCCCCGAACCCCCAGAGAGCGATCCTGAAACGTGACCGAACTCGGCCGAGCAGCGACTGCGCACGCCATCGACGTCCCCGGTGCCGACGGCGCCACCCTGACGCTCTCGTGGGGAGCCGCGACCGACGTCGGTCGGCGCCGTGACCACAACGAGGACAGCTACATCGTCGGGGCGCCCTTCTTCGTCGTCGCCGACGGAATGGGCGGCCACCTCGCGGGTGACCGTGCGAGCGACGCCGTGGTCCGCCGCCTCGAGCAGGCGACGGAGAGCGCGTTCACGACGCGGCAGTCCATCCAGCGGGCGCTCCTGCTCGCCACCGCCGACATCGAGCGCGCAGCGGGCGGCAACGCGATCGGCGCCGGGACGACCGTCACCGGCATCGCGCTCGTCGCCGCGCAGGGACAGCCGGCCGCGCTCGTCTTCAACGTCGGCGACTCCCGGACCTACCGGATCGAGGGCGGCGTCCTCCGACGCGTCACCGTCGACCACTCGGTCGTGCAGGAGATGGTCGACGCCGGCCTCCTCCGCGCCGAGGATGCCGAGCGGCACCCGGACAGCAACGTGATCACACGGGCCGTGGGCTTCGGCGAACCGCCGGAGCCGGACTGGTGGACCCTGCCGCTCCGTGCGGGGGACCGGTACATCGTGTGCTCGGACGGGCTCACCAAGGAACTCGGCGACGCCGGGATCGCCCGGATCGCCGCACGCGTGCCGGCGGCGCAGGACCTCGCCGAGCGTCTGGTGGGCGACGCGGTCGTCGCGGGCGGTCGGGACAACGTGACGGTCGTCGTCCTCCAGGTGGACGACGCCCCGGACGACGGCGACGTGGAGGACACGCTGCCGCGGCACTGAGTGCCCCCCGAACTGGGGGACGGGTGACCTCGGGCTGCGCGCAGTGTGCGGAATGTCGGTCACCCACGGTTCGTACAATGGCATGGCCGTGACGAGAGAGCTGGCCGCTCGGCCGGGGAGGAGGGGACGATGGCGCGACGCCTGCCGTCCACCCCGCCCGTCATCGCGGGCTTCAGCCCCGTGCACGTCCTCGGTTCCGGTGGCTTCGCGGACGTCTTCCTCTACGAGCAGGACATGCCGCGCCGGCAGGTCGCCGTGAAGGTCCTGCTCGACGAGGTCGTGGACGACCGCGTCCGGCAGATGTTCCAGGCCGAGGCGAACCTGATGGCGCGACTCAGCACGCACCCGTCGATCCTCACGGTGTTCCAGGCGAGTGTGGCCTCCGACGGCCGGCCGTACCTGGTGATGGAGCTCTGCTCGTCATCCCTCAGCGAGCGGTACCGCCGTGAGCCGATCCCCGTGTCCGAGGTCCTCGCGATCGGCATCCGCATCGGATCCGCGCTCGAGACCGCGCACCGTGAAGGCGTGCTGCACCGCGACATCAAGCCGTCGAACATCCTGCTCACGGCGTACGGCAACCCGGTACTGTCCGACTTCGGCATCGCGGCGACCATCGGCGAGGCCGACCCCGACGAGCCGATCGGCATGTCGATCCCGTGGTCCGCGCCCGAGGTGCTCATCGACGAGTCCCGCGGCACGATCCAGTCCGAGGTCTACTCGCTGGCGGCGACGGTCTTCTCCCTGCTCGCGGGCCGGAGCCCCTTCGAGGTCCGCGGCGGCAAGAACGGCGCGGCCGACCTCATGGGGCGCATCGACAAGGGCGGTGTGAAGCCCACCGGGCGGACCGACGTCCCGCCGTCGCTCGAGCGGCTGCTCGCATCCGCGATGTCGCGCAAGGTCGCCGGTCGGCCGTCCACCGTCATGGAGCTCGTCCGTGGGTTCCAGCAGGTCGAGGCCGAGCTCGGCATCCCGCAGACCTCGGCGGACGTCGCGGTCGAGGCGTGGGCCGTCGCGACGCCGACACCGCACGGTGACCGGACGATGATCCGCGAGCTGCAGCCCCCGACCCGCGTGGGTGCACGTCGGCGCACGCGCAAGGCGCTGCAGGGCGGATCGGCGGGGGCCGCGGCGCAGAGCGTCGGCACCGTCCACCGCACCGGCTCCGTCACGCGCGCCCGCCGCCGCACGCGGTCGACGTTGGTCTGGGCGACCTCGATCGCGGTCGTGGTGGTCGCCGCACTCGCCGTCGCCACCGTGCTCGTCATCGGTCGCCTCGGCTCCGGCGCGATCCCGGTGGTCGCCGACGTGCGCGCCGAGCCGTCACCGTCGTCCGTGACCTTCACCTGGGCCGACCCGGGCCTGCGCACGGGGGACACCTACGTCATCTCGTCGAACGGTGCGGCGAGCCAGCAGACCGGCACCAGCTTCGTCGTCTCGGGTCAGAAGGGCGACGAGGAGTGCATCGCCGTCGCGGTCAACCGTGACGGCAAGACCGGGGTCGCGAGCGCCCAGAAGTGCGCCACGATCGGGAGCGCCGGGTGATCCGGGCGTTCCTCGCCAAGCACCGGTCCGCAGCGGTGACGGTCGGCGCCTCGGTCGTCGTCGGCGCGGTCGTCGCCACCGCGGCCATCGCGTCGACCGGGTACCACACGCAGCGGGTCGACCTCGGTGACGGCACCGTGTGGGTGCCGTCCGCCGAGTACGGTGCGGTCGGCCGGGCGAACACCGGGGTCCTGCAGCTCAACACCGCCGTCGAGACCGCGAGCGACGACCTGTCCGTCCTGCAGCGCGGCTCCACGGTCTACAGCGTCGACGAGACGAAGGGCACGGTCGCGAAGGTCGACGTGGCCGACGCCACGGTGGCCGACCCGGTCACGCTGCCGGCCGGGACGCCGCAGGTCTTCTTCGCGGGGTCCACGGCGGTCATCGGCAACGGGGACACCGGCGAGCTCTGGGCGACCCCGGCGAAGGACCTCGGCGAGTTCGACGCGTCGACGAAGGCCGACCTGACGCTCGGCGCCGACGCCGTCTTCGACGCCTCGGACGACCACGTCGCCGTCTACTCGCCGAAGACCGGCACCGCTGCACTCGTCGACGTCGGCACCACGCCGACGGTCGCGAAGCGGTGGACGGTGAAGATGGACCGCGCCGACGACTTCCAGGTCGCGTCCTTCGGGGACCACCTGGCCGTGCTCGACCGCAGCTCGGGCCGGATGTCGGTGGACGGTCGCACGGTCGACCTCGGTGACCGCGTCGGCAGTGCACCCGCCCTGCAGCACTCGACGGACAGCTCGTCCGAGGTCGTCGTCGCCGGCACCGCCGGGCTCGTCCGTGTCTCGGCATCCGGCGACGTCAGCAACACTGCGATGCAGGTCTCCGGTCGTGCGGCACGACCGATGGTCGTCGGCTCCTGCACGTACGCGGCGTGGGCCGGCGGGCAGGCGATCGACACCTGCAAGGGGTCCGGCCTGCAGCGACTCGCGAGCACCGCGGGCACCGGGGACCTGCAGATCCTGCACAACGGCGAGACGGTCGTCGCGAACGACCCGCAGAGCGGGCGCTCCTGGGCGATCGACCGGAGCGGACAGCTCATCGACAACTGGGCCGACCTCATCAAGAAGGACGAGGACCAGCAGCAGGAGCAGGTGTCCGACGACGACCCCGAGGTCGAGAAGGACCAGAAGCCGCCGGTGGCGGTCGACGACGACCTGGGCGCTCGTCCGGGACGCACCACGAGCCTCCCGGTCCTGCTGAACGACTACGACCCGAACGGCGACCCGATCGTCGTGAGCGAGGTCGGGAAGATCGACGACGCCGTCGGCGACGTCGCGATCGTCGGCGACGGCCAGCGCCTGCAGATCACGCTGTCCGGCCGCGCCACCGGGACCGTCTCCTTCCCGTACACGATCACGGACGGCAACGGCGGGTCGGACACCGCCACCGTCCGGGTGACCGTCCGCCCCGACTCCGAGAACGACCCGCCCCGACAGGTCCGCGACACCTCGGCCGACGTCGTGCAGAACGGGCACGTCGTCTCGAACGTGCTCGGTGACTGGGTCGACCCCGACGGCGACCCGGTGTACCTCAAGTCGGCGACCGCGGCCGACGGGGACCGTGTGTCGACGACGCCCGACGGGCTGCTGGACTACCGGAACGCGAGCGCGCGGACCGGCGACCGCGCCGTGCAGCTCGTCGTGAGCGACGGGCGTGCGGACGGTCGGGGCTCGGTCACGGTCCACGTGGCGAAGCAGGGCAGCGTGCCGCTCTACGCCGACCCGTTCCCCGTGCAGGGGTACGCGGGCAAGGCGTTCACGGTGGACCCGCTCGACCACGTCCGCGGCGGGAACGGCACCGTCACGCTCACGAGCGTGTCGTCGTCGACCGGCCTCACCATCACCCCGAGCTACGACTCCGGCACGTTCCGCGTGCAGGGCGCCGGCGCGGGGGACCACCAGCTCGAGTACACCGTGACCGACGGCACGAAGACGACGAGCGGCATCGTGCGCGTCACGATCCTCGCGCCGCCGGACGCCTCGACCGCGCCGATCACCACGCCGAAGACCGTGTTCGTCAACACCCTGTCGACGAAGGACACCGACGTCACCGCCACCGACATCGACCCGGCCGGCGGCGTACTGCTCGTGACCGCGCTCGACGGTCCGGGCCGTGGTTCCGGCGTCGAGGCGAGCATCCTCGACCAGCACACCGTCCGGGTCACACTCACCGCGCCGCTCGACGGTCCGGTCTCCTTCGGCTACACCGAGACGAACGGACTCGCCTCGGCGACCGGCACGATAACGGTCGTCGAGATCCCGAAGCCGGACCGGATCCAGCCGCCAGTGGCGCAGCCGGACGCCGCGACCGTGCGGGTCGGCGACGTGGCGAACATCGACGTGCTCGACAACGACACCCAGCCCGAGGGGGAGCCGCTCACGCTGCAGCCCGACCTCGTGCAGAACGTCCCCGGCGACGGTGGCCTGCTGTTCGTCTCGGGCGACCACCTGCGGTACCTCGCCCCGAAGACCCCGGGCAACTACACCGCGGTGTACCGAGTCGCCGGGCCCGACGGCCAGTACGCCGACGCGACCGTCTCGATCTCGGTGCGCGAGCAGGACGCCGCGACGAACAACCCGCCCGTCCCGCAGACGGTGACCGCGCGGGTCGTCGCCGGGCAGTCCGTCCGGGTGTCCATCCCGTTGAACGGGATCGACCCCGACGGTGACTCGGTGCAGCTCGTCGGTGTCGCCTCGAACCCCGACAAGGGGTCCGTCGCCGACGTGTCGTCCGACTCGCTGACGTACGAGGCCGGCGACTACTCCGCTGGCACCGACGAGTTCACGTACACGGTCGTCGACGCGCTCGGCGCCCGTGCGACCGGCACCGTGCGTGTCGGCATCGCGCCCCGCGCGGAACAGGCGTCGAACCCCGTCGCCGAAGCCGACCACGTGACCATCCGGCCCGGCGGCTCGGTGACCGTCCGGGTCCTGCAGAACGACTCCGACCCCGAGGGTGGGCAGCTCACCGTCACGAAGGCCGAGCCCACCGCCGAGTCGGTCTCCGCCAAGATCCTGCAGAAGCAGCAGATCCGGGTCACACCGCCGAAGACCGCGAAGAACGGCGACTACGCGGTGCTGTACACGGTGACGAACGAGAACGGCGGAGCGAGCACGGCCTTCCTCACCGTCACGGTCGACCCCGACGCCCAGCCGCTGCGGCCCGAGGTCGACGACACCACGCTCGACCTGCAGGACATCCTGCACCGGCAGAGCGTCACGGTCGACGTCCTCGAGAACGTCTTCTTCGCCGAGGGGACCACGGCCGACCTGAAGGTCGGTGTCGTCGACGGGTACGGCGACAACGCCCGCACCACCGACGACGGGCGCATCGTCGTCCGGCTCTCCGACGACTCGCAGGTGATCCCGTTCTCGGTCGCCCGCGTCGACCACCCGGACATCGTCTCCTACGGGTTCATCCACGTGCCCGGCTTCGACGACGCCCTGCCGCAGGTCAACCGGACCGCCGGTGCGATCACGGTGAAGAGCGAGGCGACGGTCCGGATCCCGCTGTCGAAGTACGTCGTCACAGCGAACGGGCAGACCGCCAAGATCACCGACCGCGGCACGGTGAAGGCGACGCACGCGAACGGGCAGAGCCTCGTCGTCGACTCCTCGACGCTGCAGTTCACCTCGTCGAAGCTCTACTACGGGAACGCCTCCATCTCGTTCGAGGTCACCGACGGCTCGAACGCCAACGGCGGCAAGGGACGCGTCGCGACGCTCGTGCTGCCGGTCAAGGTCACGCCCCGGTCCAACCAGCCGCCAGCGTTCACCGGCTCCGCCGTCGACATGCAGCCGGGGGAGTCGCGCGTGATCGACCTCAGCAAGCTGACCGACTACCCGTACCCGCAGGACCTCCCCGAGCTCAAGTACTCCGTCGTCAGCAAGCCGAGCGACGGCACCACCGCCACGATCAGCGGGCAGAACCTGACGATCAAGGTCGCCGACACCGCGAAGAAGAACACGACCGCCTCGATCGGCATCGGGGTCGCCGACGACGCCAACGCCGGCCGGTCCGGGGTCGTGAGCGTCGACGTCGTCGCCTCGACGCGGCCGCTCGTGCAGCCCGGGGCGGACAAGTCCGTCACGAAGCGTGGCCAGACGACCACGATCGACGTCCTCGCCAACGACCAACCGACGAACCCGTTCCCTGGCCAGCGGTTGCGCGTCGTGAACATCCGCGGCCTCGGCGGCGGGCTTCCCGGCGGCGTGACCGTCACGCCGAGCGCAGACAAGTCGCGGCTGCAGGTCAGTGTCTCCGACAGTGCGAAGCCCGTCGACACGCACCTGCAGTACCAGGTCGCCGACGCCACCGACGATCCGGACCGGTACGTGTGGGGCGACGTGACGATCTCGGTGCAGGACGTCCCGGACGCACCCGGCGCCCCCACCCGCACCGGCTCGTACGAAGGCGGGCAGGCGACCCTGACGTGGTCGACGCCGCAGGCGAACAACTCGCCCATCACCGGGTACCGCCTGCAGGGCACGAACGGGGTGTCGAAGGACTGCGGTACGGCGACGGTCTGCACGATCAAGGGGCTCGACCCGAAGGGCTCGTACCAGTTCTCCGTCGTGGCCACGAACGCCGTCGGCGACTCGGCCGCCTCCGCGAACTCCGCGCCGATCAGCGCCGACTTCGTCCCCGCGCCGCCCACCGGCATCAGCGTCACCCCGAGCAAGAGCACGCCGAACCAGCTCGACGTGACCTGGAACGCGGTCGCGGCGCCGAACAACGGCAGCGCCGTGGACAACTACGTCGTCTCGATCGAGGGGCCGGATCTCTCGACGACACGCAGCACGGGTACGGCCACGAACACCTCCTTCACGGGGGCGCAGAGCGGGGCGCAGTACACGGTGACGGTGTCCGCCCGGAACGGCGCCGACCGCAACGGGACCGTGGTGCAGTGGAACTCGGCTTCGGCGACCGGCTCGGCCGTGGGCGTGCCGGGCAAACCGACCAACCTCTCCGCCGTGGCGGGGAAGAACCCGGACCGGGACGGCAGGTCGTCGGTCACCATCACGTGGAGCGCCGCCGACCTCGCCGGCGGGACGAGCGGCTCCTACAACGCGTTCCGTGGCGCGCAGAGCGACTGCACCGCCCGAGGCTCGCTCGGCCAGACGAGTCCCGCGAGTGACTCCGGCGTCGGCGGCGGGACGGCGACCTACTCGGTGACCGTCTGGAACGGCTACTTCTGCAACGCGCAGACGACGACCACCCAGACGTACGAACGTCCTTCGGGTACCTCGACCCCTGCGGTGTTCCTCACGTCGGACAGCTCCTCGACCCCGGACGTGGTCGTCGCCGCTCCGACGACCCCGGTCGACCATTACCAGCTGGAGGTGGGCGGCGCTCCGATCACGCTGCAGCCCGGACAACGGTGGAGCGGGGTGCCCGGTGACGGTGCCCGGAACGTCGCGGTCGCGATGACACTGCGCGCGTGCGGGAGCCCCGGCTCGAACTTCTGCACGACGGACGACGGCTCCTCGTACACCGCGAACATCGCCGCGCTCGACGCGACGTCCTCGGTGACGAGCGCGCAGCTGACCAAGTCGATCACGGTGAGCGGGCCGACGTCCTCGGCGGTGTCCGTGCGGTACACCGCCTACTGGTACTCGACCGACGACGGTAGCGGCTTCCCGCGGACGGACTCGTGGGACGCGGGTGCTGCCGCTCCACAGCCGCCGGACGACCTGCTCTTCACCGCGAAGTCGGTCCGAGTACGCGCAGAGGTGACCTTCAACGACAACGGGGCGCTGACGACGAACGGCGACTACTCACCGTTGGCGGCCGTCGCTCCGGCGCCCGCTGACTCCGGAAACGCGGCGGGCAACTGAGCAACTCACGGGACACGCCCTACGCTGCCCAGTAGCGCTCGCCCGATCACTTCCCCCGACGGCAACCGACCATCCCCGAGAACGAGGAACGACACCGCATGAGCATGACCCCGGAGCAGGCCACCTGGTTCGCCGACGTCGCAGGCCGCATCGTGACCAACGTCGAGCAGGTGCTCCTCGGGAAGACGTTCGTGATCCGCCTCGCGGTCACGGCGATGCTCAGCGAGGGGCACCTCCTGCTCGAGGACGTCCCCGGCACGGGCAAGACGAGCCTGGCGCGGGCGATGGCCCAGAGCGTGCAGGGCTCGACGAACCGCATCCAGTTCACGCCGGACCTGCTGCCGGGCGACATCACGGGCATCAGCGTCTACGACCAGAAGACCCAGGAGTTCGACTTCCACCGGGGCCCGATCTTCTCGAACATCGTGCTGGCTGACGAGATCAACCGTGCGAGCCCGAAGACCCAGTCGGCCCTGCTCGAGGCGATGGAGGAGTCCGCCGTCACGGTCGACGGCGTGAACCACCGACTCGCGGCGCCGTTCATGGTGATCGCGACCCAGAACCCCGTCGAGCAGGCCGGCACGTACCGCCTGCCGGAGGCCCAGCTCGACCGCTTCCTCATGAAGGCGTCGATCGGGTACCCGGACCACGCCGCGACGGTGAAGATCCTCGAGACGTCGTCGGCGCCGTCGAGTTCGGTGCCGCTCGCGAGTGTCGTGCCCGCGGCGACGATCACCGAGATGGCGACGCTGGCGCGCTCGGTCCACGTCGACCCGGTGATCGCCGACTACGTGGCCCGACTGGTCGACGCGACCCGGTCGGCGAGCGAGGTCCGGCTCGGCGTCAGCGTCCGCGGTGCGATGGGCCTGATGCGCGCGTCCCGCGTCTTCGCGGCGTTGGCCGGTCGCCACTACGTCACGCCGGACGACGTGAAGGCACTCGCGGTGCCGATCCTCGCGCACCGCCTGGTCCTCGACGCCGAGGCTGAGTTCGACGGCGTCAGCGCCACGAGCGTCATCGCACAGCTGCTGGTCGAGACCCCGCCGCCGGCGGACCGGGCCGGGTCGTGACCGACCGCCGGCCCGTCTCGACGCGCTCGCGCCGTCCGTCCTCGACGCGGTCGCGTCGAGGCACGACGGCCTACGAGCGCACCGGGACGGTCGCCGGCCTCACGAACGTCCGGACGCGCCTGGTGGGCGACCGGGACGGCGTGGCAGCGGACGCGGTCGTCGGTCTCGCCAGGGCCTGGTCGACGGCCTGGAGGCTCGTCAAGCGTGGGTGGGCAGAGGTCTCGTCCGTGGTCACCGGCCTCGGGTGGACGGTCGCGGCGCTCACGCTGGTCGCGTTCGTGCTCGGCTACCGGTTCGGCCTGCGCGAGGTCGTCGTCGTGGGCTTCGCGGGGGCGCTCCTCGTCGTCGTCGCTGCGGTCGCGCTCATCGGCCGTTCGAGGCTCGTGATCCGGATGCGCCTGCCGCAGCACCGGGTGGCGGTGGGCGATGCCGCCGGTGTGGTGGTGACGGCGGAGAACCCGGTGCGGTTCCCCTCGGTCCCGACGACGGTCGAGGTGCCGGTCGGGTCCGGGCTGGTGGACGTGGCGATCCCGTCGATCGGCCCGCGCGGCACGTTCGAGCGCGAGGTCCCGGTCCCGACGGTCCGGCGCGGCGTGCTCGACGTCGGTCCGGTGACCGGTGTGCGAGCGGACCCGGTCGGCCTGGTCCGGCGCGAGATCGTCTGGACGGCCCGGGAGCAGGTCATCGTGCACCCGCGGACGATCGCGATCCCGTCGACGAGCACCGGCCTGGTGCGGGACCTCGAGGGGCAGGCGACGACCGACCTGTCGCCGTCCGACATCGCCTTCCACGCCATCCGGGAGTACATGCCCGGTGACGACCCCCGCACGATCCACTGGAAGTCCACGGCGAAGTCCGGTGCGCTGATGGTGCGCCAGTTCGAGGACACCCGCCGGTCGCACCTCGTGGTCGCCCTCGGCCTCTCGCGTGCCGAGTTCGCCGACGACGAGGAGTTCGAGCTCGCGGTGAGCGCAGCAGCGTCGCTCGGCGCACGCGCGATCCGCGACGGCCGCGAGGTCACCGTGGTGGTGTCGGAGCGGACGCCGGAGTTCGCCAAGCGCCCCGTGTACGCCGTGCACCCGCTGCCCACGGTGACGCCCACCCGCCTGCTCGACGACTTCGCGTCCGTCGGACTCGCCGACGCCTGCCTGCCGATCGCCGAGGTCGCGCGCATCGTCGGCACCGACACCGCGGGCATCTCCGTGGCCTTCCTGGTGGTGGGCTCGACGGTCGAGCTGCCGGCGCTGCGACTGGCCGCGACGCGGTTCCCGGTCGGCGTCGAGGTCGTCGCGGTGATCTGCGAGCCCGAGGCCCAGCCCCGGTTCCTGCGTGTGGCGGGCCTGACGGTGATGACGATCGGCTACCTCGACGACCTCCGCCACGCACTGCACCGATCGGCGTCGGCCGCATGAGCGTCGCAGCGGGCCCGGACACCCGGGCACGGAAGACGGTCCGGCGCGATGCCCGCCGTGTCGCTCGCCGCCTCTCACCCTTCCGGCTGGTGGGTGGCACGCTCGCGGTGTGGCTGGTCCTCGCCGTCGCGAGCGTCGCCTGGTGGCCCGTCTACCGCGACGACGCGATGATCGTCGCCGCCGTCACCGCGGTGGTGTTCGGCACGCTCGTCGCGCTCCTGGGCACGGTGTTCCGGCTGCCGACCGCGGTCGTCGCCGTCGCCACGGTCGCAGCGTTCGCGCTCACCGGCGTGCCGGCAGCGGTGCCGGGTGAGGCGAACGGGATCCTGCCGACCGGCCAGGGGCTGGTCGACCTGTTCGCCGGCGTCGCCCTCGGCTGGAAGCAGCTGGTGACCATCAGCCTGCCGGTCGGCTCCTACGAGTCGTTGCTCGTGCCATACTTCGCGACGTTGCTCGTCGCCACGGTGACCGGCGTGAGCGTGGCGACCCGCGCCTCCAGGCAGGAACTCGCCAGCATCCCGGCGCTGGTGGTCTTCGCGGCCGGTGTGGTCGTCGGACCCGGTCGTCTCGACACGTCGATCGTGACGGCCGTCGCGCTCACCGGGATCGCGCTGGTGTGGGCGCTGACGGTGCGGCACGCGCGGCGTGCCGTCGCCGTCGCGACGACCATCGGGTCCCGCGTGCCGGTGGCGCGTTCGGTGATCCGGCCGGCGCTCGTCGGGACGGGGACCATCGTCGCCGCGGCGGTCGTCGCGACCGGACTGGGGCTCGTCGCTCCGCCGTCCGTCGGCCGGACCGTCGCCCGGACCGACGTGGTGAAGCCGTTCGACCCGCGGGACTACGTCAGTCCGCTCAGCGGCTTCCGCGCCTACGAGGAGGACACCGCGTCGAACACGCCGCAGCTCACGGTCACGGGGCTGCCGGAGAACGGGTTCGTCCGGATCGCCACGCTCGACACCTACGACGGGGTCGTCTACCGCGTCGGCGGGTCGGACGGATCGACGGCGTCCGGGACCTTCGAGCGCGTCCCGACCTCGGTCGACGTCCGGGGCGTCGAGGGGACGACCGTGCGCGTCGGCGTCCGGGTCGACGGGTACAGCGGGGTGTGGCTGCCGACGGTGGGTGACCTCGAGCGGGTCGACTTCACCGGGTCCGGGGCCGAGCAGGAGCGTGGCGCGTTCTTCTACAACGGCTCCACCGCGACCGGAGCGGTCGTCGGTGGTGTCGGTGAAGGAACCCGGTACGACCTGACCGCCGTCGTGCCGGACCAACCGACGGACGAGCAGCTCGCGTCCGCACGCCCGGGGAGCGCCTCGGTGCCGACGCCGCGGTCGGTCCCCGACGCGGTGCGGGACACCGTGGACGCCTACTCCGACGATGCCGACACCGACGGTGCGAAGCTCGTGGCGATGGTGCAGGCGCTCAAGCGCAACGGGTACGTCAGCCACGGCGTCGGCGACGACCGAGCGAGTCGTTCCGGGCACGGTGCCGATCGCATCCAAGAGCTCCTGACGTCGCCGCTGATGATCGGCGACCAGGAGCAGTACGCCGCCGCGGCGGCGCTGATGGCGGACCAGCTCGGCTTCCCGGCGCGCGTGGTCATGGGGTTCACCGCCGGCGGCGACGCGGGCGGCGGAGCGGGCCGGAGCGCGACCTCGGGCGGGACGACGACGTTCCGCGGGTCCGACGTCACCGCGCGGGTGGAGGTCGACACGGCGCAGTGGGGGTGGGTCATGATCGACCCGAACCCCGCCGTCCGTGAGATCCCGGACGAGCAGCAGCAGACGCCGCAGCCGGTCACGCGCCCGGAGACGGTCGTGCCGCCGCCCCCGGCCGAGCAGCAGGACCAGTCGCAGCAGGCGCCGCCGCAGAGCGACCGCAACACGCCGCCGGTGCAGCCGCTCTGGTTGCAGATCCTGCTCGCCGTGCTGCCGTGGGCGCTCGCGGTGCTGGGGCTCGCCGCGCTCGTGCTGCTGCCGTTCGGCGTCATCGTGCTGCTCAAACGGATCCGTCGTCGTCGCCGGCGCCGAGCCCCGACGCCACGTGCACGGATCGTCGGGGCGTGGGACGAGTACCGCGACGCCCTGGTCGACCGGGGTCACGACGTCGCGCGGGCAGCGACCCGCCGCGAGGCCGTCGTGGGAGCTCCGGGGGAGGGCGGCACCGGACTCGCGGCGTTGGCCGACCGGTCCGTCTTCGGGCCGAGCGAGGCCGACGGCACCGCTGCCGACCGGATGTGGTCGGCGACGGACGACGCGATCACGAGCCTGCGGGCCGGTCGGACCCGCAAGGAACGGATCCGCGCGGCGGTGTCCCTGCGCTCGCTCCGCGTCGTGGACGCCACCCGGTCTGCGCGGGCATCGGTCGCCTCCGCGGTGACGGTCCGGGGCGGACGCTCCACAGGTGGCCAGGGAGCCGCTGGAGGGCGCGACTACGATGGCGTGCAGGCCGGCGAGCGTCGTGGACGGCCGAGTGAGGACAGGCGGAACACGTGATCAGATGCGAACACTGCGGATCGACGCTCCCGGACGGAGCCATCTTCTGCGGTGAGTGCGGACGCGCCGTGACCGCTGCGGCGAGTCGGCGCCCGGTCGCGACGCCCCCCGTCGAGCAGGCACCGCCGCCCCCGCTCCAGCAGCCGGACCTGCACGGACGCCGTCAGGACCCGGCGGCCGAAGCCTGGCTGCCCGAATCGACCCTCGACCCCGCGACCCGTGCCTGGCTGACGGGTGCGGACCGTGGCGGCGAGCAGCAGCCCGCGGCCGTGCCGGTCGAGCGTCCCGACGACTTCACGCCCCGGACGGCACCGAGCCACGTGCACGGGAGCGGTTCCGGGCTGACCGACTGGTCCGGGCAGCAGCCGGGTGGGGTCGGCCCGTCGGAGCCCGCCCGTCCGGCGGAGCCGTCGGAGCCGTCCCAGACCGACGAGCCGATCGCTCCGCGTGCGCCCGAGGTGCCGTTCACCCCGCAGCCGCCCGAGCCGCCGCTCGACCCGGACGCGTACCCGTCCGACGCCGACGCCGTCGCCGACGCGGACGCGAAGTCCGTCTCGTCGCCAGAGGGGGAGGACCCCGAGGTCACCCGCATCGCCGAGCGCCCAGCCGCCCAGCGCTGGGCGCCGCCAGCAGAGCAGGCCGCTGCACCGGCGCCGTCCGGGCCCTCGTGGTGGGTCGGACGATCCACGGCTGCGAACGACTCCGCTGCGGACGCCGCGGACGCGACTCCCGACACCGCCGGTGCTCCGGACGCGGTCGTCTCCCCGCCGCAGCCCGGTGACACCGCGGTCGTCGAGCCCTTGGTCGACCGACGCCCGCCGCGCCCGGCACCGCTGGTCACTCCGGGCTCGCAGGCGACGACGTGCCACGTGTGCGGGCACCGTCTCGAGCCCGACGACATCTTCTGTGCTGAGTGCGGCGCCGTGCGGCCCGCAGTGACCGCGGCGTTCACCGGACCCATCGTGCCGCTCCCGATGGACCGACCCGACTGGGCGGCGGACGACGCCGCCGAGACTCCCGACGACGCGGTTGACGCTCCGGACGACGCGGCGGACGCTCCGGATGACGAGGTCACCGACGACGACGTCGCCGAGGTGTCGGACGACGCTGCTCCGGACGTCGTGCGCGACGACGATGCGCTGCCGGAGCCTGCGGTCGCCGACGACGGCGCCGAGGGCTCCGCCGGTGTGCTCCCCTCGTGGGTGAACGGTGGCGGCGACGGTGCACCGGCCGGCGACACCCCGCCCCGACCGCGCGGTCTGCACGCGGCCCCGGAGCCCGAGTCACCAGCCGTCGGCACACCCTTCGTCCCGCCCGCTCCCGGTTCCGCGACCGTCCCGTCGTCGGCACCCTCAGCACAGGACAGCGGCGCGATCGGAGTACCGATGGCCGCGCCGCTGCCGCCGTTGCCCGGGGCGGACGATGCCGTGCGCCCGGCTCCTTCGACGACCGACGCTCCGACGAGCGCCGACGGCGACCTCGAGGACGACGTCGACGAGACCCGCATCGTCTCCGCGACCCCGACCCACGCGCCCTTCGTGCTGCACTTCAGCACCGGGGAGCGCTTCGGCGTGCACGGCACCGGCCTCGTCGGACGACTCCCGCGCCCCCAGCCCGGGGAACGGTTCGACGACCTGCTGACCGTCCACGACCCGGGCAAGTCCGTGTCGAAGACCCACCTCGAGCTCGGGCGCGACGGCGACGACCTGTGGGTGTCCGACCGGTTCTCGGGCAACGGCACCGTCGTCCGGCACATCGACGGGTCGATCCGTCGCTGCGAGCCGGGCCGCCGGTACCGGGTCGAGCGCGGCGCTCGCGTCGACATCGGGGAGCAGTTCTTCCTCGTGCAGTGACGGCGGGGGAGTCCTCCACAGCGGTGTGATCGTCAGTGCTCTCCACAGTTCGGTGGCTGAGCGTCGGGGCCCCGGGGCCATGTGGTGCTCTGGAGGCATGACCCCCTTCACCGCCCGCTGCACCCTGGTCGGCGCAGCGGTGGTGCTGCTCGTGGTGGGGCTCGTCGTGCCGGTCGAGTGGCCGTCGCGCGCGGTGCTCCTCGGAGCGGCGGGGTGTTGCGCGGTGCTCGACGTCCTCGTGGTCCGCGCGACCAGGGTCCGTCGCTCCCGCGGCGCCGAGTGCGGGGCGGACGTGGCGGACGTGGTGGTCCTGGTGCCGACACCGTCCGGACAGTCGGGCCCCGTGGACGGGACCGTCGGGACGGGGACGCACCGGCGGCCCATCGTCCTCGGCACGGCGTCGAACGGCCGTGAGGTCGCCGTCGACGACCGGTCGCGGCCCCACATCGTCGTGATCGGGTCCGGCGTGCTCGCGCTGGCGGTGTTCCGGGCCGTCGTGTCGCAGGTCCGCGCCGCGGCCGGTCCGGACGACGAGGTCCGAGCCGCGTGCGGTGCCGAAGCGCGCGCGGTGGTGGCTGCGGGGGCCGATCACTGCCCGGCGATGCCCTCCGGCACGGCCGCGGTCGTCGTCGACCGCCCGGCCCACGCAGCGAGCCCCGACCACGCATCCCGTGCAGCGAAGGCCGACCACCCGGACCGTGCAGCGCATCCCGACGACGCAGACCGCGCAGGGAGCCCGAACGGCCCAGCCCACGCAGCGAGCCCCGAGCGCCCGGACCGGGCGTGCCCGCCGACCCGCACGACCGTGGTCCTCGTACCCGGCCTCAGCGTCCTGCCCCGGCACTGGGACGTCGCCGTCGAGGTCACCCGCCACGGATGCACCGTCCGACACCCGCACGAACGGCGGGGTACCCCCGTGGCACCGGCACTCCCGCAACTGCAGCTGGACGAACCCGGATGACCCCGGCACGGGGTCTTCCCACGACCCCGCCCTCAGCGCAGCCCGGACCCCGCCCGCAGCGTCCCCACCGGCACCCCGCCACCGAGCACCTGCTCGCCCGTGGCCGCCATGACGTCCGCGACCCCTGCCGCGTCCACGATGCCGTTGCGCTCGAGCAGCGTGAGGGCCGCGAGCGTCCCGGACCGCTGCGCGCCGTCGAGGGTCTTGACCGCGACCGCTGCACCACCGGGCAGGCCCATCACCATGACGCCCTCGGCACCGAGCTTCGCCAGCACCCGGAGTCGCTCGATCGTCACCGTGTTCGCCCGTCCGATGCCGTCGATGGCCCACGGGTGGTCGAGCACCGCGTCGGTGAGCGCTGCCGTGTCGGACTCGGCGCGCGCGACGACACCGGCGAAGCCCCGGGCGAGTCCGGCCAGCGTCAGGGGGAACACCGGGGCCCCGCACCCGTCGGTCCCGACGACGTCGACGGTCTCGTGGGTGAACTCCTCGACGGTCTCGCGGACGCGCTGCTGCAGCGGGTGCGCCATCTCGAGGTAGGTCTCCTCGTCCCAGCCGTTCACCCGGCACGCCGCGAGCATGCCCGCGTGCTTGCCGGAGCAGTTCATCGCGAGGCGCCTCGGCTCGGTCATGGTGCGGGCGGTGGCGCGGTCGAACGGCATGTCCGGCGGGCAGCCGAGGTCCGACTCGACGTGGTCGTACGACTCGAGCATGTGCAGCGCGATGGCCTGGTGCGCGGGGGTGCCGGCGTGGCTCGCGGTGGTGAGGACGAGCTCCTCGTCGGAGAACACGGCTCCGGCACGGCGGACCGCGAGCGCCTGGAAGGGCTTCATCGTGGAGCGGGGGTAGACGCTGGCCTGCACGTCACCGACGGCGTCGATCACGGTGCCGTCCGCGGCGACGACGACCCCGGCACCGACGTGTCGGCTCTCGTCGAACCCGTTGCGGTCGAGGACCGCCAGTTCGACCGACCCCTCGGCGGTGAGAGGATGGCGGTCAGTGTGGACGTCGGAGAGCACCGTCATGCCGCAATCGTACTGATCCTGTGAGGAGCCCACCGTGTCCGACCACTCCTACGAGGTCTCCGTCCACTGGACCGGCGACCGCGGCACCGGAACGAGCGGCTACCGCGACTACGGGCGCGACCACGACGTCCGCGCCGCGGGCAAGCACGGCATCGAGGGCTCCGCCGACCCGACGTTCCGCGGGGACCGCGACCGCTGGAACCCCGAGGAGCTCGTCGTCGCGTCCCTCGCCCAGTGCCACATGCTGAGCTACCTCCACGTCGCCGTGACCGAGGGCTTCACCGTCGTCGACTACGAGGACCGCGCCACGGCCAGCCTCAACCTCAACCGCGACGGCTCCGGGGAGCTCACCGAGGCGACGCTGCACCCGGTGGTCACCATCCTCGAGGCGGACCGCGTCGCCGACGCCGAGGCCGCGCACGCCACTGCGAACAGCCTCTGCTTCATCGCACGCTCGGTGGCCTTTCCTGTGCACCACGTCCCGCACACCAAGGTCCGTGCGGCAGACTAGGTCCTCGTGAAGCGTCTGCGTCTCCTCCCGATCGCCCTCGTCCCCGCCGTCGTGCTGGGACTCGCCGCGTGCTCCGGATCCGGGTCGAGCGACTCGACCGCCACCCCGAGTGCGTCGTCGAGCGCGACCGCCGCGGCCATCACGTCCTGCCCCGACCCGGGTTCGGCGTCGAAGGCGATCACGGTGTCCGGCGCGTTCGGCGGCAGCACGGCACCGACGGTGAAGTTCACGGGCGGCCTCACCGCGAGCAAGCCCCAGGCGAGCACGGTCGTGCGCGGCAAGGGTGCCTCGCTGGACGAGGGCGACTACGCGCAGGTCTCGTACAGCGTGTACCAGGCGTCGGACGCGAAGAAGCTCGGCACGGTCGGCTTCGACCAGGGCAACCCGCAGGTCCTCTCGGTGGGCGGTTCGGGCTTCGGCGCCCTCCTGGCGTGCTCGAAGGTCGGTGACCGCATCGCTGCGGTCGGTGAGTCGTCGGCGCTCGGCTTCAACACCGGCGGCGAGATCGTCGTCGTCGCCGACGTCGTGGCGCAGACCCCGACGAAGGCCACCGGGAAGGCCCAGGAGCAGGACCCGAAGCTCCCGACCGTGCAGGACAAGGCGGACGGCGAGCCGGAGATCACGATCCCCAAGGGCGTCGCGGCACCGTCGAAGACCACGCCCGAGGTCATCAAGCAGGGCACCGGCGACGTCATCGCCGACGGCGACACCGCGCTCGTGCAGTACAAGGGCGTCGTCTACGACACCGGCAAGGAGTTCGACTCCTCGTGGTCGAAGGGCGTCCCGACGACCTTCACCATCTCCGAGGGCTCGCTCATCAAGGGCTTCGTGACCGGGCTGGTCGGCCAGAAGGTCGGCTCGCAGGTCCTCATCGTCGTCACGCCGGAGGACGGCTACGGCGCGAACCCGCAGGAGGGCTCGGGCATCCCGAAGAACGCCACGCTCGTCTTCGTCGTCGACATCCTCGCCAAGGGCTGACCGTGCGCCAGAAGCGGCGCATCGCGATCCTCGGCAGCACCGGCTCGATCGGCACCCAGGCACTCGACGTCGTCGCCCGCAACCCCGACCGCTTCGAGGTCGTCGGCCTCACCGCCGGCAGCAACCGCACCGTGGTCGCCGAGCAGGCCGAACGCTTCGGCGTCCGTGACACCGCGTTCGGCGCCGCGGACACCGAACGCCTGGTCCGCAGCGTCGAGGCCGACGTCGTCCTCAACGGCATCACCGGGTCGGTCGGCCTCGGCCCCACCCTGGCCGCGCTCGAGTCCGGCGCCACGCTGGCGCTGGCGAACAAGGAGAGCCTCATCGTGGGCGGCCCGCTCGTGCAGGCCGCCGCGGCACCCGGCCAGATCGTCCCGGTCGACAGCGAGCACTCCGCCATCGCCCAGGCGCTCCGCTCCGGCACGACGGACGAGGTCCGCCGGCTCGTGCTCACCGCGAGCGGCGGCCCGTTCCGCGGGCGGTCGCGCGCGGACCTCACGGACGTCACCCCGGCCGAGGCGCTCGCGCACCCGACGTGGGACATGGGGCTCGTGGTCACGACGAACTCCGCGACGCTCGTCAACAAGGGCCTCGAGGTCATCGAGGCCCACCTGCTCTTCGGCGTCCCCTACGACCGCATCGACGTGACGGTGCACGCGCAGTCGATCGTGCACTCGATGGTCGAGTTCGTCGACGGCTCCACGATCGCACAGGCGTCGCCGCCGGACATGCGGCTGCCCATCGCCCTCGGTCTCGCGTGGCCCGACCGGGTCCCGGGCGTCGGGGTGCCGCTCGACTGGACGTCGGCGAGCACCTGGACGTTCGAGCCCCTCGACGACGAGGCCTTCGGTGCTGTCGCCCTCGCGAAGCGCGTCGGGCAGCTCGGGGGCACGTTCCCGGCCGTGTTCAACGCGGCGAACGAGCAGGCCGTGGCCGCGTTCCACGCGGGAGCGATCGGTTTCCTCGACATCGTCGACACGGTCGAGCGCGTGGTCGACGAGCACACGGCGGGGGACCCCTCCCTCGAGGGCGTGCTGGCAGCGGAGCGCTGGGCGCGCACCGCGGCCGACCGCATGCTCTCCCGCTGAGGCGAGTCGCGCCTCCCGTCCGTCAGCACGGCTGCGGGAGCAGACGGACCGGGCCGTCCAGGAGGCGCGGCGCACCTCCCAGGGTGCGCTCGGCTCGGTCATGGGAACCGTCCCGTACCCTTTCCCGGTGACCGTCGAATCCGTCCTGCTCTTCGTCCTCGGCGTGGTCGTCTTCATCATCGGCCTGCTGGTCTCGATCGGACTCCACGAGCTGGGGCACCTGTCCTTCGCGAAGCTGTTCAACGTCAAGGTGACCCAGTACTCACTCGGCTTCGGCAAGGCGATCTGGTCGTTCAGGCGGGGCGAGACCGAGTACGGCATCCGCCCGATCCTGCTCGGCGGCTACATCTCGATGGTCGGCATGCTCAAGCCGCGGGCGTCCGGGCGACCGACTGCGATCACGAACACGGGCATGTACGGCGCCTTCGTGCAGGACGCACGGCAGGCGAGCGCCGAGCAGATCGCGGACTCCGGCGGCGACGACTCGCGTGCGTTCTACCGGTTGACCCCGTGGAAGCGGATCATCGTGATGGTCGCCGGTCCGGCGATGAACCTCGTGATCGGCATCGTGCTGTTCGGAGTGCTGCTCGTCGGGTTCGGTGCGCCGACGACCACGTTCACGTCGAGCGTCGACTGCGTGCTGCCGACGAGCCAGGCGACGACGTGCACCCCCGGGGACGCCGTCTCGCCGGCGAAGCAGGCCGGCATCCGGTCGGGCGACGTCGTGCTCTCGGTCGACGGGAAGCAGGACCCGACGATCGCCCAGGTCTCCGAGGTCTTCCAGCGGTCCGCCGGCGAGGACGTCACCGTCGTGGTGTCCCGCGACGGCGCCGAGAAGACGCTGCACATCACGCCGACGACCGCCACGCGGGACGTCTACACCGCCGACGGCACGGTCGCGAAGAACGACGACGGCAGCACGAAGACGCAGCAGGTCGGCGTCGTCGGCGTGAGCATCGGCCAGTCGCTCGTGCGGCAGTCGCCGGCCGCGGTGCTGCCGGCCACCGGGGCGCAGATCTCGGCGTCGGCGCACCTCATCATCGACCTGCCGCAGCGGCTCGTCGCGGTGTGGAACGCGGCGTTCGGCTCGCAGGAGCGGTCGCAGGACAGCCCGGTGTCGGTCGTCGGCGTCGGCCGCGCGATCGGCGAGGTCTCGTCGATGAGCGGCGTGCCGGTGGTCGACAAGGCGTACACGATCCTCGGGCTGCTCGCCTCGCTGAACATCGGCCTGTTCGTCCTGAACATGGTGCCGCTCCTGCCGCTGGACGGCGGCCACATCGCCGGCGCCCTGTGGGAGGCCGTGAAGCGCCGCTCCTTCAAGTTGGTCGGCAAGGCGGACCCGGGGCCGATCGACCTCGCGAAGACGATGCCGCTGACGATGGTCGTCGTGGTCCTGCTCGCGGGCATGAGCGCACTGCTCATCTACGCCGACATCGTGCGCCCCGTGAACCTGTTCGGGTAGCGACGAGGTCTCGGCCGCGCACTACGCTTTCGCACATGAGCACAGCTCCGGAAGTCCGCACGGTCGAGCGGCAGGGCACCGACGTCATCGCCGAGTCCGACCGGAAGGGACGTCCGAGGGACCTCTTCTGGCCGTGGTTCGCCGCGAACATCTCGGTGCTCGGCCTGTCGTACGGCTCGTTCGTCCTCGGGTTCGGCATCTCCTTCTGGCAGGCCACGATCGTCTCCGTCATCGGGGTCGCGTTCTCGTTCCTGCTGTGTGGGATCGTCGCCATCGCCGGCAAACGGGGCTCGGCACCGACGATGGTGCTCGGCCGCGCGGCGTTCGGCGTCCGGGGGAACCGGCTGCCGGCGTTCCTCAGCTGGATCCTCACCGTCGGCTGGGAGACCGCGCTCGCGTCGGCGGCGGTCCTGGCCACGTCGACGGTGTTCCGGGAGCTCGGGTGGGACGGCGGTGTCCTGACGAAGCTCGTCGCACTCGTGGTCGTCGCCGCACTCGTGGTCGGTGCGGGCATCGCCGGGTTCGACGTGATCATGCGACTGCAGACGTGGATCACGGTCATCACCGCGGTGCTGACGATCGTCTACGTGGTGCTCGCGCTGCCCTCGATCGACCTCGGTGCGATCGCCGCACTGCCCGCCGGGAGCGCCCAGAACGTCGTCGGCGCCCTCGTGCTCGTGATGACCGGGTTCGGCCTCGGTTGGGTCAACGCCGCCGCGGACTACTCGCGGTACCTGCCACGGTCGGCCTCGACCCGCGGGGTCGTCTGGTGGACCACGTTCGGCGGGGCGCTCGCGCCGATCGTGCTCGTCGTGCTCGGCGTCCTGCTCGCCGGCTCGTCGAAGGACCTCAACACGGCGATCGCCGCCGACCCGATCGGTGCGCTGACGACCGTGCTGCCGGTGTGGTTCCTCATCCCGTTCGCCCTCGTCGCGGTGCTCGGGCTCGTCGGCGGTGCGGTGCTCGACATCTACAGCTCCGGACTGGCCCTGCTGAGCGCCGGCATCCGCATCCCGAGGCCCGTCGCGGCCGGGGTCGACGGGGTCTTCATGGTGGCGGGCGCCGTGTACGTGGTGTTCTTCGCCGACTCGTTCATCCAGCCGTTCCAGGCGTTCCTCGTGACGCTCGGCGTGCCGATCGCCGCGTGGTGCGGGATCTTCGTCGCCGACGTCGTGATCCGCCGGGCGCCCTACGCCGAGCGGGAGCTCGAGGACCGCCGTGGCCGGTACGGCGACGTGCGCTGGCTCGCCGTCGGCCTCGTCGTCGTGGGGACCGCGCTCGGCTGGGGCCTGGTGACGAACACGTACGGCGTGCCGTCCTGGCTCAACTGGCAGGGGTACCTGCTCGAGCCGTTCGGCCTCGGCGGGCGCACCGATGCCTGGGCGTACGCGAACCTCGGGGTGCTCGTGGCGCTCGTCGTCGGGTTCCTCGGCACCCTGCTGTTCGCCCGCGGCTCGGTCCGCCGGCAGGAGCAGGCATGAGCGCGGTCGAGGCCGCCGTCGCCGGGGTACCGGACGACGCGTGGCTCGTCGTCGTGGACATGCAGGAGGTCTTCACGGGCGAGAGCCCCTGGGCCACCGGGCGCTTCGACCACGCCGCCGCCGGGATCGAGCGCCTGCTCCCGCGGTTCACCGGCCGCACGGTGTTCACCCGTTTCGTCGCTCCGGAGCACCCGCGGGGTGCCTGGGTGCCCTACTACCGGGACTGGTCGTTCGCGCTCGTGCCGGACACCGACCCGCTCTGGGACCTGACCGAACCGTTCGCGACGGCCGCGGCGGACCGACGCGACCCCGTCGTCACCGAGACGACCTTCGGCAAGTGGGGGACGCGCCTCCAGGCCGTCACCGGCGACCACCCGCACCTCGTCCTGGTCGGGGTGTCCACCGACTGCTGCGTCCTGTCGACCGCGCTGGCGGCCGCGGACGCCGGCGCGACGGTGACCGTCGTGGCGGACGCGTGCGCCGGGGCGAGCGACGAGGACCACGAGCGCGCCCTCGCGGCGATGCGGCTCTACGCGCCGCTGATCACCGTCGTCTGAGCATCACGCGTGCGCGGGGCTGGGCGTCACCGGGAGCGCGTAGAGTGCACCTCGTGCCTGCAGTGAACCTCGGTCTGCCGAAAGTCCCCGAAACCCTGAGCCCGCGCCGCAAGTCCCGGCAGATCCGGGTCGGCAAGGTGCTTGTGGGCGGCGACGCGCCGGTGTCCGTCCAGTCGATGACCACGACGCCGACGACGAACATCAACGCGACCCTCCAGCAGATCGCCGAGCTCACGGCGTCCGGCTGCGACATCGTCCGCGTGGCGGTGCCGAGCCAGGACGACGCCGACGCGCTGCCGATCATCGCGAAGAAGTCGCAGATCCCGGTCATCGCCGACATCCACTTCCAGCCGAAGTACGTCTTCCAGGCCATCGACGCCGGGTGCGCCGCGGTCCGCGTGAACCCGGGCAACATCCGGAAGTTCGACGACCAGGTCGGCGCCATCGCCAAGGCCGCGAAGGACGCCGGCGTCTCGCTCCGCATCGGCGTCAACGCCGGTTCCCTCGAGCCGAGCCTGCTGCAGAAGTACGGCAAGGCCACGCCCGAGGCGCTCGTCGAGTCCGCCGTGTGGGAAGCCTCCCTGTTCGAGGAACACGACTTCCACGATTTCAAGATCTCGGTCAAGCACAACGACCCGATCGTCATGGTGAAGGCCTACCGGCAGCTCGCCGCGGCGGGGGACTGGCCGCTGCACCTCGGCGTGACCGAGGCCGGCCCGGAGTTCCAGGGCACCATCAAGAGCGCCACGGCGTTCGGCATCCTGCTGGCCGAGGGCATCGGCGACACCATCCGCGTGTCCCTCTCCGCCCCGCCCGCGCAAGAGGTCAAGGTCGGCCTGCAGATCCTGCAGTCGCTCAACCTCCGCGAGCGCAAGCTCGAGATCGTCTCGTGCCCCAGCTGCGGCCGGGCCCAGGTCGACGTCTACCAGCTGGCGAACGACGTGACGAAGGGGCTCGAGGGCATGACCGTGCCGCTCCGCGTCGCCGTCATGGGCTGTGTCGTGAACGGCCCGGGCGAGGCGCGTGAGGCCGACCTCGGCGTCGCGTCCGGCAACGGCAAGGGGCAGATCTTCGTCAAGGGCGAGGTCATCAAGACGGTTCCGGAAGCCGAGATCGTCGAGACCCTGATCACCGAGGCGAACCGTCTCGCCGACGAGATGGGGCCGGCGGCCGGCACCGGCAAGCCGCTCGTCGTCACGTCGTAGGCGGGCGCGGGCGCGCGCGGGCGCGCGGGCGCCCGCGCGCTTTCGTGAGCAGAAGAGGTCG
>NZ_MJGR01000034.1:267141-368670 GCF_001865105.1 Curtobacterium sp. MCBA15_016
GACCTCTTCTGCTCACGAAGTGCCGCACACCGGACCGAACGCAGGACGGGAGGCACGGTGCCAGCCCGCACCGCGCCTCCCGACCGCAGACGCCCGCCGCACCCACTCCCACGCGCCGCTAGGCTTGCCCCGTGGTCACACGGCTTTCGCATCTGTTCCTCCGTACGCTCCGCGACGACCCCTCCGACGCCGAGGTGACGAGCGCGAAGCTCCTCGTCCGCGCCGGCTACGTCCGTCGCCAGTCCCCGGGGATCTTCGCGTGGTTGCCGCTCGGTCTGAAGGTCCGCGCCCGCATCGAGGCGATCATCCGCGACGAGATGGTCGCCGCCGGCGCGCAGGAGGTCCTGCTCCCGGCGCTCCTGCCGCGCGAGCCGTACGAGGCGACGAACCGCTGGACCGAGTACGGCGACGGCATGTTCCGCCTGCAGGACCGCAAGGGTGCCGACTACCTGCTCGCGCCCACGCACGAGGAGATGTTCGCGCTCCTGGTGAAGGACCTGTACGGCTCGTACAAGGACCTTCCCGTCACGCTGTTCCAGATCCAGGACAAGTACCGCGACGAGGCACGCCCCCGCGCCGGACTCCTGCGCGGCCGCGAGTTCACCATGAAGGACGCGTACTCGTTCGACCTCACCGACGAGGGCCTCGAGCGCAGCTACCAGGTCATGCGCGACGCCTACGAGAAGATCTTCGCCCGACTCGGTCTCGAGTACGTCATCGTCAAGGCGGACGCCGGCGCGATGGGCGGGTCGAAGTCCGAGGAGTTCCTGCACCCGATCGGCGTCGGCGAGGACACCTTCGTCCGCAGTGCCGGCGGCTACGCGGCCAACGTCGAGGCCTACGTCACCCCGGTGCCGGACGCCCTGCCGATCGAAGGGCAGCCCGAACCCGTGCTCCTGCCCGCGTCGGACACCCCGACGATCGAGACGCTCGTGGCGCACGCGAACGAGATCGCACCGCGCGACGGCGCCCCCTGGACGGCCGCCGACACGCTGAAGAACGTCGTGCTCGCCCTGACGCACCTCGACGGCACGCGCGAGATCGTCGTCGTCGGGCTCCCGGGTGACCGCGACGTCGACCTGAAGCGCGCCGAGGTGGCCTTCGCCCCGGCCGAGGTCGAGCCCGCCGGTGACGACGACTTCCGCAAGCACACGGGCCTGGTCAAGGGCTACATCGGCCCGCAGGTCCTCGGTGCCGAGAGCACGACGGGCATCCGCTACTTCGTCGACCCCCGCGTGGTCGACGGCACCGCGTGGATCACGGGCGCGAACGAGCGCGGCGTGCACGTCTCCGGCCTCGTCGCCGGTCGTGACTTCGTGGCCGACGGCGTCGCCGAGGTGTCCGACGTCCGTGCCGGTGATCCGGCCCCCGACGGCTCCGGCCCGCTCGAGACCGCGCGCGGCATGGAGATCGGCCACGTCTTCCAGCTCGGCCGCAAGTACGCCGAGGCGCTCGGCCTCAAGGTGCAGGACGAGAACGGCAAGCTCGCCACGGTCACGATGGGCTCGTACGGCATCGGCGTGACGCGCATCCTCGCGATCCTCGCCGAGGCGCACAACGACGAGAAGGGCCTCGCCTGGCCGAAGAACGTCGCACCGTTCGACGTGCACGTCGTCGCGACCGGCAAGGACGAGGTCGCCTACGACCTGGCCACGTCGATCGTCGCCGAGCTCGAGGGTGAGCGGTTCGAGGTCCTCTACGACGACCGTCCGAAGGTCTCGCCCGGGGTGAAGCTGCGCGACGCCGAGCTCCTCGGCATGCCGATCGTCGTCGTCGCCGGCCGCGGCGCCGCCGACGGCGTCGTCGAGCTGTGGAACCGGGCGAGCGGCGAACGCCGCGACGTGCCGGTCGCCGAGCTGCTCGAGGCGGTCCGCGCGATCTAGCGGGTCACGTCCTCGACGTGACGACACGGCGGACGGGAGGCACGGTGCCAGCTGGCACCGTCCCTCCCGTCCGTCGTCCGGCCGGGTCCGTGACCCGCAGTGCGGTAGTCTGGTCGCCGACTTCCGCGCGGTTCCATCCGCGGGAGCGACTCATCTGAATACGGAGGCCCTCGGTGAAGATCGATCTCGCAGTCCTGCGACTCATGGAGCGTGAGCGGGAGATCCCGTTCGACGAACTCGTCCAGATCATCGAACAGGCCATCCTGACGGCGTACCAGAAGCACCGCACCGAGAACGAGGAGCCCGTCGACGCGGACGTCCGCGTCGAGCTCGACCGCAAGTCGGGCGAGGTCTCGGTCTACGTGCCCGAGCGCGACGACGAGGGCACCGTGATCGGCGAGGCCGTCGACCAGCCCAGCGACTTCGGTCGCATCGCCGCGTTCGCCGCCAAGCAGGTCATCAACCAGCGCCTGCGCGACATCGGCGACGACAAGATCCTCGGCGAGTTCCGCGGCAAGGAAGGCGACATCGTCGCGGGCATCGTCCAGCAGGGCCCGAACCCGAAGATGGTGCACGTCGACCTCGGCACCGTCGAGGCGATCCTGCCGCCGGAGGAGCAGGTGCCCGGCGAGGACTACAAGCACGGTGCACGGCTGCGCGTCTACGTGACGAGCGTCGGCCGCGGCATGAAGGGTCCGCAGATCACGGTCTCGCGCACCCACCCCGGCCTGGTGCGCAAGCTGTTCGCGCTCGAGGTCCCGGAGATCGCGTCCGGCGTCGTGGAGATCACCTCCCTCGCGCGCGAGGCCGGCCACCGCACGAAGATCGCGGTCAAGGCGAACGAGCCCGGTGTGAACGCGAAGGGTGCGTGCATCGGCGAGCTCGGTGCCCGCGTCCGTGCCGTGACGACGGAGCTCGGCGCCGAGAAGATCGACATCGTCGACTACTCGTCCGACCTGGCGTCGTTCGTCGCCAGCGCCCTGTCGCCGGCAAAGGTGACGAGCGCCTTCGTGCTCGACGCCTCGACGAAGGCCGTCCGCGCCCTCGTGCCGGACTACCAGCTGTCGCTCGCGATCGGCAAGGAAGGGCAGAACGCCCGCCTCGCCGCGAAGCTCACGGGCGCCCGGATCGACATCCAGCCGGACTCGATCCTGGACGGCGAGGACTGACGGTTTCGCTCGTGGCACGTCCGGTCCGGGCGTGCCGGATCGCGGTCGTCGAGAGGGAGGAGTAAGGTGGTTCCCGTCAGAACATGCATCGGCAGTCGCCGTCGTGCTCCCCGGTCCTCCCTCCTCCGTGTCGTCGCCCTGAGCGACGGTCGTGTCGTGGCGGACCCGAAGGCAGTCATGCCGGGGCGGGGAGCGTGGCTCACCCCGACCGTCGAAGCACATGATCGGGCCGTCAAGCGCAAGGCGTACCGCCGGGCGCTCCGGCTCGATCATGAACCGGACACGTCCGCGGTGCGTGACTACCTCGAAGCGCTCCGGCGCCCCGAACCACAGGCACGCGACCAGGACATGACAGAACAGGCTGAACGGCTTATGGACAACTGATGAGCGGCTCGAAATGAGACCCGTCATCCATTGAGTCCTGCCCCTCCACGGGGTGGGACCCGTGAAGGAGAACAGTGGCAAAACCACGCGTACACGAGATCGCATCCGAACTCGGTGTCGACAGCAAGACCGCAATGGAGAAGCTCAAGGAACTCGGCGAGTTCGTCAAGGGCCCGAGCTCCAGTGTCGAACCCCCCGTCGCGCGCAAGCTCCGTGCTGCGCTGCAGGCTGACGGCGCCTCGGCGTCGAAGCCCGCTGCGGCACAGACCCCGAGCGCGCCCGCCAAGACCGCGGCGCCGAAGTCGGGCGCACCGAAGCCCGGCGGCCCCCGCCCGGGTCCGGCCCGTCCGGCACCCACCCCCGAGCCCGAGCCCGAGGTGCAGGCGCCCGCCGCCGACGTGCCGACCCCGGCCGCCCCGAAGTCCGTCGCCCAGCGACAGGCCGAGGCCGAGGCCGCTCGCAAGGCCGCCGCTGCCGAGAAGGCCGCTGCCGAGAAGTCCGGCGACGCCGGCCCCGACGCAGCAGCCGAGCCGAAGGACGACGCCGTCAAGCCCGGCGGCGCTCCGAAGCCCGGTGCCGCAGCCGGCCCCAAGCCGGGTGGCCCGAAGCCGGGCGCACGCCCCGGCAACAACCCCTACGCGTCGAGCCAGGGCATGGGCTCGCGCCCGCCGCGTCCGGGCAACAACCCGTACTCGTCCAACCAGGGCATGGGCCAGCGCCCCGCCGCCGGCGCCGGTGGCGGCAACGGCATCCCGCGTCCGGCCCCGCCGCGTCCGGGTGCTCCCCGTCCGGGCGCTCCGCGTCCCGGTGGTCCCGGGCAGGCAGGCCGTCCGAACGGCTTCGGGCAGCGCCCGGGCCAGGGTGGCGGCGGTCGTGGCGGCCCCGGTGGTCGTCCGGGCGGTGCCGGTGGTGCCGGTGGCGGCTTCCCGCGTCCGGCCTTCAGCGGCCCGCGTCCCGCCGGTGGCGGTGGCCGCGGTCGTGGCCCCGGTGGCGGTACCGCTGGTGCGTTCGGTCGCGGTGGCGGCAAGAGCCGTGCCCGCAAGTCGAAGCGGACGAAGCGCGCCGAGTACGAGATGCGGCAGGCGCCGTCGCTCGGCGGTGTGCAGGTCCCTCGTGGTGACGGCAACACGGTCGTCCGTCTGCGTCGCGGAGCGAGCATCTCGGACTTCGCGGACAAGATCGACGCGAGCCCCGGCAACCTGGTGACGGTGCTGTTCCACCTCGGTGAGATGGCGACCGCGACCGAGTCGCTGGACGAGGCCACGTTCGAGGTCCTCGGCGAGGAGCTGGGCTACAAGATCCAGATCGTCTCGCCGGAAGACGAGGACAAGGAGCTCCTCGAGGGCTTCGACATCGACCTCGAAGCCGAGCTGGACGACGAGGACGACTCGGTGCTGCAGCAGCGGCCCCCGGTGGTCACCGTCATGGGTCACGTCGACCACGGCAAGACCCGCCTGCTCGACGCGATCCGCAACTCGAAGGTCGTCGAGGGTGAAGCCGGTGGCATCACCCAGCACATCGGTGCGTACCAGATCGTCACCGAGCACGAGGGCATCGAGCGCCCGATCACCTTCATCGACACCCCGGGTCACGAGGCCTTCACGGCCATGCGTGCCCGTGGCGCCCAGGTGACGGACATCGCGATCCTCGTGGTCGCGGCGGACGACGGCATCATGCCCCAGACGATCGAGGCACTGAACCACGCGCAGTCGGCCGGTGTGCCGATCGTGGTCGCGGTGAACAAGATCGACAAGGAAGGCGCGAACCCGGCCAAGGTCCGCCAGCAGCTCACCGAGTACAACCTGGTGGCCGAGGAGTACGGCGGCGACGTCATGTTCGTCGACGTGTCGGCTCGTCAGAACATCGGCATCCAGGACCTCCTGGACGCCGTGCTGCTCACGGCCGACGCCGGTCTCGACCTGCGGGCGAACCCCGACAAGGACGCCCGCGGTGTGGCGATCGAAGCACGCCTCGACAAGGGCCGTGGTTCGGTTGCGACCGTGCTCATCCAGTCCGGCACACTGCACGTCGGCGACGCCATCGTTGCGGGGACGGCCTACGGCCGCGTCCGTGCGATGACGGACGAGAACGGCGTGGCGGTCAAGGCCGCGACGCCGAGCCGTCCGGTCCAGGTGCAGGGTCTGTCCTCGGTGCCCCGCGCCGGTGACACCTTCCTCGTCACCGAAGAGGACCGCACGGCACGTCAGATCGCCGAGAAGCGTGAAGCCGCCGAGCGCAACGCCCAGCTGGCCAAGGCCCGCAAGCGCATCTCGCTCGAGGACTTCACCCGTGCACTCGAAGAGGGCAAGGTCGACTCGCTCAACCTCATCATCAAGGGTGACGTCTCCGGTGCCGTCGAGGCACTCGAGCAGTCGCTCCTGGACATCGAGGTCGACGACAGCGTCCAGCTCCGGATCCTGCACCGCGGCGTCGGTGCGATCACGGAGTCGGACATCGACCTGGCCACGATCGACAACGCGATCGTCGTCGGCTTCAACGTCCGCCCGGACGTCAAGGCCCGCGAGCGTGCAGCGCGCGAAGGCATCGACGTGCGCTTCTACTCGGTCATCTACAACGCACTCGAGGACATCGAGCAGTCCCTCAAGGGCATGCTCAAGCCCGAGTACGAAGAGGTCCAGTCGGGTGTCGCCGAGATCCGCGAGGTGTTCCGTTCCTCGAAGTTCGGCAACATCGCGGGTGTCATCGTCCGCTCCGGCACGATCACGCGCAACGCCAAGGCGCGCGTCATCCGAGAAGGCGTGGTGCTCGCCGATGGTCTGGCCATCGAGTCGCTGCGTCGGTTCAAGGACGACGTGACCGAGGTCCGCACGGACTTCGAAGCCGGTATCGGTCTGGGCAAGTTCAACGACATCCAGATCGGCGACGAGATCGAGACCACCGAGCTCGTCGAGAAGCCGCGCGACTGATCGCGTGACTACCCTGGGCCCCGGCTTCCTTCACGGGAGGTCGGGGCCCAGCCCCGTTCCAGAGCAAGACATCTCCACAGGAGGCACCCATGGCCGATCCGCAGCGCGCACGCAAGATGGCGGACCGCATCAAGGAAGTCGTCGCACGCCGACTCGACAAGGGCCTTCGCGACCCGCGACTCGGGTTCGTGACGATCACCGACGTCCGTGTGACCGGTGACCTGCAGCACGCGTCGATCTTCTACACCGTGTACGGCACCGACGAGGAGCGTGCCGACTCCGCCGCGGCGCTCAAGGCCGCGACCGGGATGCTCCGGTCCGAGGTCGGCAAGAACATCACCGCTCGTCTGACCCCGTCGCTCGAGTTCATCGCCGACGCCCTGCCGGAGACCTCGGCGCACATGGAGGACCTGCTCGTGCAGGCCCAGGTGCGCGACGAGCAGGTCCGTGCAGCCGCGGCCGGCGCGACCTACGCCGGCGACGCCGACCCGTACAAGCACGACGAGGACGAGGACGAGGACGAGGACGAGGACGACGCCGACGCGGCGCGCGCCTGACCCGTCCGATCAGCCCTCGGGCAGCCGGTAGCCGCTCGCGTCGTCCCCGACGGCCAGTCCGTCGCGCAGGAGCGACGCGAGCGCCCGGTCCCGCTGCTCGGCGTCGGGCCACACCGGTTCGATCTCGTCGCGCGTGACGGGGACGTCGCTCGCGCGGAGCTCCGCCATGATGAGCCCGCGCACCTGCCGGTCGCTGCCGGCGAACTTCGCCTGCTTCGGCGCGCGTGGGCCGTCGTGCTCCGGGTAGCCGGCGGCCCGCCACGCGCAGCGGTCGGCGATCGGGCACGCGTCGCACGCGGGGGAGCGGGCGACGCAGACGAGCGCACCGAGCTCCATCACCGCGGCGTTCGTCGCTGCGGCGTCGTCACGGTCGTCCGGCAGCACCGACTCCATCAGCGGGAGGTCCTGCTTCGCCTTCGCCGGGCCCGGTTCGCCCTGGCCGAGCAGGGCGCGGGCGAGGACGCGCCGGACGTTCACGTCCACGACGGGGTGCCGGTCGCCGTACGCGAACACGGCGACAGCTCGGGCCGTGTAGTCCCCGATCCCGGGCAGCGCGAGCAGCGCGTCCACGTCCCGGGGCACCACGTTGTCGTGCTGCTCGGCGATCGCGGTCGCGGCCGCGTGCAGCGCGAGCGCTCGTCTCGGGTAGCCGAGCCGGTCCCAGGCACGCACCGCGTCCGCCGGGGGTGAGGCCGCGAGGTCCGCAGGCGTCGGCCAGCGGGTGAGCCATGCCTCCAGGCGGGGCACGACACGCGCGACCTGGGTCTGCTGCAGCATGATCTCGCTGACCAGCGTGCCCCACGCGGGGAACCCGGGACGCCGCCACGGCAGGTCGCGCGCCTCTGCGCGGAACCACGCGATGAGCGGCGTCGCGATGTCCGTTCGTCGGGTCGCGTCCTGTGGACGGGTCGGGTTGTCCACATTCGGACTGGAGGCACGACTCGCGTTCACCACGACAGCCTACGGTGGGTGCATGGCACGTTGGGCACCCCAGGAGACCGACACCATGGCCGCGATCGCGGCCGAGGTGATCGCGCAGGTCGGCACGAACCGGACGGTCGTCGGCATCGACGGACAGGACGGCGTCGACCTCGAACGTGTGGCCTCCGGGCTCGTCGACGGCTTCCAGCAGCACGGGGTGTCCGCGATGGCCGCTGCCGCACCGTCGAGCGACGTCGACGCGCTGCGGGCCGACCTCGTCGCGCCGTTCCGGTCCACCGGCGAGGGCCCCGGCATCCTCGTGGTGCACGGACACGGGGTGCTGGCACACGGTGCCCACCGGCTCTGGCGCTGGTCGCTGTGGGTGGAGCAGGAGTCCGGGCGCCTCGAACGCCGCGCGGACGTCAAGATCGCCGCGTCCGCGGTGCTGGACGTCACCGACCCCGAGCACCCGCGTCGCGAGTGGAACGACGCCTGCTGAGTCGCCGGAGCGCTGGTAATCTCCTCTGGTGCTCGAAACCGCGCCCGACGGCATCCTCCTCGTCGACAAGCCGCAGGGGATCTCCAGCCACCGGGTCGTTTCCATCGCCCGACGTCGGCTGGGCCTGAAGAAGGTCGGCCACGCCGGCACGCTCGACCCGATGGCGACCGGCCTGCTCCTGCTCGGGATCGGCCCGTCGACCCGGCTCCTGACGCACCTCGTCGGGCTCGGCAAGACCTACACCGCCACGATCCGTCTCGGGGTCTCGACCGACTCGGACGACGCCGACGGGACCCCCACCGCGGCCGTGGGCACGTCCTCGGCGGACGTGTCCGAGGCCGCCGTCGAGCGGGCCGTCGCCGCGCAGCGCGGACAGATCTCGCAGGTGCCGTCGACCGTCAGCGCCATCAAGGTCGACGGCCGCCGCGCCTACGACCTCGCGCGCAAGGGTGAAGCGGTCGTCCTGCAGTCCCGGACCGTGACGGTGTCGCGGTTCGACGTCACCGGCCGGGGCGACCGCGTCGTCTCCGTCGACGGCGAGGACGTGGCCGTGATCGACCTCGACGTCGTCGTGTCGTGCTCGTCCGGCACCTACGTGCGCGCGCTGGCCCGTGATGTCGGCGCCGCACTCGGCACCGGCGCCCACCTCACCGCGCTCCGCCGCACCGAGGTCGGCCCCTTCAGCGTCGACGACGCGATCGACCTCGAGGACGAATCGGTCGACGTCCGGGCCGCACTCGCCCGACCGGTCGACGTCGCCCGCACCCTGTTCCCGTCCGTGCCGCTCGACCCGGCCGCGGCGAAGGACCTCGCCGACGGCAAGCGCGTCGCGGCGGACCACCCGGACACCGACGGTCCGGTCGCGGCCGTCGCCACCGAGGGGGACCGGCTCGTCGGGCTCGTCTCGGTGCGACGCGGACTGCTGCGCGTGATCACCAACTTCCCGACGGCATCGGGGGTGGGCGCGTGATCGAGTGGTTCATGTGGGTGCAGCTCGTCATCGCCGTGCTCGCCGGGCTCTTCGCGGTCATCGTGGGCTTCATCGGCTGGAAGCCGAACGACTACACGGTCGGGTCGCTCGCGCTCATCGAGCTGCTGCTCCTCGCCCAGGGTGTGATCTCCCTCGTCCTGCCGGCCACGGGCAGCCCGCCGGTCGGCAACGCGCTCGAGTTCGGCGTGTACGCGGTCTCGGTGCTGCTCGTCCCGCCGGCCACCATCGTCTGGGCGCTCATCGACCGGACGAAGTGGAGCACGGTGGTCCTCGGGGCCGGTGCGTTCACGGTCGCGGTGATGGTCTACCGGATGTACCAGATCTGGTTCGCCCTGAACTGACCCGCTCGCGTGCCCCCCGGCGACTGCGCGTTCGTCGTGGTGCGTCATCGTGGCCGCCCGCCGTCGGTAGAATCGGTGCAATGGCGACCAGATCCTCTCTCGCGACCGGCATCGGCCGCGTCCTCATCGCCGTCTACGGCATCCTCGCGCTCGCAGCGACGGGACGCAGCGTCGTGCAGATCATCGAGAAGTTCTCGTTCGCACCGTTCGCGTACACCCTCAGCGCCGTCGCCGCGGTCGTGTACATCGTCGCGATGATCGCCCTCATCGTGCCGGGTCGGTTCTGGTACCGCGTGGCCTGCGTCACGATCGTCTTCGAGATGACCGGCGTGCTCGTGATCGGCACGCTGTCGCTCTTCGACCGGCAGCTGTTCCCCGACGACACCATCTGGTCGTACTACGGCATGGGCTACGCCTTCGCGCCGCTGGTGCTGCCGGTGGCCGGACTCTGGTGGCTCCGCAAGCACCACCGCACCGCCACCGCGACCGAGACGACCCCGTCCGCCGTACCGGCCGGCGAGTAGGGACCGACGTGCAGTACTACGACGACACCGCCGACGTGGCGCAGGGCTTCGGGCCGAGTGCGGTCACCATCGGGAAGTTCGACGGGGTCCACGTCGGACACCGTGCGGTCATCGCGCACCTCGAGCGTGCGGCGCGCGAGCACGGCCTCGTGTCCACGGTCGTGACGTTCGACCGCCACCCGCTCGACGTGATCGACCCCGACAAGGTGCCGCCCGCCCTGACGAGCATCGCCCAGCGGCGCGAGCTGCTCGACGACGTCGGGGTCGACGCCACCCTGCTGCTCCGGTTCGACCACGAGCTCCAGTCGAAGGCACCAGAGGCCTTCGTGTCCGAGATCCTCGTCGACACCCTGCACGCCCAGCTCGTGTTCGTCGGCAGCGACTTCCGGTTCGGGGCGAAGGGCGCCGGCGACGTCGCCCTCCTGCGCGAGCTGGGGGAGCAGCACGGTTTCACCGTCGAGCTCATCGACGACGTCGACCTGGTCGACGACGTCCGGCCGGACGGTGAGCGACGGGTGTCCTCGACGTGGATCCGCGAGCTCCTCGGGGACGGCCGCGTCGCCGAAGCCGCGCGCCTGCTCGGCCGTGAACACGCGGTGCGGAGCGTCGTCGTGCACGGGAACGAGCGCGGTCGGGCCATGGGTTACCCGACGGCGAACCTCGACCCGGCCTCCGAGGGCTTCGTCCCCGCGGACGGCGTCTACGCCGCACGGGTCCTGCACGACGGCACGGTGTACCCGGCTGCCGTCTCGGTCGGCAACAACCCGACGTTCGAGGGCGTGCCGGCGAAGCAGATCGAGGCGCACCTGCTCGACGTGGACATCGACCTCTACGGCGACACGATCTCGGTGCTGTTCGTCTCGTACGTGCGGGGCATGGTGAAGTTCGACTCGATGGACGAGCTCGCCGAGCAGATGCGGCAGGACGACCGCGACATCCGGACGCTGCTGGGGCTCCCCGCCGTCGTCTGACCAGTTGTCGCAGTGTGCGAGGTTCCGGCCTCGGTGCGAGGGCATCCGCGTCCCACGGTGCGCGGGACCTCGCACACTGCGGACGTCCCCCAAGCCCTGCGACCGACGACGAAGCCCCCGCGACCGAACGGTCGCGGGGGCTTCGTCGTACGGGCCGATCAGCCGCCGAGGGCGTCGAGCCAGATCTTGCGGGCGTCGAGCGCTTCCTGCGCGTCCTTGATCTTGCGGGCGTCGCCCGAGGCCTGGGCATCGGCGAGCTCCGCTTCGAGCTTGCCGATCGCGTCCTCGAGCTGGCTCGCGAGACCGGTCTGACGGGCCTTGCGCTCCGGGTCGGACGCCTTCCAGTGCTCGTCCTCGAGGCTGCGCACGTGGTCCTCGACCGCGCGGAGACGGTCCTCGATGCGCCGGACGTCACCGCGGGGGACCTTGCCGATCTCGTCCCACCGGCGCTGGATGCCCGTGAGGGTCTTGCGTGCGGCTGCCCGGTCGGTGACCTTCAGGAGCGGCTCGGCCTCGGTCAGGAGCGCCTGCTTCGCTTCGAGGTTGGCCGAGTACTCGACGTTCTCGGCGGCGGCTTCGGCGTGGCGCTGCTCGAACAGCACGTCACCCGCGGCCTTGAAGCGCGCCCAGAGTGCGTCGTCGTGCCGCTTGCCGGCTCGCCCGGCGCCCTTCCAGTCGTCGAGCAGTTCGCGGTACGCCGGGATCGCGTCGGACCCGCGGGGAGCGAGCGCCTCGGCCTGCTGGACGAGCTCCTGCTTGCGGTTGCGGGCGTCGCGGTGCTGCGCGTCGAGCTCGGAGTAGAACGCGCGACGGTGCTGGTCGACGGTGGATCGGGCCGCGCGGAAGCGCTTCCAGAGCTCGTTCGCCTCGTTCTTGGGGATGCGCGGGCCGTCGTGCTGGTGCTGCTGCCACCGCGCGAAGACGTCGTCGAGCTGCGCGGTGATCTGCTTCCACTGCGCCCGTGCCGGGTCGACCGCGGCGAGGGCCTCGGCTTCTTCCACCAGGGCGGTGCGGTGCGCCAGGGCGTCCGCGAGGGCCTGCTGTGCCTGCTCCGCCTGCTCCTTCGTCAGGGAGCCGAGCTGCTCGGTCAGGGCGGCGACGCGGGTCTCGAGCGACTTGAGGTCGCCGACGACCCGTGCCTCGGCCACGAGGGCCTGCAGGTGCTCCACCGTGCGGGCGACGTCGTTCGCCGAGGCGCCACGCTGGACGCGCTGCTCGGCGATCTTCACCTGCCCCTCGAGGTCGGCGTACTTCCGCGCGAAGTAGGCGAGGGCTTCGTCGGGTGTCGCGTCCGGGTACTCACCGACGGCTTTCTCGGTGTCCTCGTACCGGACGTACACCGTCCCGTTCTCGTCGACCCGCCCCCAGGTCGTTGCTTCGTCAGGTCCCACAGGTCTCGCCTCGATCGTGGTCGTGCATCACCGACGTCGCCGTCGGCACGGTCAGGTCGTCAGCCTATTGCACGGAGAGCATCTGCGACCCGCCGGGTCGGCGCGCCTGTGGACTACTTCTCCTGCTCGATCGTCGCGCCGGTGATCTTGGTCGCCACCTTCGGCTCGCCGGTGCCGTCGCTGCCGGCGGAGGAGATGCCCTTCGACGTGATCTTCGACTCGAGTTCGTCGAGGCCGCTGGTGACCTTCCCGACGACGGTGTAGCCGCCGGTGGAGCCGTCCAGCGTGGTGTCGCCGTAGACGATGAAGAACTGCGTGGTCTGCGAGTACGCCGACGAGCTGCGGGCGATCGCGATGGTGCCCTTGGTGTACTTGCCGTCGCTCGGGACGTTCTCGAGCGGGCCGTACTGGAAGCCGGCGTCACCGGTGCCGTCGCCGTTCGCGGAGCCGCACTGCAGGAACTCGAACCCGGTGCTGTCGGCGAGTCGGTGGCAGGTGGTGCCGTTGTAGAACTGCTCCTGGATGAGCTTGATCTCGACGCTCGCGGCCTGTGGTGCCTTCTCGCCGTCCAGCTCGATGCCGAGCTTCACGTCCTTGTTCAGGGTGAGTGATCCGGTCCAGGTGGAGTCCTTGGCGATGGACTTGCTCGGGACGTCGCCCGTGTTCGCGGCGGTGGCACTCGCGGACGGGGTCGGCGTCGCGGTCGCGGAGGCACTCGCGCTCGCGTCCGCCCCGCCACCATGCGACCCGGCGAAGGCGAGCTGCGAACCGGTCGCCAACGCCGCGACGAGGACGAGGACACCGGCGCCGACGACGTTGTCCCGCACCCGGCGGCGCCGCTGCCGTTCGTGCAGGCCCTGCCGTGCCGTGTAGAGGCGGAGGCGCTCGCGCGCCTCCCGGTTGTCACGCGCCTGGTTCTTCGGTGCCACGGTGCTGGTCGTACCTCTCGTCGAGTGTGCGACGAGCGTACTGTAAACGGCCCTGTCGGAGGCCTGGAGGCACGCCCCTGTCGGTGGGTCGGCCTACGATTGGTCCCATGGCAGCGGACCGTTCGGGCATGCGTGCGCCCACCACCGGCGGTCGCGCCGGGCTGGCTCAGGGGTCCGTCCCACTCGCGGTGCGGATGCGGCCGACCAGCCTCGACGAGGTCGCCGGCCAGCAGCACCTGCTCGGCCGCGGCAGCCCCCTCGTGCAGCTCGCGACGGGCACGCGCGAGAACCCCGGCGGCGTCTCGGTGATCCTGTGGGGACCGCCCGGCACCGGCAAGACGACCCTGGCGCAGGCGATCGCGCGGCAGTCCGGTCGCGAGTTCGTCGAGCTGTCGGCCGTGACCGCCGGCGTGAAGGACGTGCGCGAGGTCATGGAGAAGGCGCTCACGCACCGCGACCTCTACGGATCGACCACGGTCCTCTTCCTCGACGAGATCCACCGCTTCAGCAAGGCCCAGCAGGACGCCCTGCTGCCCGGCGTCGAGAACGGTTGGGTCATCCTCATCGCGGCGACGACCGAGAACCCGTCGTTCTCGGTCATCTCGCCGCTGCTGTCCCGCTCCCTGCTGCTCACGCTCAAGCCCCTCACCGACGAGGACCTCGGCATGCTCGTCGACCGCGCGGTCGAGGACCCGCGGGGCCTCGGCGGATCGGTCGTCCTCGGCGACGAGGCCCGCAGCGCCATCGTGCGGCTGTCCTCCGGCGACGCCCGTCGGGCACTCACCGCGCTCGAGGCCGCAGCGTCCTCGGCCGTCGCAGCGCAGGCCGACGACGACGTGGACGGGGCGCTCGACGGCATCGACACGGTCCCGGTCGTCGACGCCGACACCGTCGCCGCAGCGGTGGACCGGGCACTGCTCCGCTACGACCGCCAGGGCGACGAGCACTACGACGTCATCAGCGCGTTCATCAAGTCGGTCCGGGGGAGCGACGTCGACGCCGCACTCCACTACCTGGCGCGCATGATCGAGGCGGGGGAGGACCCGCGGTTCATCGCCCGTCGCATCATCATCTCGGCGTCCGAGGACATCGGCATGGCCGATCCCCAGGCCCTGCCCATCGCCGTCGCAGCCGCACAGGCCGTCCAGCTCATCGGCATGCCCGAGGGCCGGATCCCCCTGGCCGAGGCGGTCGTCTACCTGGCGACCGCGCCGAAGTCGAACGCCGCCTACAACGGGGTGAACGCCGCGATCGCCGACGTCAAGGCCGGGCGGCTCGGGGTCGTGCCGATGCACCTCCGCGACGCCCACTACCCTGGCGCGAAGCGGCTCGGCCACGGCAAGGGCTACGTCTACTCGCACGACGCCGAGCACGGTGTCGCCGAGCAGCAGTACCTGCCCGACGCGCTCGAGGGCACCGAGTACTACACCCCGACGGCGAACGGCTTCGAGCGCGAGGTCGGGCCGCGACTCGAGCGCCTCCGGAAGATCACCCGCGGCGAGTAGTGGCCGCCCCGAGTTCCTGCTAGCATTGCCGGGCCTACGTCCTGGTCCTCGAGCACGGCTGCGTCGAGGACAGAGTGCCACTCCGGTGGTACGGGGGCAGAGGTTCGGACTGTAGCCGTCCGATCCCACAGGCTCATCCCTCTGGATCCCGTCGTCGGGACCGATCCCTTCCGTGTGTCTCGTTGCCCACGGTCGGACGGATCCCCTCGAGTCATTCAGTTCAGACAGAGAAAAGGACCCTGTGTCTACCAAGTCACGTACCCGCAGCAAGACCCGCCTCTCGCGCGCGCTCGGCATCCCGCTGACGCCGAAGGCGGCCCGTTACCTCGAGAAGCGCCCCTACGGCCCCGGTGAGCACGGCCGCACCCGCCGTCGTGCGGACAGCGACTACGCCGTCCGCCTCCGTGAGAAGCAGCGTCTGCGCGCCCAGTACGGCATCCGCGAGAAGCAGCTCCGCATCGTCTTCGAAGAGGCCCGCAAGACGAAGGGCCTGACCGGTGAGAACCTGGTCGAGCTCCTCGAGCAGCGCCTCGACGCCCTCGTGCTCCGTGCCGGCTTCGCCCGCACCACCGCGCAGGCCCGTCAGCTGATCGTGCACCGTCACATCCTGGTCGACGGCAAGCTCGTCGACCGTCCGTCCTTCCGCGTGAAGGAGGGGCAGCTCATCCACGTGAAGCAGCGCTCCGAGTCCCTCGAGCCCTTCCAGGTCGCCGCCGCCGGTGGGCACCAGGAAGTCCTGCCGAAGGTCCCGGGCTACCTCGAGGTCGAGATCGACAAGCTCCAGGCCCGCCTGGTCCGTCGCCCGAAGCGCGCCGAGGTCCCCGTGACCTGTGAAGTGCAGCTCGTCGTCGAGTACTACGCAGCTCGCTGATCCACTGATCACACCCGAACGGCGGGTCGTCCTCTCACGAGGGCGGCCCGCCGTTCGGCGTCGGTGGCCGGTGTCGTCGGTAAGATCGTCTGGGCACGCACCGCTCGCGTGCACAAGAGGGAGAGGCACCGTGAAGCAGCTGTTCTTCGTCGCCGTCGGCGTCGTCATCGGGTTCGCCGTCGCGCACAAGGTCGCGAACACCCCCGGTGGCGCGCGGTTCTTCGCCGACGTGAACGCTCGCGCGGAAGCCTTCCGTGGTGCCGTCGCCGAGGGCTACCGCTCTCGCGAGGCCGAGCTCCGCACTGACGTCTGACCGACGACCCCTCCCACGCACACGACCTGAAACCAGGAAGCACCATGCAGACCGCAGAGATCCGCCGCCGTTGGCTCCAGTTCTTCGGTGACCGCGGCCACACCGTCGTCCCGTCCGCCTCGCTCGTCTCGGACGACCCCTCGCTCCTGTTCACGGTCGCCGGCATGGTGCCGTTCATCCCGTACCTGACCGGGCTCGTCCCCGCGCCGTACCCCCGCGCCACGAGTGTCCAGAAGTGCATCCGCACGAACGACATCGAAGAGGTCGGCAAGACCCCGCGGCACGGCACGTTCTTCCAGATGAACGGCAACTTCTCGTTCGGCGACTACTTCAAGGAGCAGGCGATCGAGTACGCCTGGCAGTTCCTGACGACGCCCGAGCCGGACGGTGGGCTCGGCTTCTCGCCCGACGACCTCTGGGTCACCGTGTACGAGGACGACGACGAGGCGATCGCCTTCTGGAAGCAGCACTCCTCGCTCCCCGACGAGCGGATCCAGCGGCTCGGCAAGGACACCAACTACTGGTCGACCGGGCAGCCCGGGCCGGCGGGCCCCTGCTCCGAGATCTTCTTCGACCGCGGTCCGGAGTACGGCATCGACGGCGGTCCGGCGACCGACGACGACCGTTACGTCGAGATCTGGAACCTCGTGTTCATGCAGTACCAGATCGCCGACGTCCGTTCGAAGTACGACTTCGAGATCACGGGCGAGCTGCCGAACAAGAACATCGACACCGGCATGGGGCTCGAGCGCGTCGCCTTCATCAAGCAGGGCGTCGACAACATGTACGAGATCGACCAGGTGCGCCCGGTCCTCGACGAGGCGGCGGCGATCTCCGGTCGTCGGTACGGCGCCGTGCACGAGGACGACGTCCGCATGCGCGTCATCGCGGACCACGTCCGGTCGGCGCTCATGCTCATCGCCGACGGCGTCTCCCCGTCGAACGAGGGCCGCGGCTACATCCTCCGCCGCCTGCTCCGCCGCACCGTGCGCGCGATGCGCCTGCTCGGCGTCGAGGGTGCGACCTTCCCCCGGCTCTTCCCCGCGTCCCGCGACGCCATGCGCGACGCCTACCCCGAGGTCGGCAGCGACTACGACCGCATCGCGCGCATCGCCTACGCGGAAGAGGAGACCTTCCTCCGCACGCTCGCGCAGGGCACGACGATCCTCGACGTCGCGGTCGAGCGCGCGAAGCAGGACGGCGCGCCCTCGATCGGCGGGGACACGGCGTTCCTCCTGCACGACACCTTCGGCTTCCCGATCGACCTCACGATGGAGATGGCTGAGGAAGCCGGCGTCCAGGTCGACCGGTCCGCGTTCGAGACCCTGATGTCCGAGCAGCGGGCGCGGGCGAAGGCGGACGCCAAGAGCAAGAAGACCGCACTCGCCGACCTCAGCGTCTACAGCGCGTTCCGGGCGAAGGGCGAGACCGTCTTCCTCGGCTACGACGCGCTCGAGGCCGAGACGAACATCCTCGGCATCATCGTGGACGGCGTGAGCGTCGACCGTGCGGTCGCGGGCGACATCGCCGAGGTCGTCCTCGGCGAGACCTCCCTCTACGCCGAGTCCGGTGGTCAGGACGCCGACCAGGGCTCGATCGTCGGCAACGGCTTCGACCTCGAGGTGCTCGACGTCCAGCGTCCCGTCGCCGGTCTGTGGAGCCACACGGTCCAGGTGCGCTCGGGCGAGGTCGGTGTCGGTGCGCCGGCGACGACCGTGGTCGACGCCGAGTACCGCCGCGGTGCGACCCAGGCGCACTCCGCGACGCACCTCGTGAACGCCGCACTGCGCGACATCCTCGGCCCGGAGGCGCTCCAGGCCGGCTCGTACAACAAGTCGGGCTACATGCGGCTCGACTTCTCGTGGTCGCAGCCGGTCTCGCTCGAGACCCGTTCCGAGATCGAGGAGGTCGTGAACAACGCGATCCGCTCCGACCTCGAGGTCTCGACGCGCGTGCTCCCGCTCGACGAGGCCAAGTCGCTCGGCGCGCAGGCGCTGTTCGGCGAGAAGTACGGCTCCGAGGTCCGCATGGTCGACATCGGTGGCCCGTGGTCCCGTGAGCTCTGCGGTGGCACGCACGTGGCGTCCAGCGCCCAGGTCGGGCTCGTCAACCTCGTGGGGGAGTCGAGCGTCGGTTCGACCAACCGCCGCGTCGAGGCGCTCGTCGGGCTCGAGGGCTTCCGCGACCTCGCCGTCGAGCGGACCATCGTGTCCCAGCTGTCGAGCGCACTCAAGGCCCCCCGAGAGGACCTGCCGACCCGCGTGCAGTCCCTGATGGAGGACCTGCGGACGGCGCAGAAGCGCGTCGCCGAGTTCGAGTCCGCCAACCTCCAGCAGCGCGTCCCGGCGATCGCACGCCAGGCGACGACGGTGGGCGCGACGACCGTCGTGGCCGAGTCCGTCCAAGGCCTGCAGTCCGGTGACGACCTGCGCGCGCTCGCGACCGGTGTCCGCAGCCAGCTCGGCGACGGTGCCGCGGTGGTGGTCCTCGGCGCGGTCATCAACGACAAGCCGGTGGTCATCGTCGCGACGAACGACGCCGCCCGCGCCGCCGGTGTACAGGCGGGACCGCTCGCGAAGGAGGCCGCCGGCGTCCTCGGTGGTGGTGGCGGCGGCAAGCCGGACCTCGCGCAGGGCGGTGGCACCGACGCGTCGGCGCTCCCGGCAGCGCTCCGCGCGGTCACCGACCGGCTCGCGGCCTGATCGTGGCGATCCGTTCCGGGCGCCGGCTCGGCGTCGACGTCGGCCGCGCCCGGATCGGGGTCGCCGTGTGCGACCGTGACGGGCTGCTCGCGACGCCCGTCGAGACCGTCGCCCGGCACGACGCCACGGACGTCCGGCGGATCCTCGAGATCGCGGAGGAGTACGACGTCCTCGAGATCGTCGTCGGGCTGCCGCTCTCGATGTCGGGCGGGGACACCCCGTCCACGGCGGACGCCCGGGAGTTCGCCGGGCGCCTGGCGGAACACCGTCCGGTGCGCCTGGTCGACGAACGACTCTCGACCGTGACGGCCCAGCGCGGCCTGCACCAGGCCGGCAAGAACACGAAGAAGTCCCGCGCCGTGATCGACCAAGCGGCCGCTGTTATCATTCTGCAACACGCGCTCGACCACGAGCGTGCGGCCAGTGCCCCACCCGGGGCCACGCTCCCCTGAAACTGCGGACCACCGCAGTGCTCGCCTGAACGCGGCTGCCACACCGTCGCCCAGCACCCCGAGCCCAGGCGGAGTTCCCGACCGAGAGACCCGAGGACCGTTGGCAGACGACCTGGACTGGAACGCGATCATCGCGCCCGGCAACGACGCCGAGCGGCGGAAGACGACTTCCGACCGTGCGGAGACCCCCGACGCACGCGGTGACGCGGGCGAGACCACCGGTGCGCGCAACGGCGCCCCGGACGCGACCGGTCGACCCATGTCCCGACGCGAAGCACGCGCCGCCGAAGCCGCGCGGGCACGCTCCGAAGCGGGCCCCGCGGACGCGAGCCCGGCCACCACCGACGCGGCCGGGTCGAGCACCGACCGTCCCGACCTCGGCGGAGTCGACGACGACCGTCGCGCCGCCGCGGCGGACGCCCCGGTGGCGTCGTCACCCGACGAGCTGCACCCGGACGTGCACGCGCTCCTCACCGGCGAACTCCACGTCGACGACGACGCGCGTGCCGCGGCACGCGGCGGTGACGCCGGCGCGGCCACGGCCGCCGACGCGGGTGCCGGCGCAGGTGGTCCCGACCAGCCCGGCAACGGCCCCGGAGGCGCGGGAGACGGTGGACGCGGCGGTCGCGGTGGACGTGGGGGCGCCTCCAGGTCGCCACGCGGCCCGCGTGAGCCGCGTCCGAAGCGTCGTCGCGGCCCGCTCATCGCGGGCATCGTCATCGTCGCGGTGGTCCTCGCGGTCGGGGTGTCCGCGTACTCCTTCGCGGCGCCCAAGGTCCAGCAGCTCGTCGCCGCCATCAGCGGTTCGCAGGAGCCGGACGACTACTCCGGCGACGGCACCAGCAAGGTGACGATCACCATCAAGCAGGGCGACATCGGCGAGAACGTCGCCGCGACCCTGCAGCGCAGCGGTGTCGTGAAGGACTCGAAGGTCTTCTACAAGCTCCTGCTCGCCTCGCCGGACGTCCAGTTCCAGCCGGGGTCGTACGCGCTCAAGAAGAAGATGAGCTCGAAGGCGGCCCTCGCGGCGCTGCAGGACAAGGACAACCGCGTCCAGGCCTCCATCGTGATCCCCGAGGGCACGGCGCTCAAGGACATCGAGGCCGGCATGGTTTCGAAGGCGGGACTCTCCGCCGCCGAGGTCTCCGCCGCGGCGAAGGACCTCTCCGCGTACGACCTGCCGGCGAACACGACCACGCTCGAGGGCTGGCTGTTCCCCGCGACCTACCCGATCAACCCGGGTTGGAGTGCGACGGAGTACTTCAAGTCGATGGTCGACACGATGAAGGAGCACCTCTCGGCCGCCGGTGTGGCCGAGGCCGACCAGGAGCGCGTGATCGTCTTCGCCTCGCTCGTGCAGAAGGAAGCGGGCCTCGCGGCCGACTACCCCAAGGTCGCGCGGGTGTTCCAGAACCGGCTCGACATCGACATGCCGCTGCAGTCCGACGCGACGGTCGCCTACGGCACGGGCAACACCCACCGGGTGACGACGACCGACGCCGAGCGTGAGGACGCGTCGAACAAGTACAACACCTACAAGCACGACGGCCTGCCGCCGGCACCGATCTCGAACCCCGGCGACATCGCCATCAAGGCCGTCACGAACATGGCGCAGGGCAAGTGGTTGTACTTCGTGACGGTGAACCTCGAGACCGGCGAGACGGTGTTCTCGGACACCTTCGCCCAGCACGAGGTGGCCGTGGCGCAGTTCCAGGCGTGGCTCCGGGCACACCCCGACTACCAGTAGTCGAGCGGCGTCGCACGGGGCCCGGGCTGTGGGAAGATGGACACCATGCTTCGTTGGTTGACTGCTGGTGAGTCCCACGGACCCGAACTGATCGCGATGCTTGAGGGCCTGCCCGCGGGTGTCCCGGTGTCGTTCGAGTCCATCCGTACCGATCTCGCGCGACGCAAGCTCGGCTACGGCCGCGGCTCCCGCATGAAGTTCGAGCAGGACGAACTGCACGTCTCCGGCGGCGTCCGGCACGGCTACTCGCTCGGCAGCCCGATCGCGATCCGCATCGGCAACACCGAGTGGCCGAAGTGGGTCGAGGTCATGAACCCCGAGCCCGTCGAGCAGACCGACCTCTCCCGTGGTCGGAGTGCCCCGCTCACCCGCCCGCGTCCGGGCCACGCCGACCTCGTCGGCATGCAGAAGTACGGCTTCGACGAGGCCCGCCCGATCCTCGAACGCGCGAGCGCTCGCGAGACCGCGGCCCGGGTCGCGCTCGGCGCCGTCGCGAAGTCCTTCCTGGCCGAGCTCGGCATCCGATCGGTCGCGCACACGCTGCAGGTCGGCACCGTCCGCGTCCCGGACGGCACCGCGCTGCCCCTGCCGGACGACGTCGACCGCCTCGACGACGACCAGCTGCGGTGCTTCGACGCCGAGACCTCCGCTCGCATGGTGACCGAGGTCGAAGCCGCGAAGAAGGACGGCGACACCCTCGGCGGCGTCGTCGAGGTGCTGTTCTACGGCGTCCCGCCCGGACTCGGATCGCACGTGCAGTGGGACCGCCGGCTCGACGCTCGTCTGGCCGCGGCGATCATGGGCATCCAGGCGATCAAGGGCGTCGAGGTCGGCGACGGCTTCGCGACCGCTGCCCGCCGCGGGTCCGAGGCGCACGACGAGCTCTTCCGCGAAGACGGCGAGATCTACCGCACGTCCGACCGCGCGGGCGGTACCGAGGGTGGCATGTCCACGGGCACCGTGCTGCGCGTCCGCGCCGGCATGAAGCCGATCGCGACCGTCCCGCACGCGCTGCACACCATCGACGTCGCCACGGGTGAGGACGCCTCGGCGCACCACCAGCGCTCCGACGTCTGCGCCGTGCCGGCTGCCGGTGTCGTGGCCGAGGCCATGGTCGCGCTCGTCCTCGCCGACGCCGTGCTCGAGAAGTTCGGTGGCGACAACGTCGTCGAGACGAAGCGGAACCTCGACGCGTACCTCGCGTCGATCCCGGAGACGCTGCGCACCCGCAGCACCGAGGCCGCCGAGCACTCCTCGGCCTGGTGACGCACGCACCCGAGCCGGCGGCGGCGTCGCCGTCGGCCGGTCCCGCAGCCCCGGTCGTCATCATCGGGCCGATGGGCGCCGGCAAGTCCAGCGTCGGCAAGCGCGTGGCGAAGGCGCTCGGCGTCCCGTTCACCGACACCGACCGGGTGATCGTCCGCGAGCACGGTCCGATCCCCGGGATCTTCGCGGACCGTGGTGAGGCCGCCTTCCGTGCACTCGAGGCGGCAGCCGTCCGGACAGCGCTGTCGACCGGGGGCGTCATCGCCGTCGGTGGCGGGGCCGTCACCCACGTCGACACGCGCGAGGCCATGGCCGGGGCGCGCATCGTCCTGTTGACCGTCTCGCCCGAGGCCGTCGCCGACCGGATCGCCGGCAGCGACCGCCCGCTCCTGGCAAGCGGCGGCATCGACGCGTGGCAGACGATCATGGACGCGCGGGCGGCGACCTACGCCGAGCTCGCGCACGCGGTGTTCGACACCTCGCGCCGGCCGATGTCGCGCGTCGTCGACGACGTCGTCGCGTGGCTGCGCGACGGAACCCCTCCGGTCCGCACCGGTGCACCCACGAGCGAAGGAACAGCGTGACCGACCCGACCCAGTCAGTCCTCCCCGACGGCACCACCGAGATCCGCGTCGGCGGCGCGGACGGGTACGTCGTGGCCGTCGGCAACGGCCTGCTCGGCTCGGTGCCGGCGCTCCTCGGCCCCCGTGTCGCCAAGGTCCTCATCGTGCACGCCCCGACGCTCGGCGCCCGGGCGAACGCGCTGCGCGACCTGCTCGTCGACGCCGGCCTCGAGGCCCTCATCGCCGAGGTCCCGGACGCCGAGGGCGCCAAGCGCGTCGAGGTCGCCGCGTTCTGCTGGCAGATCATGGGGCAGTCCGACTTCACCCGCACCGACGCCGTCATCGGCCTCGGCGGCGGTGCCGTGACCGACCTCGCCGGGTTCGTCGCGGCGACCTGGCTGCGCGGGGTGCCGTACGTCGCGATCCCCACGAGCGTGCTCGGCATGGTGGACGCGAGCGTCGGCGGCAAGACCGGCATCAACACCAACGAGGGCAAGAACCTCGTCGGCGCCTTCTCCCCGCCCCGCGCGGTCGTCGCCGACATCGACCTCGTCGCCACGCTGCCCCGCAACGAGATCCTCACGGGCTTCGCCGAGATCGTGAAGGCCGGCTTCATCGCCGTCCCGGAGATCCTCGACATCATCGAGGCCGACGTCGACCGCGTCACCGACCCGACGACGCCGGAGTTCCGCCGCGTCGTCGAGCTCGCGATCGAACTCAAGGCGCAGGTCGTCTCGGACGACTTCACCGAGCAGGGCCGCCGCGAGATCCTGAACTACGGGCACACCCTCGGGCACGCCATCGAGCACGCCGAGCGGTACCAGTGGCGACACGGAGCGGCCGTCGCGGTCGGGATGGTCTTCGCCGCCGAGCTCGCGCGCCTCACCGGACACCTCGACGACGCCACGGTGGACCGACACCGCGCGATCCTCGAGTCGCTCGAGCTGCCCACGACCTACGGCATCGGTCGCTGGGAGGGGCTCCTCGCCACGATGCGTCGTGACAAGAAGGCCCGCGCCGGCATGCTCCGGTTCATCATCCTCGACGGTGTCGGCAAGCCGGTCACGCTCGAGGGGCCCGAGGACCACCTGCTCTTCACCGCCTACCAGGAGGTCGGGGTCTAGCTCAGCGGAGGACGCGGCGGGTCCGTCGCCACCACCACTTCACCCGCATCGAGACGGTGAGGACATCCGTCCGCTTCCACTCGTGGAACTCGGCGATGGTCGCTCCGTTCTCCCATGCCCAGTACGCGTCGTCGTCACGGTCGGGATCGAGCGCATCCGGGAGGCGTCTGAAGATCGGCATCACTCCGGCTCCTTCGTGTCGACGGTCGGCCTGCTCCGAGGGACGCGGCGGCGCAACGCGCGGTCTGCGAGCCGCCGGTCCGCCTTGGACCACCACGATAGGTCGGCGAGTCCCCGGAGCACAGTTGTCGAAATGTCGTATGTCTGATCACCCTGGTGCTGCGAAACGGACCAGGTGAATCGATCCCAACCTGACGCAGTGCAGGCGGCCGCAGGACGGGCGTCGGCCGCCTGGGGACGGCGAGCCGCGCCTCCAGGCTGTGGAGGAACCGACCACGCAGGGCGGGGGAGCAGACTGGAACCGTGCCCACCCCGCCACGCCTGAGCGACCTGTCCACACCGGACGCGACCGACCCCGGGACCGTCCGGTCCCGTGCCCGCCGGTTCACCGAGCTGCTGTCGATCGCACGCCGGCACGGCCTCGTCCCGTTCCGGCGCCTGGACTTCTCGCACGACCCGGCGAACTCGGACCTCCGCCGCAGCCAGGCCGAGCACCTCCGCCGTGCGCTCGAGGAGGCCGGCGGCGGGTTCGTGAAGATGGGCCAGCTCCTCTCCACCCGCGACGACCTGCTCCCCGAGGAGTGGACCGAGGGGCTCGCGCACCTGCAGCGGAACGTGTCCCCGGCACCCGCGGACGAGGTCGCAGCGCTGCTCGAACGCGAACTCGGCGCGCCCGTGGACGAGGTCTTCGCGGCCTTCGACCCGGTCCCGGTGGCCGCGGCGTCGATCGCACAGGTCCATCGAGCCCGCCTCGCCGACGGCACGAGCGTCGCCGTCAAGGTGCAGCGGCCCGGCATCGACCAGGCCGTCCGCCGCGACGTCGACATCGCCCTCCGTGTCGTGCGCTTCATGGCGCGCTGGTCGGTCGAGGCCCGTCAGGTCGGCGTGCAGGACGTGGCCCAGCAGTACGCCGACGACCTCGTGCGGCAGGTCGACTTCAGCTCGGAGCTCCGGAACCTCGAGGCACTGCGGGCTGCCCAGCGCCGGAGCGCCCGCCCCGACGAGGTGCGCTTCCCGGACCCGTACCCGGAGCTCTCCGGTCGGCGCGTGCTCGTGATGGAGTTCCTCGAAGGGGACACCCTCAGCGCGATCCGGGCCGAGCGGAGCGACCGCGACCTCGACCAGCCGATGCGGTCGATCCTCCGTGCGTTCCTCCGGCAGGTGGTGTTCGACGGGGTGTACCACGGTGACCTCCACCCCGGGAACGTCCTGCTGCTGCCCGACGGCCGGCCGGCGCTGATCGACTTCGGATCGGTGGGCAGGCTCGACCCCGGCCTCCGGGACATCGTGCAGGAGCTGCTCGCCGCGTACATCCAGGACGACACCTCGCGGATCGCCGACGCGGTGCTCCGGATGGCACCGGTCCGGGACGCCCAGGACGAACCCGACTTCCGCCGGGACATCGCGCGCTTCGTCGCGGACGAGCTCGGTCCGGGTGCCCGGATCGGCGTCGAGACGGTGGACGACGCCGTCGCGGTGTTCGGGCGGTACCGGTTGAAGGCGCCGCCGGACTTCGTCGCCGCCGCGCGCGCCCTGGCGATCTTCGAGGGGACGCTGCGCACGCTCGCCCCCTCGTTCGACCTGCTCGAGGAGTCACGAGGACTCGCCTCCGAACAGATCCGCGACCAGCTGCGACCGGGCAAGCTCCGGGACGTGGCGGTGCGCGAGCTGTTCGGCGCGGTGACGGCCGCACGCCGGCTCCCGCGTCGGGTGGACCGCATCGGCGAGGCGATCGAGACCGGCAAGCTGTCGGTCAACATCCGGCTGTTCGCGGACCGGCGGGACCGACGGACGCTGAACGGGGTGGTCCGGCGGGTGCTGCTCGTGCTGCTCGGCGCCGGGGCCGGCATCCTGTCGATCGTGTACCTCGCGCTGCCGGCCCGGCCGACGGCGGTCATCTCGACCGGGGTGGCCGGAGCGTTGCTCGGGGGAGCGGCGGTGGTGCTGCTCGCCTGGGCAGCGGTCGACGCGATCCGCGCGCGACGACGAGAGTGACCGCAGGCGCAGGCGCAGGCGCAGGCGCAGGCGCAGGCGCAGGCGCAGCGCGCACTGCGCGGGGACGCCACGACCCGTCCGCTACACTCGTCCGGGACCCAGCGCGGTCCGCAGACCTTCACAACACGATCGAACGGGACATCGAAGACTCATGGCCAGTACCACTGACATCAAGAACGGCGCCGTTCTCATCATCGACGGGCAGCTCTGGTCGGTCGTCGAGTTCCAGCACGTCAAGCCGGGCAAGGGCGGCGCGTTCGTCCGCACCAAGCTGAAGAACGTCGTGTCGGGCAAGGTCGTCGACCGCACCTTCAACGCGGGCGCGAAGATCGACACCGCGACGGTCGACCGCCGTGACTACCAGTTCCTCTACGAGGACGGCGACTCCTACGTGTTCATGGACACCGACACCTACGACCAGATCCCGGTCTCGGCGACGGTCGTCGGCGACGCGAAGAACTACCTGCTCGAGTCCGCGATGGTCACCATCGCGATGAACGAGGGCAACCCGCTCTACGTCGAGCTCCCGACGTCGATCGTGACCGAGGTCGAGACCGAGCCCGGCCTGCAGGGCGACCGCTCGTCCGGTGGCACGAAGGACGCGACGATCATCGCGACCGGCCACCGCATCCAGGTCCCGCTCTACCTCGAGAGCGGCACCACGGTGAAGATCGACACGCGCGACGGCAGCTTCCTCGGCCGCGTCAACTCCTAGGCGACGCCCGTATGAGTGCTCGTTCGAAGGCCCGCAAGCGCGCCCTCGACATGCTGTACGTGGCCGAGGTGCGTGAGCTCCCGATCGCGGACGTCCTCGCGACCGAGACCGTCCGGCACCTCGACCAGCCGGAGCGTGCCTCCAGCTGGGACTACGCCCGCCAGATCGTCACGGGTGTCGACGACGCCCGCCACGAGATCGACGCCGTGATCGTCGAGCACGCCCAGGGCTGGTCGATCGCCCGCATGCCGGTGCTCGACCGCTGCATCCTGCGCATGGGCGTCTGGGAGCTCCGGTTCAACCCCGATGTCCCCGACGCGGTCGCGATCGCCGAGGCGGTCGAGCTGGCCCAGTCGCTCTCGACGGAGGAGTCCGCCGGGTTCGTCAACGGTGTGCTCGGGGCCGTCGCCGGCGGCCGCGCGCCGGGCGAGAAGTCGAGCGGTGCACCGTCCGGTCGGACGGTCGCAGAGGACCAGGAGTCCCGGTAGGGTTGACCACGTCAGCATCCTTTAATGCCGTCCGGTGAGGCGGGGAAGGAGGTCGGCGTGGGCACCAGAACGGTCCTGCAGCACTCCGACATCACGCGTGCTCTGACACGCATCGCGCACGAGATCCTCGAGGCCAACCACGGTGCCTCGGACCTCGTGCTCCTGGGCATCCCGACACGGGGCGCCGTCCTGGCCGAGCGGCTCGACCGCATCCTGGCGGACATCGAGCCCGAGTGGGCGGCCATCGAGCCCGAGCGGACGAGCGAACCGGCAGCGACCGGCGCGGACGCCGGCAGGTCGCACCGCGTCGGCACGCTCGACGTCACGATGCACCGCGACGACCTCGGCCACGGCATCGGTCGCGCGCCGCACCGGACGACCATCCCGGCGAGCGGCATCGACGGCAAGGTCGTGGTCCTCGTCGACGACGTCCTGTACTCCGGTCGCACGGTCCGGGCGGCACTCGACGCGCTCCAGGGCATCGGTCGCCCGCGCGCGGTTCGGCTCGCCGTGCTCGTCGACCGGGGCCACCGCGAGCTCCCGATCCGCGCGGACCACGTCGGCAAGAACCTGCCGACGGCCTCCGACGAGCGGGTGACGCTCCGCCTGACCGAGACCGACGGCACCGACGAGGTCGTCATCGAGCAGGGCGACGGGGGTGGAGCGTGAAGCACCTCCTCTCCACCGCCGACCTCTCCCGCGCCGAGGCGATCCACATCCTCGACGTCGCCGAGGAGATGGCCGAGGTCAACACGCGCGAGGTCCGCAAGCTCCCCGCGCTGCGCGGCAAGACCGTCGTGAACCTCTTCTTCGAGGACTCCACGCGCACCCGGATCTCGTTCGAGGCGGCCGCCAAGCGCCTCTCCGCCGACGTCCTCAACTTCGCGGCGAAGGGCTCGAGCGTCTCCAAGGGCGAGTCCCTCAAGGACACCGTGCAGACCCTCGGCGCCATGGGCATCGACGGCATCGTGATGCGCCACGGTGCGTCCGGTGCGCCGCGGGTCCTCGCCGACGCCGACTGGATCGACGTCCCGGTCGTCAACGCCGGCGACGGCACGCACGAGCACCCCACGCAGGCCCTGCTCGACGCGTTCACGATGCGTCGGCGCCTGCACGGTGCCGGCAGCCGCGGCCAGGCCCTCGACGGCGTCCGGGTGCTCATCGTCGGCGACGTGCTGCACAGCCGGGTCGCCCGGAGCAACGCCTGGCTCCTGCAGACCCTCGGCGCGAGCGTCACGTTCGCCGCGCCGCCGACCCTGCTCCCGGTCGCGAGCACGCCGTTCGGCGCCGCGGTGCACCACGACCTCGACGTCGCCCTCGCCGAGGACCCGGACGTCGTGATGACCCTGCGCATCCAGCAGGAGCGGATGAACGACGCGTTCTTCCCGAACCCGCGCGAGTACACCCGGCACTGGGGCCTCACGGCGAGCCGGTTCGCCCGGCTCGACGAGCGCACGCTGATCATGCACCCGGGCCCGATGAACCGCGGGCTCGAGATCGCCGGCGTCGCCGCCGACGACCCCCGATCGACGGTCGTCGAGCAGGTCGAGAACGGCGTGTCGGTCCGGATGGCCGTGCTCTACCTGGCCCTGACCGGGTCCGAAGCGACCGCAGCAACGAAGGAGACCGTCGCATGACCGCCCACCTCATCCGCGGCGCGCAGCTGGTCGACGGCACGCGTGCCGACATCCGCCTGGAGGCGCGGCGCATCACCGCGGTCGGCTCCGGTCTCGACGCGGCCGGCGCCACGGTCGTCGACGCGGACGGTCTGATCGCCCTGCCCGGTCTCGTGGACCTCCACACCCACCTGCGCGAGCCCGGCTTCGAGGAGTCGGAGACGGTCCTCACCGGCTCGCGTGCCGCGGCCGCGGGCGGCTTCACCGCCGTCAACGCGATGGCGAACTCGTCGCCGGTGGCGGACACCGCCGGTGTGGTCGAGCAGGTGCAGGCGCTCGGCGACGACGCCGGGTACGTCACGGTGCGCCCGATCGGCGCGGTCTCCCAGGGACTCCAGGGCACCCACCTGTCCGAGATCGGCGCGATGGCGACGAGCCGGGCGAAGGTCCGGGTCTTCTCGGACGACGGTTCGTGCGTGTCCGACCCGCTCCTCATGCGCCGGGCGCTCGAGTACATCAAGGGCTTCGGCGGGGTGCTCGCGCAGCACGCGCAGGAGCCGAGGCTGACCATCGGCGCCCAGATGAACGAGGGTCGGCTGTCGTCGGAGCTCGGGCTCGCCGGTTGGCCGGCGGTCGCGGAAGAGGCGATCATCGCCCGCGACGTCCTGCTCGCCGACCACGTCGGGGCCCGGCTGCACGTGTGCCACGTCTCGACCGCCGGCAGCGTCGAGGTGATCCGCTGGGCGAAGTCCCGCGGCATCGACGTCACCGCCGAGGTCACGCCGCACCACCTGGTGCTGACCGAGGACCTCATCGCCGGGCACGACGGCGCTCCCGGCTACGACGCCCGGTACAAGGTCAACCCGCCGCTGCGCTCCCGCGAGGACGTCGACGCGCTCCGGGCCGCCCTGGCCGACGGCACGATCGACATCGTCGCGACCGACCACGCGCCGCACACCGCCGAGGCGAAGTGCTGCGAGTGGCCCGCGGCGGCGAACGGCATGGTCGGCCTCGAGTCCGCGCTGAGCGTCGTGCAGGCCGCCGTGGTCGACGACGGCCGGCTCGACTGGGCCGACGTCGCGCGCGTCCTGTCCGAGGCGCCCGCGCGCATCGGCCAGGTCGAGGGGCACGGGCAGCGGATCGCCGAGGGCGCACCGGCCGAGATCACGCTGTACGACCCGACGGCCGTCCGCGAGTTCTCCGTCGCCGACCTCGCCGGGCAGTCGCAGAACTCGCCGTACCTCGGCATGCGGCTCCCGGGCCGGGTCGTCGCGACCTTCCACCACGGGTACCCCACGCTCCTGGCGGGGGAGCTCGTCGACGCCGAGACGGTCGCCGGACACGCCCGCGCCGCGCGGGCGGAGGCGACGGCATGAGCGGTGACGCGCTGCGCTGGCTCGAAGGGGGCATCATCCTCGCCCTCGTCGTCGCGCTGTTCGTCGCCATGGCACGCACCTGGCGGACGCGGGCGAGGAAGCAGGCGGAATCCGTGCCTCCCGTCCCGGTGCCGACCGACGTCGGACCGGCGGCCGGGTCGTGGGACGGCTTCACCGTCGCGACGACCCGCGCCGACCAACCGCTCGAGCGGATCACCGCTGGTGGACTCGGCTTCCGGGGCCGCGGCGGCGTGACCGTCCACGACACCGGCGTGGTGCTCCACCACGCCGGCACCCCGGACCGCTGGATCGAAGCCTCCGCCGTCCGCGGCGCCGACCGCGCCACGTGGGCCATCGACCGCGTGGTCGAGCCCGGGGGACTGGTCCGTCTGCGATGGACGGCGACCGGCGCCGCAGGTGCGTCGGACCTCGACACCTACTTCCGGTTCCCGGAGGGCGACGGCGCAGCACTGGCCGCCCTGCAGGGACTGTCGACGAAGCACGAACACCCGCACACCGCGGGCGAAGGGACGAACTGATGACACGCGAACGGGCCGTACTGGTCCTCGAGGACGGCACCCGGTACGACGGCTGGGCCTACGGCGCCCGCGGGCGCACGCTCGGCGAGGTGGTCTTCGCGACCGGCATGACCGGGTACCAGGAGACGCTCACCGACCCCTCCTACGCCGGACAGATCGTGGTGCAGACCGCGCCGCACATCGGCAACACGGGTGTGAACGACGAGGACCCCGAGTCCCGTCGCATCTGGGTCGCCGGCTACGTCGTGCGCGACCCCAGCCGCGTCGTGTCGAACCACCGCGCGAACGCGTCGCTCGACGACCACCTCGTGCGCGACGGCATCGTCGGCATCTCCGGGATCGACACCCGGGCGCTCACCCGCCGGATCCGCGACGCTGGAGCCATGAAGGGCGGCGTGTTCAGCGGCGCCGACGCCGCGCTGTCCGAGTCGGAGCAGCTCGACGCGGTCCGCGCGCAGGCCACGATGGCGGGCGCGAGCTTCTCGTCGATCGTGTCGACGCCCGAGACCTACGTGGTCCCCGCGGTCGGCGAGCAGATCGGCAAGCTTGCCGTGCTCGACCTGGGTGTGAAGGCCTCGACCACGCGGTACCTCGCCGAGCGCGGCTTCGAGGTGCACGTCGTGCCGCAGGACATCACCGCCGACGAGCTCGAGGCCCTCGCGCCGGACGCGCTCTTCTACTCGAACGGCCCCGGCGACCCTGCCGCGTCGGACGCCCAGGTGGAGCTGCTCCAGGGCAGCCTGAAGACCGGGCGCCCGTTCTTCGGCATCTGCTTCGGCAACCAGCTGCTCGGACGCGCCCTCGGGTTCGGCACCTACAAGCTCCCGTTCGGGCACCGCGGCATCAACCAGCCGGTGCTCGACACCGTGACCGGCAAGGTCGAGATCACGAGCCAGAACCACGGCTTCGCGGTCGACGCGCCCCTCGGCGAGGTCGTCGAGTCACCGGCCGGCTTCGGTCGTGTCGAGGTCTCGCACTACTCCCTGAACGACCAGGTGGTCGAGGGCCTCCGCGCGCTCGACGTGCCGGCGTTCAGCGTGCAGTACCACCCCGAGGCGGCGGCCGGCCCGCACGACTCCATGTACCTCTTCGACCGGTTCGCGGACCTGGTGCGCGAGCGTCGCGACGGGGAGCCGCTCGACGCGGCGACCGCCGACGCCACGACCCCCGCAGCAGACATCACCAAGGAAGCCAACTGATGCCGAAGCGCGCAGACATCAACTCCGTCCTCGTCATCGGCTCCGGCCCGATCGTCATCGGGCAGGCCGCCGAGTTCGACTACTCCGGCACCCAGGCGTGCCGCGTCCTCCGTGCCGAGGGCGTCCGGGTGATCCTCGTCAACCCGAACCCGGCGACGATCATGACCGACCCGGACTTCGCCGACGCGACGTACATCGAGCCGATCACGAGCGCCTCGCTCGAGGAGATCATCAAGATCGAGCAGCCGGACGCCGTGCTGCCGACCCTCGGCGGCCAGACCGCCCTGAACGCCGCGATCAAGCTCGACGCCGAGGGCATCCTCGACAAGTACGGCGTCGAGCTGATCGGCGCGAAGGTCGACGCCATCCAGCGCGGTGAGGACCGCCAGCTCTTCAAGGAGCTCGTCCTCGAGTCCGGCGCCGACGTCGCGCGCAGCCACATCGCGCACACCTTGGAAGAGGCGAAGGAGTACGCGCAGGACCTCGGCTACCCGCTCGTCGTCCGTCCGTCCTTCACCATGGGCGGCCTCGGCTCCGGCTTCGCCTACAACGAGGAAGAACTCGTCCGCTTCGTCGGCGACGGGCTGCAGTCCAGCCCGACGACCGAGGTCCTGCTCGAGGAGTCGATCCTCGGCTGGAAGGAGTACGAGCTCGAGCTGATGCGCGACAACTACGACAACACCGTCGTGATCTGCTCGATCGAGAACGTCGACCCCGTGGGCGTCCACACCGGTGACTCGATCACCGTCGCCCCCGCGCTGACGCTGACCGACCGCGAGTACCAGAACATGCGCGACATCGGCATCGACATCATCCGTCGCGTCGGCGTCGACACCGGCGGCTGCAACATCCAGTTCGCCGTCGACCCGTCGAACGGCCGCGTCATCGTCATCGAGATGAACCCGCGCGTCTCCCGCTCCTCGGCGCTCGCGTCGAAGGCGACGGGCTTCCCGATCGCGAAGATCGCCGCGAAGCTCGCGATCGGGTACCGCCTCGACGAGATCGAGAACGACATCACCCGTGTCACCCCGGCCAGCTTCGAGCCGACGCTCGACTACGTGGTCGTGAAGACCCCGCGGTTCGCGTTCGAGAAGTTCCCCGCGGCGGACGCCACGCTCACCACGACGATGAAGAGCGTCGGCGAGGCGATGGCGATCGGCCGCAACTACGCGACGGCGCTGCAGAAGTCGCTCCGCTCGCTCGAGAAGCGCGGCTCGTCGTTCCACTGGGACACCCCGGCGGTCGAGCTCGACAAGGACGCGCTGCTGCAGAAGTCGGCGATCCCGACCGACGGTCGCATCGTCACCGTGCAGCAGGCGCTCGTCGCGGGCGCCACCGCCGACGAGGTCTTCGAGGCCACCAAGATCGACCCGTGGTTCATCGACCAGATCGTGTTGATCAACGAAGTCGCTCTGGAGGTCAGGAACGCCGAGACCCTCGACGCGGACACCCTGCGCTGGGCGAAGGAGCACGGCTTCAGCGACGCCCAGATCGGCAGCCTGCGGGGGATCACCGAGCAGCAGGCCCGTGACGCCCGTCACGCCGAGGGCATCCGCCCGGTGTTCAAGACCGTCGACACCTGCGCCGGCGAGTTCCCGGCCCTCACGCCGTACCACTACTCGTCGTACGACGCCGAGACCGAGGTCGCCCCGAGCGACCGCAAGAAGGTCGTCATCCTCGGCTCCGGCCCGAACCGCATCGGGCAGGGCGTCGAGTTCGACTACTCCTGCGTGCACGCGTCCTTCGCGCTGAGCGCCGCCGGGTTCGAGACGATCATGATCAACTGCAACCCGGAGACGGTCTCGACCGACTACGACACCTCGGACCGCCTGTACTTCGAGCCGCTGACCACCGAGGACGTCCTCGAGGTCATCGAGGCCGAGGCGGCCTCCGGCGAGCTCGTCGGCGTGGTCGTGCAGCTCGGCGGCCAGACGGCCCTCGGGCTCGCGAAGCCGCTCGAGGCTGCGGGCATCCCGATCCTCGGCACCAGCCCGAGCGCGATCGACTCCGCCGAGGAGCGCGGCCAGTTCTCCGCCATCCTCGACGCTGCCGGCCTGCTCGCGCCCCGGAACGGCACCGCCCACGACCTCGCCAGCGCGACCGCGGTGGCCGAGGAGATCGGCTACCCCGTCCTCGTCCGCCCGTCCTTCGTGCTCGGCGGTCGCGGCATGGAGATCCTGTACGACTCCCCGTCGCTCGCGGACTACTTCGACCGGATGGCCGACCAGGCGATCATCGGGCCGGAGCTCCCGCTGCTGGTCGACCGCTTCCTCGACGACGCGGTGGAGATCGACGTCGACGCGCTCTTCGACGGCGAGCGGCTCTACATCGGCGGGATCATGGAGCACCTCGAAGAGGCCGGCATCCACTCCGGCGACTCGGCCTGCACCCTGCCGCCGGTCGGTCTCGGCCGTGCCGAGATCCAGGGCGTCGTGGACGCGACCGAGAAGATCGCGCGCGGCATCGGCGTCCAGGGCCTGCTCAACGTGCAGTTCGCCATCGGCGCGGGCGTGCTCTACGTCCTCGAGGCGAACCCGCGCGCCAGCCGCACGGTCCCGTTCGTCTCGAAGGCGCTCGGCATCCCGCTGGCCAAGGCCGCATCGCGGATCATGACCGGCACGACGATCGACACGCTCGTCGCCGAGGGGCTCCTGCCCGCCCGTGACGGCGCGTTCGTGCCGATCCAGTCCCCGATCGCCGTGAAGGAGGCCGTGCTGCCCTTCCGCCGGTTCCGCACCCACGACGGCCAGGTCGTCGACTCGGTGCTCAGCCCGGAGATGCGCTCCACCGGCGAGGTCATGGGCATCGACCGCGACTTCCCGCGGGCGTTCCTCAAGTCGCAGGAAGCCGCGTACGGCGGTCTGCCCACGAGCGGCACCGTGTTCGTGAGCGTCGCCGACACCGACAAGCGCGCCATCGTGCTCCCGGTGCACCGGCTGCAGCAGCTCGGCTTCACGATCACGGCGACCGAGGGCACGGCGGAGATCCTGCGCCGCAACGGCATCGAGGTCACGCTCGTCGGCAAGTACAGCGAGGGCGGCGAGAGCGTCGTCGACCTGCTGGCCCGGAACGAGGTCGACATCGTCATCAACACGCCGTCGGGTGCCGCCGGTCGTGCGGACGGGTACGAGATCCGTGCGGCGACGGTCGCGGCGGACAAGCCGCTGTTCACGACGATCGCGCAGCTCGGGGCCGCCGTCGCGGCGATCGAGACGATCGGGTCGCCGCACAGCGTGCGGAGCCTGCAGGACTACGCGCTCGAGCGCGCCACCTGGTGAGCGACCCGGGCACGGGAGGCGCGGCCTCCTTCGGCGTCCGGCTCGCGTCCGCCATCGGGTCGCGTTCCGCCCTCTGCGTCGGCATCGACCCCCACGCCGCCACCCTGGCGGCGTGGGGGCTGGGCCGCGACGAGCAGGGCCTGACCGCGTTCGGCGCGACCCTGGTCGACGCGGCCGCCGGCCGCGCCGCGGTCGTGAAGCCGCAGATCGCGTTCTTCGAGGCCGCGGGGGTGGCGGGCTACCGTGCGCTCGACGCGACGATCCGTCGGGCACGCGATGCGGGCCTCCTGGTCGTCGCCGACGTCAAGCGCGGCGACATCGGGTCGACGGGGGACGACTACGCGCTCGCGTGGCTGGACCGTGACGGTCCGTTCGCCGCCGACGCCATGACGGTGTCGCCGTACCTCGGCTACGGCTCCCTCGCGGGAACGGTCGACGTGGCGCGCCGGAACGGTGCCGGGGTCTTCGTGCTCGCCGCCACGAGCAACCCCGAGGCGCGCGTGCTGCAGACCGCGGTGCTCGCCGAGGGACCTCGTTCGGGGCGGAGCGTCGCTGCCGGTATCGTCTTGGACGTGGCAGACGACAACCGGAGAGGCGGCGACCAGCCCCTCGGCGACGTCGGGCTCGTGCTCGGCGCGACCCTCGACCTCGACGACTTCGGCATCGACGCGGACACCATCGGCACCTCGCCGATCCTCGCCCCGGGCTTCGGTGCCCAGGGCGCCCGCATCGAGGACCTCCGCGCGCTGTACGGCGCCCGCGCCGAGCAGGTGCTCGTCAGCGAGTCGCGCGGCCTGCTCACCGACGGTCCCGACGGCGTCGCCGCCCTCGTGACCGACCGTGCGGACCGGATCCGCGCCGCGCTGGGGGCCGCCGCATGACGACGGACCGCGACGGCCTGCCCGCACACCGGAACCCACCCGAGGTCGACCGGGTCGCCGCGGCTGCCGCTGCGGTGGCCGCCCGTCGTGCCCGGGCCGCGGTCAAGGCCGCGGTCGCGTCGGGGGAGCGCTCCGCTCTCGAGGTCGCCCGCACCGCCTGGTCGGACGCCGACGCACCGGCCGAGAAGTCCCTGCGGGTGCGCGACCTGCTCACGAGCCTGCCCGGCATCGGACCGGCACGGGCGGAGTCGATCATGGGCGAGCTGCGGATCGCGCCGTCGAAGCGCCTCGGCGGCCTCGGCACCCGGCAGCGGTCGGAGCTCGCCGACTGGCTCGCAGCCCGCGGTCGCAAGCGCGGGTCGTCGAAGCTCGTCGTCCTGGCCGGCCCCACCGCGGTCGGCAAGGGCACGGTCAGCGCGTACATCCGCGAGCAGTACCCGGACGTCAACCTCAGCGTCTCGGCGACGACCCGCAAGCCCCGTCCGGGCGAGGTCGACGGCGTGCACTACTACTTCGTGGACGACGCCGAGTTCGACCGGATGATCCGCGACCGCGAGCTCCTCGAGTGGGCCACCGTCCACAACTCGTACCGGTACGGCACGCCCCGGCCGCCGATCGACCGCGCGCTCGACGCCGGCGACAAGGTGATGCTCGAGATCGACCTGCAGGGCGCACGCCAGGTCCGGGACGCCATGCCCGACGCGGTGCTCGTCTTCCTGCTGCCCCCGTCGTGGGAGGAACTCGTGCGCCGGCTGATCGGCCGCGGCACGGAATCGGCCGAGGAACAGGCACGCCGGCTCGACACCGCCAAGGTCGAACTCGCCGCCCAGGACGAGTTCGACGTGCGCATCGTGAACTCCGATGTCGGCACCGCGGCGCGTGAGGTCGTAGACTTGTTCACTGCGCCCTGACCGGGCGTCCCCCCGTTCCGTCGACTGGAGACACCATGGCCAACCCCCAGGGCATCATCGACCCGCCCATCGACGACCTGCTCGCCAAGGTGGAGTCGAAGTACGCGCTCGTCATCTTCGCCTCGAAGCGCGCGCGACAGATCAACGACTACTACGCCGACCTGCACGAGGGTTCGCTGTTCGACAACGTCGGCCCGCTGGTCGACTCGACGATCGACGACAAGCCGCTGTCCGTCGCACTGCACGAGATCAACGAGGACAAGCTCACCGTCACCAAGCAGCAGCAGCCCACCGACTGACCGCGGTGACCAGCAGCAGCCTGCGCCTCTTCACGTCCGAGTCGGTGACGGAGGGGCACCCCGACAAGATCTGCGACCAGATCTCGGACACGATCCTCGACGCGCTGTTGACCGTCGACCCGCACGCACGCGTCGCGGTGGAGACGATGGTCACCACCGGGCTCGTGCACGTCGCCGGCGAGGTCACGACCTCGGGCTACGTCGAGATCCCGAAGCTCGTCCGTGACGTCATCACGGGCATCGGCTACAACTCGTCCGAGGTCTCCTTCGACGGCCACACCTGCGGCGTCGAGGTCTCGATCGGTGCGCAGTCGCCCGACATCGCCCAGGGTGTCGACGAGTCCCTCGACGCGCGCTCCGGCGCCGGCGTGGACCCGCTCGACCGCCAGGGCGCCGGCGACCAGGGGATCATGTTCGGCTTCGCGACGAACGAGACCCCCGAGTACATGCCGGTCGCGATCTGGCTGGCGCACCGCCTGGCCGAGCGACTGGCCGCGGTCCGCAAGTCCGGCGAGCTGTCGTTCCTGCGTCCCGACGGCAAGACCCAGGTCACGGTCGGGTACGACGGCGTCGTGCCGAAGACCGTCGAGACCGTCGTGCTCTCCACGCAGCACTCGCCGTCCGTCACGCTCGACGAGCTCACCGCCGCGGTGACCGAGCACGTGATCCGTCCGGTGCTCGCCCAGGTCGACCTCGACTCGTCGCACGTCGACGTCATCGTGAACCCGACCGGCCGGTTCGAGATCGGCGGCCCCCAGGGCGACGCCGGCCTCACCGGACGCAAGGTCATCGTCGACACCTACGGCGGTGCCTCCCGCCACGGTGGCGGCGCCTTCAGCGGCAAGGACCCCTCGAAGGTCGACCGCTCGGCCGCCTACGCGCTGCGCTGGGTCGCGAAGAACGCGGTCGCCGCGGGCCTCGCCGACCGGCTCGAGGTGCAGGTCGCCTACGCGATCGGCCGCGCGAAGCCCGTCGGCCTCTACGTCGAGTCGTTCGGCACCGGACACGTCGACGACGCCACGATCGAGGCCGCGATCCTGCAGGTCTTCGACCTCCGGCCGGCCGCGATCATCCGCGACCTCGACCTGCTCCGTCCGATCTACGCGAAGACCGCGACGTACGGGCACTTCGGTCGCGAGCTCCCCGGGTTCACCTGGGAGCAGCTCGACCGCGTCGAGGAACTCCGCGCCGCCGCAGGACTCGTCGCCGCTGCTGTCTGAGGCCTCGGCGTGACCACCGTCGCGCGCGTCGTCCTCGACTCGCCGCTCCCGCAGTTGGACCGTCTGTTCGACTACCGGGTGCCGGACGGGCTCGAGGACGACTGCGTGCCGGGGGCGCGGGTCAAGGTGCCGCTCCGCACCGGTGCGCGCATGTCCGACGCGTACGTGGTCGAGATCGTCACCGAGGGTGAGTACCCGGGCGAGCTCAGTGCCATCGAGACGGTCGTCTCCCCGGTGCCGGTCCTCGCGCCGGAGATCTGGTCGCTCGCGCGCGCCGTGGCCGACCGTGCCGCGGGGGTGGCGTCCGACGTGCTCCGGCTCGCCGTGCCGACGCGCCAGGTCCGTGCCGAGAAGGCCTGGCTGGCCCGCGACACCGCGTGGTCGCCGCCGGCGGTCGAGCCGCCGCCCGTCACCGGCTACGCCGAGGGCGTCCTGGAGGCGCTGGTCGCCGACCACGGTCGCGCTGCGGTCGCCGCCGTCCCTCACCCGACAGCGCTCGGTGCCGCCGACGCGCCGGTCTGGGTCCCCGGGTGGGCCGCCACGCTCGCCCAGGCGGCCGCGCACACGCTCGCCGGGGAGCAGTCGGCCGTGATCGCCGTGCCGGACTTCCGCGACGTCACCGACCTCGAGCGTGCGCTCCTCGCGGTGCTGCCGCCGGAGCGGGTCGTCCGGTTCGACGCCAAGCAGACGAACGGGCAGCGGGCGAAGGCCCTCCTGCAGGCGAGGACCCACGCGGTCGTCGCGATCGGCAACCGCACGGCGGTGTACGCGCCCGCGACCGAGCTCGGACTCATCGCCATGTGGGACGACGGGGACGCCTCGTTCATCGAGCCGCGTGCCCCGTACGTGCACACCCGGGACGTCGCCCTCGTCCGGGCAGCCCAGTCCGGGGCCGCGCTGCTGTTCCTGTCGCACGCCCGGAGCACCGACGTGCAACGGCTCGTCGAGCTGCACTGGCTGCAGGAGGTCACGCCGTACCGGGCGAAAACACCCAAGGTCATCCCGACCGTCCAGCAGACCGGTGCCGAGGGGTACGCGGCACAGGCCCGCATCCCGAGCTCGGCGTGGCGTGCCGCGCGCGAGGCCAGCCAACACGGAGCCGTCCTCGTGCAGGTCGCCAGTCCGGGGTTCGGCACCGGGCTCGTCTGCGCCGAGTGCGGTGAGCGGGCGCACTGCCGGATCTGCGGTGGTCCGCTCGGCAGCCCGCACCGGGGCGCGACGCCGCAGTGCCGGTTCTGCGGTGCGCTGGCGGTCGGGTTCCGCTGCCCGACGTGCGGCAACGGCACGGTGAAGCCGGTCGGGCAGGGGGCGCAGCGCACCGCGGACGAGCTCGGCCGGGCGTTCCCGGGCACCCGCATCGTGGTGGCCGACGGCTCCCGTCCGCTCGACGAGGTACCGGCGCGCCCCTCGGTCGTGGTCGCCACCCGCGGAGCCGAGCCGAGCGTCCCGGGCGGGTACGCGTGCGTGCTCCTGCTCGACGGGGAGCGCATGCTCGCGCGCGAGGGGCTCCGCGTGCAGGAGGACGTCCTGCGCTTCTGGACGAACGCCGCCGCCAAGGGAGCCCCGGGCGCCGAGGCGTACCTCGTGGGCATCGGCGGGAAGCTCGCGACGGCCATGGCGCTGTGGCGGCTCGACGGTCCGGCGCACGACGAGCTCGCCGACCGCCGTGAGCTGCACTTCCCACCGGCCGTGCGGGTCGCGACGCTGACGGGCACGGACGAGGCGGTGACGGCCGCGGTCGAGGCGCTCGACGGTCTCACGGTCGGCCCCGTGCTCGGTCCGGTACCCGTCGAGGACGACGCACTCCCGGGAACCGTCCGTGCGATCGTGCGCTTCCCGTACGCGCACGGTGCCGAGGTGGCGGCGACCCTCAAGGCCGAAGTGATCCGGCGTGCGTCCACGCGGCGGGTGCTGCCCGGGGGGAACCGACGTCGGGCGGCGCCGGCGCTCCGGGTGCGGCTCGACGACGCGGAGCCCTTCAGCGAGGTCTGACCCGGCCGGCCGCGCGCTGCTGGGCGCGGGCCGTCGCGCCGGACCTGCGCCGTGCCTCCAGGGCGCCTGCCGCGTGCCGCGCGTTGCCCGCGCGCGCATGTTCCGACGTTCCGCCTGTCGATCGACGGGTGTTCTGTCGACGCATGCGCACGCACCGTCTGCGTGCGCATGTTCCGACGTTCCGCCCGTCGATCGACGTGTGTTCTGTCGACGCATGCGCACGCACCGGCCGCCCGTGCGGCCGCGCCCACGCCGTGCATGCGACGTGCGCGACCCGCGCGCGCGACCTGTGCCAGGGTGGACGACGGCGGTCACGAGCCGCCGACGACACACATCACGCACGACGAGGTGACGCGGATGACGCCGATGAGGGCGCTGTACAAGCCGGACGCTGCTCCGGGACTGATCATGACCGAGCGGCCGGTACCGGTCCCGACGGAGGACGAGGTCCTCATCCGGGTCCTCCGCACCGGGATCTGCGGGACCGACCTGCACATCCGGCGGTGGGACGACTGGGCGGCGTCGGCGGTCACGGCCCCGCTGGTCCCCGGACACGAGTTCTTCGGCGAGGTGGTCGAGGTCGGCTCCGCCGTGCGCGACGTCGCGGTGGGGGACCGGGTCTCCGGCGAGGGTCACATCGTGTGCGGCACGTGCCGGAACTGCCGGGCCGGCCGACGCCAGATGTGCATCCGCACGAAGGGCCTCGGCGTGCAGCGGGACGGCGCCTTCGCGGAGTACCTGACGCTGCCCGGCGCGAACGTGTGGGTGCACCACGCCGACGTCGACCCCGAGGTCGGCGCCCTGTTCGACCCGCTCGGCAACGCGGTGCACACGGCGCTCGCGTCCGCCGTCGTCGGCGAGGACGTGCTCGTCACCGGGTGCGGGCCGATCGGCCTCATGGCGATCGCGGTCGCTCGGCACGCCGGTGCCCGGTTCGTGGTCGGCACGGACGTCAGCGCGAACCGACTGCGGATGGCCGAGGCGATGGGCGCCGACCTCGGCGTCGACGTCGGTGCCGCCGGTGACCCGATCCGGGCGGCGCAGGAGCAGCTCGGCATGCGCGAGGGGTTCGACGTCGGCTTCGAGATGTCCGGCGCCCCGACCGCCCTCCCGGCGATGGTCGACAACATGAACCACGGCGGGCGGATCGCCATGCTCGGACTCCCGACCGGCGAGATCGCGGTCGACTGGGGCAAGGTCGTGACGCACATGCTCACGGTCAAGGGCATCTACGGCCGCGAGATGTTCGAGACGTGGCAGACCATGAGCTCGATGCTGCAGACGAGCGAGGTACTGCGCGACCGCATCGCCTCGATCGTCTCGGGGCGCTTCGCGGCGCGTGACTGGGAGGCAGCGTTCGCCGCGGCGGCGAGCGCGGACGGCGGCAAGGTCGTCATCGACTGGACGGAGATCTGATGTACGGCGCGATCAAGGACCACCTGACGGCCGAGCTGGCGGGCATCGAGGCCGCCGGGCTCACGAAGCGGGAGCGCGGCATCGCCGGTCCGCAGCGTGCGGCGATCGAGGCGGACGGTGCTCCGCTGCTGAACTTCTGCGCGAACAACTACCTCGGGCTGGCCGACTCCAGCGATCTCGTCGACGCGGCGAAGGACGCCCTCGACCGGTGGGGCTACGGCATGGCGAGCGTCCGGTTCATCTGCGGCACGCAGGACCTCCACCTCGACCTCGAGCGTCGCGTGTCGGCGTTCCTCGGCACCGAGGCCACGATCCTGTACTCGTCGTGCTTCGACGCGAACGGCGGCCTGTTCGAGGTGCTCCTCGGGCCGGAGGACGCGATCATCTCGGACGAGCTGAACCACGCCTCGATCATCGACGGCGTGCGGCTGTCGAAGGCGCAGCGGTACCGGTACCGCAACCGCGACGTGCAGGACCTCGAGGCGCAGCTCGTCGCCGCCGGGGACGCCCGGTTCCGCGCGATCGTCACCGACGGCGTCTTCTCGATGGACGGCTCGATCGCCCCGCTCGCCGAGATCTGCGACCTCGCGGACCGGTACGACGCCCTCGTCATCGTCGACGACTCGCACGCCGTCGGGTTCGTCGGCGAGCACGGCCGCGGGACGCCCGAGCTGTGCGGCGTCGCGGACCGGGTCGACGTGTACACGGGCACGTTCGGCAAGGCACTCGGGGGTGCGAGCGGCGGGTACGTCGCCAGCCGCCAGGAGATCGTCGACCTGCTGCGGCAGCGGTCCCGTCCGTACCTGTTCTCGAACTCGCTCGCGCCGGTGATCGCCGCGGGGACGGTCGCAGCGCTCGACCTCATCGAACGGTCGGACGCCGCGCGCGAGCGGCTGCGGGCGAACGCGGCACGCTTCCGGTCGCTCATGACCGACGCCGGGTTCGAGCTGTTGCCGGGGGAGCACCCGATCGTCCCGGTGATGTTCCACGACGCGGCCCTGACCGCACGGATCGCCGACGAGATGCAGGCGCGCGGGATCTACGTGACGGCGTTCAGCTACCCGGTGGTCCCGAAGGGCCGGGCACGGATCCGGGTGCAGCTCTCGGCGGCGCACACCGAGGAGCAGGTCCGGCGGTGCGTGACGGCCTTCACCGAGGCCCGAGCGGCCGCGGCGCGAGCGGCCGCGGCGCGAGCGGCCGCGGGTCCGAGCGGCGACGCGGTCAGCCCGCGCTGACGGCGGTGTGGCGCTCGCGCGGGAAGACCACGCCGAGCGCCACCATCCCGACCGCGAGCACCAGGTGCAGCCAGTTGTCCGCCCAGTTCAGCGGCACGAAGTTCGCCCCGGAGTCGTGTCCGGCGGTGAACAGCCCGTACACCCACAGCACGAAGTAGACGACGCCACCGATCACGAGGTACATGCGCGACCCGGTGGCGTACCGCGCCGCGAGCAGTCCGACGACCCCGAACAGCAGGTGCACGACGTTGTGGAGCACCGACACCTGGAACAGTCCGAGCAGCATCGCCATCGAGCCGTGCCCCGCCCCGCCGAGGTCGCCCGTCGTCAGCCCGGGGACGAACCCGGCGATCCCGACGAGCAGGAAGACGATCCCGACGACGAGTGCGATCGCCTGGATGCTCGAGCCCGCGTAGCGGTCGGTGGACGTGGTGACGTCGGACATGGTGGAACCTCCTCGTTCGGCTGCTGGCGACGGTACCCGTGGGAGACTCGGACGGTGACGACGGGGGAACGCACGAACGACCGCACGGGGGCCCGCACGCTCCCGCTCGCCAGCTGGCGTTACCAGGGCACGCTGCGCACGTACCAACGCGACGTCCTCGACCGGGTGCCGGTCGAACCCGGCGACCCCGTCCACGTCGTCGCGCCCCCGGGGGCCGGCAAGACCCTGCTCGGGCTGCTCCTCGCCGGACGCCACGGTGCGCGTGCCCTCGTGCTCGCGCCGACCGCGACGATCCGCGCGCAGTGGGCCCGATCGGCGTCGGCCCTGCACGGCGACGCGACGGTGTCCGAGGACCCGGACCGCCCCGGCGACCTCACCGCGCTGACCTACCAGATGCTCTCCGTCCTCGACACCGGCAGTCCGCTCACCGACCTCGCCACCGCGGACTGGCGTCGCGAACTCGTCGACGGGGGACGGGACGACGCGGCCGCAGCACGGTGGATCGACGACCTCCGCACCAGCAACCCGGCAGCGTTCCGGAGGGGCGTCCGTCGCCGTTCCCGCGCGATCCGGAAGCGGCTCGCGCGCGAGGACCCCGAGCGCCTCGCCGAGGCCCTGCACCCGAACGCCCGCGCCCTCGTCGACCGGCTCGTGGCACACGGCGTCGAGACCGTCGTCCTCGACGAGTGCCACCACCTCCTCGACCACTGGGCGCTGGTGGTCGCCTACCTGCTCGGCCGCATCCGCGCGTCCGGCCGCGAACCGGTCGTCATCGGCCTGACTGCGACCCTGCCGTCCACCGACGACCGCGACGCCCACGACACCTACACCGCACTGCTCGGCGACGTCGACCACGAAGTGCCGACACCCGCCGTCGTGAAGGAGGGCAACCTCGCGCCCTACCGCGACCACGTCTGGCTCGTCGAGCCGACCCCGGACGAGCTCGCCTTCCTGCGCGACCACGAACGCCGACTCGCCGCGCTGATCCGCGGGGCGCTCGCCGAACCCGACGGGATCGACTGGCTCGAGACGACGCTGCAACCGGAGACCAGCACCGGCGCGGTCCCGGAACCGGACCCCGGCACCCGGCCCGCCACCGCCGCGGAACGACTCGCCGCAGCCTTCGCCGCCGACTTCCCCGTCGCCGAGGCCGCCGCACGCACCCTCGCCGAGTTCCGCCCCGACCACCCGCTGCTCGCACTCCTGCCCGACGACGTCCGACGCGCCCCCGACGCCGAGGGGCGGATCCGGGTCCTCGCCCGCTACGCCCTCGACCGACTGCTGCCCGACCCCGACCGTGCGGAGCAGTGGCAGCGCATCACGCGCTCCATCGTGGATTTCGGCTTCACCCTGACCGACCGCGGCGTCCGACGGAGCCGCGACCCGATCGACACCGTGCTCGCATCGTCCGCCGCGAAGGACCGCGCCGTCGTCGACCTGCTCCACCTCGAACTCTCCCAGGACGCCGCCGACCGGGTCCGGGCGGTCGTGGTGACCGACCACGCCACCCACGGCAACACCCGGGGGAGCGCCGTCCCCGCCGCGGGCGCACTCCGGACCTTCGCCACGGTCGCGACGGAGGACCACCCCGTGCCGCTGCGCCCCGTGCTCGTCACCGCACGCCACCTCCGGATCGCCACCCGTGACGCCGACGTCCTGCTCCCCGCACTCGAGCAGCGCCTCGGCACGACCTGCAGCACCGAGCCGGTGCCCGACGACCCGCACGTGCTCAGCGTCGAGACCCCCGGTGCCGGATCGGCCGCCGTGCTGGCCGCCGTCTCCGCCCTGCTCACGGACGGCACCACCCGACTCGTCGTCGGTACCCGTGGCCTCCTCGGCGAGGGCTGGGACTGCCCCGCCGCGAACACCCTCATCGACCTCACCGCCGTCGCGACCTCGTCGGCGACCCAGCAGCTCCGCGGTCGCACGCTCCGCCTCGACCCGGCGTGGCCCCGCAAGGTCGCCCACAACTGGACCGTCACCGCCGTCGTCCCGGCCGACGTCCCGCTCGACGCCGCCCCGGACGTCTCCCGGATGCGCCGGAAGCACGAACAGATCTGGGGACTCCTCCGCTCCGACTCCGCGCAGGTGGTCCGCGGCACGTCGATCGCGCTCACCGACGGACAGGCCCGCCGGCTCGCCGGACTCGTCGCCAAGGACGAGCGGCAGACCGTCCGGGCCCTCGACGAGACCATCGCCGCCGAACTCCCCACCCGGGCCGACAGCTGGGCCGCCTGGCGCGTGGGCGAGCCCTACGCCGACCGCGAGAGCACGGCGACCGTCGTCGAGGAACCACGGACGCAGCCGTTCCGTACCGGACCGACCGCGGAGTTCGTGCTCGCCGTCGTCCTCGGCGCGGTCCTCTGGCTGCTCGCCGAGTCCGCCCGGGGCATCGTCGCCCTCTGGCGGCTCGGCTCGGTGCCCGGCGTGCTCGGGCTCCTCGTCGTCATCGGTCTCGCCGTCCTGCTCGTCTGGCCCGTCGCCCGACAGCTCGGCCTCGCCCTCCGCCAGCGGTTCAGCACCGTCGGCGCCTACCGCAGAGCCGTCCGGGTCGTCGTCGACGCACTGCACCGGGCCGGTCGGGTCCCGGCGTTCGGCGAGGGGGACGTCCGCGTCACCGCGCAGATGGCGGGGAAGGTGCCGCAGAGCTTCACGATGGAGGTGCTCGGCGCACGCCCCGAGGACCGCCGCGTCGTCACCGGCGCGCTCGCCGAGTTCTTCGGCCCGGTGCGGACCCCGCGCTTCCTGCTGCAGGTCAGCCGCACCGAGCGCGCGACCGTGCGGCGGGCACCGTTGCTCGTCGTGGCCCTGGCCGTGGCCCGTGCGGTCACCCCGGGCGACCGGTACTTCGCCGTGCCGGCGGCCGTGGGACGCCGCCGTGCCGATGCCGAGGCGTTCGCCGCCGACTGGAGCCGCCGGGTCGGTCCGTGCCGCCTGCACGAGATCGACTCGCCGGAGTCGCTCGTGCTGCTGGTCCGTGCCCGCCGGACGTCGGGTGCCGCCACGGCCGCGCCGGTGCTCCGCGACCAGTGGTCCTGACACGATCGGAGCTGCCGTCGGACACGGAGCACGTGGGGAACATGGGAGGATCGAACCCATGCGTCTCGTCGTCGCCGGCAGCCCCGCTGCGGCCGTCCCCACCCTCCGCCGCCTCGCGGCGTCCGAGCACGAGATCGCCGCGGTGCTCACCCGTCCGGCGACCCCGCAGGGCCGGAAGCGCGTCCTCACCCCGACCCCCGTCGCCCAGGTCGCACAGGAGCTCGGCCTCCCGGTGATCGAGGCGTCCCGGGTCGACGACGAGGTCACCGCCCGCATCGCCGACCTCGGGGTCGACCTCGGCGTCATCGTCGCGTACGGCGCCCTGCTCCGACGCCCGGCGCTCGACGCCCCGCGGCTCGGCTGGGTGAACCTGCACTTCTCGGACCTGCCGCAGTACCGCGGCGCCGCCCCCGTCCAGCGGGCGGTGATGGCCGGCGACACCCGCACCGCCGCGACGGTGTTCCAGCTCGTCGAGGCGCTCGACGCCGGTCCGGTCTACGCGAGCGACCCGTTCGACATCGCCCCCGAGGCGACCTCCGGCGAGGTCCTCGCCGCGATGGCCGAGACCGGCGGCGAGACCGTCGTCCGCGTCGTCGACGACATCGCCACGGGCACCGCGGTCGCCGTGGAGCAGACCGGCGAGCCCACCCTCGCCCCGAAGCTGACCATCGACGACGGTCGCATCGACTTCGCTGCGCCGGCCGCCGTCGTGCACGCACGCCTGCGCGGCGTCACGCCCGAGCCCGGCGCGTACGCCCACCTCGGCGAGACCCGCGTCAAGCTGCTCCGCAGCAACCGACTGCCAGGAGGCGCGGCAGACCCCGCCCCGTCGCTCGCCCCCGGTGCGCTCAGCGTCCAGGGCGGTCGGCTGCTCGTCGGGACCGCCGACGACCCGCTCGTGCTCACCGAGGTGCAACCCGCCGGCAAGAAGGCGATGGACGCCGCCGCCTGGGCCCGGGGCCTCGGCTCCCTCGACGGGAAGGTCCTGGCGTGAGCGCCGCGAGCACCGGGCAGCGCCGACACCACGGACCGCGGCAGACGAGCGCCCGCCGTGTCGCCTTCGACGTGCTGCGGGCGGTCCAGGTCGACGACGCCTACGCCAACCTCCTGCTCCCGACCCGGATCCGCCGCGCCGGGCTCTCCGCGCGCGACGCCGGGTTCGCCACCGAGCTGACCTACGGGTCGATCCGGATGCTCGGCCGGTACGACGCGATCATCGCCCTCGCCTCCGGTCGTCGCATCGACAACGTCGAGTCCGACGTGCTCGACGTCCTCCGGCTCGGCGCCCACCAGCTGCTCGGGATGCGCACCCCGACGCACGCCGCCGTCGACGCCACGGTCGAGCTCGCCCGCGAGGTCGGTGCCCGCCGTGCCACCGGCTTCGTCAACGCCGTGCTGCGCAAGGTGGCCGCACGCACCGACGACGAGTGGGACGCGCTCATCACCGAGGGCCGCGGTGGGGACGCACTGCTCGCCACCCGGTGGTCGCACCCCACGTGGGTGGTGTCCGCGCTGCGGGACGCCCTCGCTGCCGAACGTTCGCGGGACGAGCTCGCCGCGCTCCTGGCGGCCGACAACGCCGCGCCCCGGGTGCAGCTCGCCGCGCTGCCCGGGCTGGCCACCGACGAGGACGTCGCCGCCGCCCGGGCCCACGCCGCGACCGCGACCGAACACGAGACGGACGCCGACGACGAGACGCAGGTCGCGCCTCCCGAACCGCTCACGGACCCCGAGGCGGACCTGCCGGTCTCGCCCGTCGGCATCCGCGGGATCTCCGGCGACCCGGCCCGCGTGCCGGGCGTCACCGCCGGACGGCTCCGCGTGCAGGACGAGGGCTCCCAGCTCGCGGCACTGGCGCTCAGTCGGTCGTCGGCGATCCGGCCGGGGGAGCGGTGGCTCGACCTCTGCGCCGGGCCCGGTGGCAAGGCGGCGCTCCTCGCGGCCGAGGCCGCACAGGGCGGGGCGACCCTCGTGGCGAACGAACTCGTGCCGGCGCGGGCCGGACTCGTGCGGAAGGCGCTCGCGGGCTCCGGCGACGGCGTGACCGTGGTCGAGGGCGACGGTCGGCGCTTCGGTCGCGACGGCGCCGGGGTGACGTTCGACCGGATCCTGCTCGACGCGCCGTGCACCGGACTCGGAGCGCTCCGGCGTCGTCCGGAGGCCCGGTGGCGCAAGCAGCCCGAGGACGTCCCCGAGCTCGCCGCGCTGCAGGCCGAACTGCTCGACGCCGCCGTGCGGGTGCTCGCACCGGGCGGGACCCTCGCGTACGTGACGTGCTCGCCGCACCTGGCGGAGACCCGCGGCCAGGTCGACGCCCTGATGGCGCGGCACGGTGGCGAGCTCGAGCAGCTCGACACCGCGTCCGTCGTGCGGTCCGTGGCCGCGCGGGACCCTCGGGTGGCCGACGGGAACACGGTGCAGCTCTGGCCGCACCGGATCGGGACGGACGCGATGTTCATCGCGCTGTTCCGGCGCGTCGCTTAGCGCCAGAGCCCAGCAGCAGGCCGCCGGCTCAGCGTGACCGGCGGTACGCGCTCCCGTCGCAGGTGTGCACGGCGTCCTCGTCGAACAGTGCCCGCAGGTTGTACGCGGCGCAGTCGCGGAAGGTCGCGATGCTGATCCACCGCGCCGAGCGGCGGAGCTCGCCCTTCGCGGGGCCGTCCGAGCCGATGCCGGCCCGGTGCACCGTCCAGGCGATGTCCCGCGCCTCGGCGTCGAGGTAGCGCATCACCGCCTCGTTGTCGGCGTGCTGACCGCGGTACGCGCGGGCGAGCGTCGCCCGCACGAGCCGCAGCACCGGTGCGAGCCGCCGGCCGGGAGGCGCGCTCAACCCGCCCGCCTGGTAGAGCAGGCGGGTGGCACCGCTCCGACGCATCGCCGGCACGAGCGCCCGGACGAAGGGCGTGTTGACCAGACGGTCACGCTGCGCGTCGACGTCCCCGAGCATCACGACGACGGCGGTCACACCGTCCAGCAGTGCGTCGAGGTCGAGGTCGTCGGGGACGGAGCCCGGTACGACCTCGAGGTCGTCGTGCTGGATCGTGAGCTTGGCCGGCGTGCGGGCGACGGCGCGCACCCGGTGTCCGGCGTCGAGGGCGAACTGCGTGAAGTGCTGGCCGGTCTGGCCCGTCGCGCCGAAGACGAGCAGGTGCTGTTGGGGTGTCATGGTCCCAATCTAGGCACTGACTAGAAAATAGGCAATGCCTAGTCGCGGGGTAGGGTGGAGCCATGCCGGATCGTCCCTTCCACCACGGGAACCTCCGCGCCGTCCTGCTCGACGAGGCCGTGACGGTCCTGCGTGAGGACGGTGTCGACGGGCTGTCCCTGCGTGACCTCGCGCGCCGTGCCGGTGTGAGCCACGGAGCGCCACGGAGCCACTTCGTCGATCGCCAGGCGCTCCTCGACGCCGTGGCCGAGCTCGGCTTCGACCGGCTGGCCGCCGCGGTGCGCCGAGCGCTGGCCGGGGCCGGTGACCTGGACGACCGCTTCCGCCGGGTCGCCCTCGCGTACGTCGACTTCGCGATCGACGACGCCGCGCTGATGGACCTGATGTTCCAGGCGAAGACGACCACCCGGGCCGGGTCGGTGCAGGCCGCCGCCTCGTCGCTGTTCGCCGTGCTCGACGGCGCGATGGGGAGCGCGCTGGCGGACGGCGGCGACGGCGACGCCCGGCACCTGTTCAAGCTCCTGTTCGCCGCCACCATGCAGGGGATCGCAGCGCTCGTGGTCTCGCGTCGGATCGACCGCGCGGAGGGGGAGCGGCTGGTGGACGCCGCGCTGGAGACGATGCTCCGCTCGGACCTCGGCTCCCGCGCGGTCGGCGCGAGCTGAGGCCGGTGCGGAGCGGGCAGACGGGCGCGCCCCGGTAGGCTCGACGGGTGACGATCCGCATCTCGCCGAGCATCCTGTCCGCCGACTTCGCGAACCTCGAACGCGAGCTCCACCGCATCGAGACCGCCGACCTGGTGCACGTCGACGTGATGGACAACCACTTCGTGCCGAACCTCACGCTGGGCCTGCCGATCGTGCAGCGCCTGCAGGAGGTCTCCCCGGTGCCGCTCGACGTCCACCTCATGATCACGAACGCCGACACCGAGGCGCCGAAGTACGCCGAGACTGGTGCGTCGAGCGTGACGTTCCACTTCGAGGCCGCCGACGACCCGGTGGCGACCGCCGCGGCGATCCGCTCGAACGGCGCCCGGGCAGCCGTCGCGGTGAAGCCCGGCACCCCGATCACCCAGGTGCTCCACCACCTCGACGCCTACGACATGATCCTGCTCATGACGGTCGAGCCCGGGTTCGGCGGCCAGGCGTTCATGCGCTCGGTGATGCCGAAGCTCGCCGACGCCCGTGCGGCGGTCGACGCCTCGGGGCTCGACGTCTGGCTCGAGGTCGACGGCGGGATCGCGGTCGACACGGTGCCCGAGGCGGTCCGCAGCGGTGCCGACACCCTCGTGGCGGGCTCCGCGGTCTACGGCGGCGAGCCGGCCGCGCGCATCGCGGACCTGCGCGAGGCGGCCGCGGCAGCACGCTCGTGACCGGACCGGCGCCCGAGGTGACGGGCGTGGCGGACACGAGCCGCGCCTCCCGTCCGGACGGTACGTCGGCCGTGTCGGCGGGGGACGGTAGCCTGGTGCGCGTGAAGACGTTCGACGACCTGTTCCAGGAGCTCACCGAGAAGGCGCGCACGCGCCCCGAGGGCTCCGGCACCGTCGCCGAACTGGACGCCGGCGTGCACCAGATCGGCAAGAAGATCGTGGAAGAAGCGGCCGAGGTCTGGATGGCGGCCGAGTACGAGGGCGACGAGCGCACCTCGGAGGAGATCTCGCAGCTCGTGTACCACCTGCAGGTGCTCATGGTGGCGAAGGGGCTCACCCCGGCGGACGTCTGGCGACATCTCTGATCCGCTGATCAGCCGCCGACCCTCCACCAGAAAGCAGACCCCCTGATGCTCCGCATCGCCGTGCCCAACAAGGGCTCCCTGTCCGAGACCGCGTCCGACATGCTGCGCGAGGCCGGGTACGCCGGCCGCCGCGACCCGAAGGCGCTCCACCTGCTCGACGAACGCAACGGCGTCGAGTTCTTCTTCCTCCGCCCGCGCGACATCGCCACGTACGTGGGTTCCGGCGCGCTCGACGTCGGCATCACCGGCCGCGACCTGCTGCTCGACTCCGGCTCCGCTGCGCACGAGGTCGACGCGCTCGGATTCGCCGACTCGACGTTCCGGTTCGCCGGTACGCCCGGCCGGTTCAGCACGCTGCAGGACCTCGACGGTGTGCGGGTGGCGACGAGCTACCCCGGGCTCGTGGGGGAGTTCCTCGCGAAGCACGGCGTCACCGCGACGCTCGTGAAGCTCGACGGCGCGGTCGAGAGCGCCGTGCGCCTCGGTGTCGCCGACGCCGTGGCCGACGTGGTCTCGACGGGCAGCACGCTCCGGGCGGCCGGGCTCGAGATCTTCGGGCCGGTCATCCTCGAGTCGACCGCGCTCCTCATCTCCACCGACGAGACGATCCCCGGCATCGACGTCCTGCGGCGCCGACTGCAGGGCGTGCTCGTCGCGCGCGGCTACGTGATGCTCGACTACGACATCCCCACCGGGCTCCTCGAGCAGGCGACCGCCGTCGCGTCGGGCATCGAGTCGCCGACCGTTTCGCCGCTGCACGGTCGCGACTGGTCGGCCGTCCGCGTGATGATCCCGCGCGACGACGCGAACCTCATCATGGACGCGCTGTACGACCTCGGCGCGCGCGCCATCCTCGTCAGCCCGATCCACGCCGCACGACTGTGACCGGGGTGACCGGCTCCGGTGCCGTGCCGCCGGCACGCGCGGGCGGGGTCTCCGTCCGGGTGATCCCATGCCTGGACGTCAAGGGCGGCCGGGTCGTCAAGGGCGTCAACTTCCTGGACCTGCAGGACGCCGGTGACCCGGTCGAGCTCGCCGCGCGCTACTACGAGCAGGGCGCGGACGAGCTGACCTTCCTCGACGTGGGTGCCACGGTCGAGAACCGCGCGACGATGTACGACACGGTGACGCGCACGGCCGAGCAGGTGTTCATCCCGCTCACCGTCGGTGGCGGCGTCCGGAGCGTCGACGACGTGTCGCGACTGCAGCAGTGCGGTGCGGACAAGATCGGCGTGAACAGCGCCGCGATCGCGCGTCCGGACCTCGTCGGCGAGATCGCGGACCGGTTCGGCGCGCAGGCCGTCGTGCTCTCCCTGGACATCAAGCGGTCGGACCGGATGCCGTCGGGCTTCGTCGTGACGACCCACGGCGGTCGGACCGAGTCGGACCTCGACGCGCTCGCCTGGGCGCGCGAGGCCGTCGAGCGGGGCGCGGGGGAGCTCCTCGTCAACTCGATCGACGCGGACGGCACGAAGAACGGGTTCGACGTCGAGCTCGTGGCAGCGGTGCGCGCGGTCGCGTCGGTCCCGGTCATCGCCTCGGGAGGCGCGGGTCGGCTCGAGCACTTCGCCCCCGCGATCGAGGCGGGCGCGGATGCCGTCCTCGCCGCCAGCGTCTTCCACCGCGGCGAGATGACCATCGGTGACGTGAAGGCCGCGCTGCGCGCGACCGGGCACGCCGTCCGCTGATCCGCCGCCGTAGGCTAGGAGTCTCATGACCGACAGCACCAGCACCAGCACGGACGCGGTCCTCGACCGCGCGCGGTTCGGTGCGGACGGGCTGCTCCCCGCCATCGTGCAAGAGGAGTCGTCGAAGGACGTCCTCATGCTCGGCTACATGGACCGAGAAGCGCTCCGCCGCACCCTGACCGAGGGACGGGTGACCTTCTGGTCGCGGTCCCGGAACGAGTACTGGCGCAAGGGCGACACCTCCGGGCACGCGCAGTACGTGCGCGGGGCGGCGTTCGACTGCGATGCGGACACGCTCCTCGTGACCGTCGAGCAGGTCGGTGCCGCGTGCCACACCGGCGCGCACCGCTGCTTCGACGTCGACCCCCTCGAGCCCGTGACGGCGTCCGCGCCCGACGGCGCCGCGTCCGCTCTCGCCGGTGCGCCGTCCGATCTCGCTGGTGCGCCGTCCGCTCTCGCTGGTGGGGCCGTGGAGGAGGCCCGATGAGCACCGCGACGCTCTCCGACACGCCGCACACGACCTCCCGTCCGGAGTTCGACGCCCTGCTCGACGCCCACCGCGTCGTCCCCGTCGTGCGCGCGCTCTACGCCGACAGCGAGACGCCGGTCGGTGTCTACCGGAAGCTCGCCGACGGCCGGCCCGGTACCTTCCTGCTCGAGTCCGCCGGGCAGGGCGGCCTCTGGTCGCGCTGGTCCTTCGTCGGGGTGCGCAGCTTCGGCGTCCTCACCCAGGACGGCGACCGTGCCGCGTGGATCGACACCGGCATCCCGGCGTCCCGCGCCGTGGACTCGCTCGACGGCGAGCCGCTCGAGGTCCTGGCGCGGCTGCACGAGCGCTGGGCGACCCCGCGGATCCCCGGCACCCCGCCGCTCGTCGGTGGCACCGTCGGGTTCATCGGCTGGGAGGCCGTCCGTCAGCTCGAGCACCTGCCGAACGTGCCGCCGGCCGACTTCGACGTGCCGGGGCAGGCCCTCGCGTTCGTGTCCGAGCTCGCCGCGCTCGACCACCGCACCGGGCTCGTCCTGCTCGTCGCCAGCGTGCTGAACGACGGTGTCGACGACGCCGAGGCGCTGTGGGCGGACGCCCAGGCGCGACTCGACCGGATGCAGGCCGACCTCGTGCAGCCCTCCGCCGCGACCGTCGCCGAGGCGTTCGACATCGCCGAGCCGACCCCGACCCACCGGTCCACCCCCGCGGACTACATGGCCGCCGTCGAGCGGTCGAAGGACTTCATCCGCGACGGGGACGTCTTCCAGGTCGTCATCTCGCAGCGGTTCGACCACGAGGTCACCGCGGATCCCCTCGACGTCTACCGCGTGCTGCGGACGCTCAACCCGAGCCCGTACATGTACTTCCTGTCGCTGGCGGACACCGCCGACGAGCGCTTCTGGATCGTCGGTGCCTCGCCCGAGGCCCTGGTCAAGGTGCAGGACGGCCGGGCGATCACCCACCCGATCGCCGGGTCGCGTCCGCGCGGCGCCACACCCGAGGCGGACGTCCGTCTCGGCGAGGATCTGCTCGAGGACCCGAAGGAGCGCGCCGAGCACCTCATGCTCGTCGACCTGGCGCGCAACGACCTGCAGAAGGTCTGCGAGCCGGGCACGGTCGCCGTGACCGAGTTCATGACGGTCGAGCGGTTCAGCCACATCATGCACCTGGTGTCGAGCGTCGAGGGCGCCGTGCGGCCCGGGGCCTCGGCGATCGACGTGTTCCGTGCGACCTTCCCGGCCGGCACCCTCTCCGGGGCGCCGAAGCCGCGGGCGCTCGAGATCATCGACGAGCTCGAACCCGCGAAGCGTGGTGCCTACGCGGGCGTGGTCGGCTACTTCGACTTCGCCGGCGACGCCGACCTCGCGATCGCGATCCGCAGCGCCCTCATCAAGGACGGTGTGGCACGTGTGCAGGCCGGGGCCGGGCTCGTGGCCGACTCCGACCCCGAGACCGAGCACATCGAGGCCGTGAACAAGGCCGCGGCACCGCTGCGTGCCATCGCGACCGCCAATCGGATGCGCGGGGTGCACTCGTGACGGCCCGCCGTTCCCGGCCGCTCGTCGTCGTCGCCGGCCTCGCCGTCGCGGGCATCATCATGCTGTCGTGGACGCAGACCTGGTTCACGGTCCACCTCCACGCGGGCGCTGCCGTCGCCGCGAAGGTGGACGCCGACGGTGCGGCCGCGGTCCCGCAGTACACCGCCCTGGCGATCGCGAGCCTCGCGCTCTTCCTGGCGATGACCATCGCCGGTCGGGTCGTCCGGATCGTGCTCGCCGCCGTCGAGATCCTGCTCGGCGTCGGCGTGGTGGTGTCCGGCATCACCGCCCTGGCCGACCCGGTCGCCGCAGCGAAGGGCGCCGTGGGCGAGGTCGCGGGCGTCGCGGACCTGTCCGCCGTCCGCCGGGCTGTGTCGAGCGTGGACGTGTCGGCGTGGCCGGTCGTCGGCATCGTCGGCGGCGTGCTCGCGGTGGCCCTCGGGGTCGTCGTGCTCGTCGTGCAGCGGTCCTGGCCGGGGCCGAGCCGGAAGTACGGCGCGGCCACCGCGGGTGCGGCGGCGGATGCCCGTGCGGTGCCGCCGGTCGAGCGTGACGCCGTCGTGGACTGGGACGACCTGAGCGCCGGCGTCGACCCGACCTCGGACGCGGTCGCAGGCCCCGACAGCGCAGCCGCGGGCCCCGACGACGCGAGCGCGGGCGCTGCCGGAGCGGCCCCGGACGACACGGTAGGATCGAACGGACGCCGGTCGAACGACGGCGTCGAAGCAGAACGAGGAGCACCGTGAGCAACACTGAGCCCGCAGAACTCGGCGAAGGCCACTCGCCGGCAGCCTGGACCGCCGTCGTGATCATGCTGATCGGATTCGCGGCCGGCACGCTGTTCTTCTGGTTCGACCAGCCGTGGGGCGTCTGGGCCTCCGCCGGCGTGGTGCTCATCGGCCTCATCGTCGGTGGCGTCATGAAGAAGGCGGGCTACGGCGTCGACGGCCCGAAGTTCGTCCCCAAGCACCACTCCGAGTAGGTCCGGCATGCCGAACGTGCTCGAGACCCTCGTCGCGGGCGCGCTCGAGGACGCCGCGGCCCGTCGCGTCGACCGTCCGTACGCGGACGTCGAACGCGACCTGGACCGTGTCGCGTCCCCGCTCGACGCCCTCACGTTCCTGGCCCCCGGCGACCGGGTGAAGATCCTCGCCGAGGTCAAGCGTGCCAGCCCGTCCCGCGGGTCCATGGCCCCGATCGAGGACCCCGCGTCCCTCGCCGCCGACTACGAGCGCGGCGGTGCCTCGACGATCAGCGTCCTGACCGAGGGGCGCAAGTTCCTCGGCAGCCTCGCCGACCTCGAAGCGGTCAAGGCGCGGGTGGGCGTCCCCGTCCTCCGCAAGGACTTCATCGCCGACTCGTACCAGGTGATCGAGGCCCGGGCGTCCGGTGCCGACGTCGTCCTGCTCATCGTGGCGGCGCTCGAGCAGCAGCAGCTGGTCGAGCTCCACACCCTGGCGGAAGAACTCGGCATGCGCGTCCTGGTCGAGGCGCACTCGGCGGACGAGGTCTCGCGCGGCCTCGACGCCGGCGCCCGGATCCTCGGGGTGAACGCCCGCGACCTGACCGACTTCTCGCTCGACCGCGACCTGTTCGGATCGCTCGCCGACCGGATCCCCGACGGGGTCGTGCGCGTCGCCGAGTCCGCGGTCGCCGGTCCGGCCGACGTCGCGCACTACCGTGCCGCCGGCGCCGACGTCGTCCTGGTGGGAGAGGCGCTCGTGACGGGCGACGACCCCGCTGCCACACTCGCGTCGTTCATCGCAGCCGCCGACCGCGACTGACCGACGACAGCATCCATCCCAGCCCGGTTCGCCGGGCGCGTCCCGGGAGACCCATCGTGACCTCACTCCGCGACCTGCACGGACCGTACTTCGGCGACTTCGGCGGGCGGTTCGTCCCCGAGTCGCTCGTCCTCGCGCTCGACGAACTCGAAGCGGCGTTCCGCGAGGCCTGGGCGGACCCGGCCTTCCGCGACGAGCTCGACACGCTCCAGCGCGACTACACCGGGCGGCCCTCGATCATCACCGAGGTGCCCCGGTTCGCCAAGCACGCCGGCGGTGCCCGGATCATCCTCAAGCGCGAGGACCTCAACCACACCGGCTCGCACAAGATCAACAACGTGCTCGGTCAGGCCCTCGTGGCCAAGCGCCTCGGCAAGACGCGCCTCATCGCCGAGACCGGCGCCGGCCAGCACGGCGTCGCGACGGCCACCGCGGCGGCGCTGTTCGGCATGGACTGCGTCGTCTACATGGGCGCCGTCGACACCGAGCGCCAGGCGCTGAACGTCGCCCGGATGCGGCTGCTCGGTGCCGAGGTGATCCCGGTCGAGACCGGCTCCCGCACGCTGAAGGACGCCATCAACGACGCCCTGCGCGACTGGGTCGCCAACGTCGACTCCACGCACTACCTGCTCGGCACCGTCGCCGGCCCGCACCCGTTCCCCGAGATGGTGCGCGAGTTCCACAAGGTCATCGGCGAAGAGGCCCGCCAGCAGGTCCTCGACCGGGTCGGACGCCTGCCCGACGCGGTCGCCGCGTGCGTCGGCGGCGGCTCGAACGCCATGGGCATCTTCGAGGCCTTCCTCGACGACGAGTCCGTCGCGCTGCACGGCTTCGAGGCCGGTGGCGACGGCGTCGAGACCGGTCGGCACGCCGCGAGCATCACGCTCGGTCGCGAGGGCGTCCTCCAGGGCACGAAGTCCTACCTCATGCAGGACGAGGACGGCCAGACGATCGAGAGCCACAGCATCTCCGCCGGGCTCGACTACCCGAGCGTCGGGCCGGAGCACGCCTACCTCGCCTCGATCGGGCGTGCGAAGTACGAGCCGATCACCGACGACGAGGCGATGGAGGCCTTCCGCCTGCTGAGCCGCACCGAGGGCATCCTGCCGGCGATCGAGTCGTCGCACGCCCTCGCCGGGGCGATCAAGCTCGGCAAGGAGCTCGGTCCAGAGGGCGTCATCCTCGTGAACCTGTCCGGCCGGGGTGACAAGGACGTCGCGTCCGCCAGTCGCTACTTCGGCATCCTCGACGAGAACGCGGTGCAGCTGTGACCACGAACCAGACGGTCGCGACGACGATCGACACCGCCAACGCCGAGCGCGCGGGGGCCGTCGTCGGCTACCTGCCCGCCGGCTACCCCGACGTGCAGACGAGCGTCGACGCGGCCGTGGCCCTGGCCGAGAACGGCGTCGACGTCATCGAGCTCGGCCTGCCGTACTCCGACCCGGTGATGGACGGCCCGGTCATCCAGCGGGCGGCAGAGGAGAGCCTGGCGAACGGCTTCCGCGTCGCGCAGGTCTTCGACGCCGTGCACCAGATCACCGAGCGGGCGAACGTGCCCGTGCTCGTGATGACCTACTGGAACCCGGTGCTCCGGTACGGCGTCGAGCGGTTCGCCGACGACCTCGTCGCCGCGGGTGCCGCCGGGCTCATCACGCCGGACCTCATCCCCGACGAGGGCGCCGAGTGGATCCGCGAGTCGGAGCGCACCGGCCTGGACCGGGTGTTCCTCGCGGCCCCGTCCTCGTCGGACACGCGCATGCAGCAGGCGGTCCGGTCCAGCCGCGGGTTCGTCTACGCCGTCTCCACGATGGGCGTCACCGGCGCGCGCGAGGGCGTCGACGTCGCAGCCCGCACCGTCGTGTCGCGGCTCCGCGACGCCGGGGTCGAGCGCACGTGCGTCGGTCTCGGCATCTCGACGGCGGAGCAGGTCGGCGAGGTCCTCGAGTACGCCGACGGCGCGATCATCGGCTCCGCCTTCGTCCGGGCCCTCGCGGACCTCGGCGTGCAGGGCGTGGCGGACCGGGCAGCCGACCTCACCTCGGGCGCGCAGCGCCGCTGACGTCCAGGAGGCGCGGTGCCGGCGACCCCGTCGGCCCACCTGCACCGCGGTGCGGTTGAGCGACGCGTCCCGCCCGCACCGCGCCTGGCGTCGGTCACAGTTTCCACAGGACCGGGCCCTCGGTTCCTGACGCACGCACCTCCCGCGCTACAGTGAGCGGGGCCGACGGCACGTCGGCACCGCGCCCAGCCAGCACCGAAAGGCGACAGCACCTCCATGCCCCTCCTGAGCATCCCGAGCCCGAGCACCGCGTGGCAGTACTTCGACCTGACCGCCTGGCTGCGCGACGCGTTCGGTTGGTCGCTGCCGCTCGACTTCCGCATCCACGCCTACGCGATCTGCATCCTGCTCGGGATCGTCGCCGCCGTCATCCTCGCGAACCGCCGGCTCAACGCGCGCGGCGTCGAGCGCTGGATCATCATCGACATCGCGATCTGGGCCGTCCCCGCCGGGATCATCGGCGGTCGCCTGTTCCACGTGTTCACCCACGTCAGCGACTACTTCGGTCCCGGGCGCGACCCGCTGTCCTTCCTCTACATCTGGGAGGGCGGCCTCGCCATCTTCGGCGCGCTCATCCTCGGTTCGGTCGGCGCCTACATCGGCTGCCGCCAGGTCGGCCTGCGGTTCACCGCGTTCATCGACGCCGTCGTGCCGGGCGTGCTGCTCGCCCAGGCGTTCGGTCGCCTCGGCAACTACTTCAACCACGAGCTCTTCGGCATGCCGACCAGCCTGCCGTGGGGCCTGCAGATCGAGTCGTCGAACGCGGCGTTCCCGAAGGGCCTGCCCGAGGGCACGCTGTTCCACCCGACGTTCCTCTACGAGATCATCTGGAACGTCGTCGGCGTCGTCGTGATCCTGCTGCTCGACAAGAAGTTCCGCCTGCAGTGGGGCAAGGTCCTGTCGCTCTACCTGATCTGGTACGGCATCGGTCGCTCGGTCCTCGAGTCCATCCGCGTCGACACGAGCGAGACGTTCTTCGGCATCCGGACGAACGTGTGGATGTCCTTCGCGGCGATCCTGCTCGGCATCATCATCTTCCTCGTCCAGTCCAAGCGGCACCTCGGCAAGGAGCCGAGCCCGTACCTGCCCGGTCGCGAGCCTCGCTCGAAGTCCGGGGTAGACTCGGACGACACCTGGTCAGAGTCCGACGACGACGCTCCGGCGACCGTCACCGACTCCGATCCGGTCACCAGCAGCACCGCTGGCCGCGCGTAGGAAGCACCCCTCCTGCGTGACCGATCCCGATCGGTCACGAGTGTCAGCAGCACCTCCCGGACCCACCACAAGCGGGTCCGACACCTCGCACGCCGCCAGGGCAACTCACTGACGGCGGGCACGGGCACCAGTCCCGCCCATCTGGGCGGAACGCACCACCGGGCCACCGCTGTCCCTGTTCCACTTCCTCGTGAGGACGGTTCCCCATGGCGCTCCAGCCACCCCAGTCCCCGGCGGCACTCGTGCCGCCGCACCGTCGGTTCTCCGCGATCCCGGACGCCACCGGCATGTACGACCCGGCGAACGAGAAGGACGCGTGCGGCCTGGCGATGGTCGCGACGCTCCGCGGCACGGCCGGGCACGACATCGTCGACGCCGCCCTCGGTGCGCTGCGCAACCTCGAACACCGGGGCGCGGTCGGTTCGGACGCCGGGACTGGCGACGGTGCGGGCATCCTCTGCCAGGTGCCCGACGAGTTCTTCCGCGCCGAGGTGTCCTTCGACCTTCCAGCAGCGGGGGAGTACGCGGTCGGTACCGCGTACCTGCCCGTCGACGAGGACGACCGCCACGCGGTGAAGGGCGCCGTCGAGCGACTCGCGCGTGAAGAGGGCCTGCGGGTCCTCGGCTGGCGCGAGGTCCCCGTCCGACCCGAGGTCCTCGGCACCCTGGCCCGCGCGGCGATGCCCGCGTTCGAGCAGCTCTTCGTCGCCTCGATCCGGCACGACGTGCACGGCGCGTCGTGGAGCGGCGTCGCGCTCGACCGCCAGGCCTTCCGCCTCCGGAAGCGTGCCGAGCACGACACCGAGGTCTACTTCATGTCGCTGTCGAGCCGGACCATGGTCTACAAGGGCATGGTCACGACGCTCCAGCTCGAGCCGTTCTACCCGGACCTCAGCGACGAGCGCTTCGCGTCGAAGCTCGCGATCGTGCACTCCCGCTACTCCACGAACACGTTCCCCTCGTGGCCGCTCGCGCAGCCGTTCCGCACGCTCGCGCACAACGGTGAGATCAACACCGTCCGTGGCAACCGCAACTGGATGCGGGCCCGGCAGTCGCAGCTGCAGAGCGAACTGCTCGGCGACATGGCGCCCCTGCTGCCGATCGTCAGCCCGGGCGCCAGCGACTCGGCGTCCTTCGACGAGGTGCTCGAGCTCCTGACGCTCACCGGCCGGTCGCTGCCGCACGCGGTGTCGATGATGGTCCCTGAAGCGTGGGAGAACCAGGTCGGGATGGACCCCGAGCTCCGGGCGTTCTACGAGTACCACTCGATGCTCATGGAGCCGTGGGACGGCCCGGCAGCCATCACGTTCACCGACGGCACGCTCGTCGGCGCCACCCTCGACCGCAACGGCCTGCGCCCCGGGCGCTTCCTCGTGACCGACGACGGCCTGATCGTCATGGGCTCCGAGACGGGCGTCATCGACGTGCCGGCCGACAAGGTCGTGCGCAAGGGCCGGCTCCGTCCCGGACGGATGTTCCTCGTCGACACCGAGGCCGGTCGCATCATCGAGGACGACGAGGTCAAGCGCGAGCTGGCCACGTCCGGCCCGTGGGGCGAGTGGCTCGACGGCGGCCGGATCAACCTCGGTGACCTGCCGGACCGCGAGCACATCGTGCACACGCCCGCTTCGGTGACCCGTCGGCAGCGCGCCTTCGGCTACACCGAGGAAGAGGTCCGCATCCTGCTGCGTCCGATGGCGCAGACCGGAGCGGAGCCGCTCGGGGCGATGGGCTCGGACACGCCGATCGCGGTGCTGTCCCAGCGTCCCCGGCTGCTCTTCGACTACTTCACCCAGCAGTTCGCCCAGGTGACGAACCCGCCGCTCGACTCGATCCGCGAGCAGGTCATCACCTCGATGGGCATGGGTCTCGGGCCGGAGCGCAACCTCCTGAGCGCCGGTCCCGAGCACGCGAAGCAGATCACGCTCGACTTCCCCGTGATCGACAACGACGAGCTCGCCAAGATCCAGCACTTCGAGACCGAGTCCGGTCGCCACCTGACCGTGACGATCAAGGGCCTGTACCGCGTCGACGCCGGCAAGAAGGCCATGCAGAAGCGCATCGCCGCGGTCTGCGACGAGGTCGACGCGGCGATCGAGGCCGGCAAGCAGTTCATCGTGCTGTCCGACCGCGACGGCAACGCCGAACAGGCACCGGTGCCCAGCCTGCTGCTGCTCGCCGCCGTGCACCACCACCTGATCCGCACCGAGCAGCGCATGAAGGTCGGGCTCATCGTCGAGGCCGGTGACGTGCGCGAGGTCCACCACGTCGCGACCCTCATCGGCTACGGCGCCTCGGCCATCAACCCGTACCTCGCGATGGAGACCTGCGAGATCCTCGTCCGCCAGGGCATGATCAGCGGCATCACGCCGGAGCAGGCCGTCAAGAACGTGATCAAGGCGCTCGGCAAGGGCGTGCTGAAGATCATGTCGAAGATGGGCATCTCGACGGTGTCGAGCTACGCCGGCGCGCAGGCGTTCGAGGCCGTCGGGCTCAGCCAGGAGTTCGTCGACCGGTACTTCACCGGGACCTCGTCGATCCTCGGCGGCGTCGGCATCGAGGTCATCGCGAAGGAGAACGCCGAGCGGCACGCCCAGGCGTACCCGCAGGACGGCGCGGTCCTCTCGCACGAGCGCCTGCAGACCGGCGGCGAGTACCAGTGGCGTCGCGAAGGCCCGCCGCACCTCTTCAACCCGGACACCGTGTTCCGGCTGCAGCACGCGACGCGCTCCCGTCGCTACGACATCTTCCGCGAGTACTCGCAGGCGGTCGACGACCAGTCCGAGCAGCTGATGACGCTCCGCGGCCTCTTCCGCTTCGCGCAGGGTGCCCGCAAGCCGGTCCCGCTGGACGAGGTCGAGCCGATCGAGTCGATCGTCAAGCGGTTCAACACCGGTGCGATGTCCTACGGTTCCATCTCGAAGGAAGCCCACGAGACGCTCGCGATCGCGATGAACCGTCTCGGCGGCCGGTCGAACACGGGCGAGGGCGGCGAGGACGTCGACCGCCTGCTCGACCCCGAGCGTCGGAGCGCGATCAAGCAGGTCGCGTCCGGGCGGTTCGGCGTCACGAGCATGTACCTGACGCACGCGACCGACATCCAGCTGAAGATGGCGCAGGGTGCGAAGCCGGGCGAGGGCGGGCAGCTGCCCCCGACGAAGGTGTACCCGTGGGTGGCCCGCACCCGGCACGCGACCGCGGGTGTCGGCCTGATCTCGCCGCCGCCGCACCACGACATCTACTCGATCGAGGACCTCAAGCAGCTGATCTTCGACGTCAAGCGGGCGAACCCGTCCGCACGCGTCCACGTGAAGCTCGTGAGCCAGTCGGGCATCGGGGCCGTGGCCGCCGGTGTGACGAAGGCCCTCGCCGACGTCGTCCTGGTCTCCGGGCACGATGGCGGGACCGGTGCGTCGCCGCTGAACTCGCTCAAGCACGCGGGCACCCCGTGGGAGATCGGCCTCGCCGAGACGCAGCAGACGCTCATGCTCAACGGCATGCGCGACCGCGTCGTCGTGCAGGTCGACGGGCAGATGAAGACCGGCCGTGACGTCGTCGTGGCCGCGCTGCTCGGCGCCGAGGAGTACGGCTTCGCGACCGCGCCGCTCGTGGTCGAGGGCTGCATCCTCATGCGGGTGTGCCACCTCGACACGTGCCCGGTCGGCGTCGCGACCCAGAACCCCGAGCTCCGCAAGCGATTCAGCGGCAAGCCGGAGTTCGTCGTGAACTTCTTCGAGTTCATCGCGCAAGAGGTCCGCGAGCTCCTCGCCGAGCTCGGCTTCCGGTCCCTCGAAGAGGCGATCGGCCACGCCGACGCCCTCGACGTCGACCGCGCGGTCGAGCACTGGAAGGCGTCCGGCCTCGACCTCGAGCCCGTGCTCAAGGGACCGCGGTTCGACGCCGACGAGCCCCGCCGGCACCAGCGCGACCAGGACCACGAGCTGGAGCAGCACTTCGACGTGCAGCTCATCCAGCAGACGGCCGACGTCCTCGAGCACGGCGGGACGATCGCGCTCGACCTGCCGATCCGGAACACGGAGCGCGCTGTCGGCACGATGCTCGGCCACGAGGTGACGCTCCGCCACGGCGAGAACGGCCTGCCGTCGGGGTCGATCGACGTGACGTTGCGCGGTTCCGCCGGGCAGTCGCTCGGTGCGTTCCTGCCGGCGGGCATCACGCTCCGCCTGGTCGGGGACAGCAACGACTACGTCGGCAAGGGGCTGTCCGGCGGCGAGATCGTCGTGCGGCCCGACGCGGGCAGCGGCTTCGACCCCGCGCAGAACGTCATCGCCGGCAACGTCATCGGCTACGGCGCGACCCAGGGCAGCATGTTCATCCGCGGCATCGTGGGCGAACGCTTCCTGGTGCGCAACTCCGGTGCGACCGCCGTCGTCGAGGGCGTGGGGGACCACGCGCTCGAGTACATGACCGGTGGGCTCGCCCTGATCCTCGGCGAGACGGGTCGGAACCTCGGCGCCGGCATGTCCGGCGGGACCGCGTACGTCCGCGGCCTGCGGGAAGAGCACGTGAACACCGACTCGCTCGCGTCCGGTGAACTCCGGCTCGAGCCGCTCGACAGCGCCGACGTCGAGATCGTGAACGACCTGCTCGCGCGGCACGCTGCCGAGACCGGGTCGACCCTCGCGAGCGAACTGCTCGAGTCCGGTGACCTGAGCGACTTCGTCAAGGTGCTGCCGCGGGACTACGCGGCCGTGCTCGAGACCCGACAGCAGGCCGTCGACGAGGGCCTCGACCCGGACGGCGACGTCGTCTGGAACCGCATTCTGGAGGTGACCGGTGGCTGACCCCAAGGGATTCCTGAAGGTCCAGGAGCGCGAGCTCCCGGCCCGACGACCCGTGCCCGTGCGGCTCATGGACTGGAAAGAGGTCTACGAGCAGCAGGAGTCCGGCGCGCTCAAGCGACAGGCCGGACGCTGCATGGACTGCGGCGTCCCGTTCTGCCACCAGGGGTGCCCGCTCGGCAACCTCATCCCCGAGTGGAACGACCTCACCTGGCGCGGCGAGGGCCGGCAGGCGATCGAGCGGCTCCACGCGACGAACAACTTCCCGGAGTTCACGGGTCGGCTGTGCCCGGCACCGTGCGAGGCGTCCTGCGTGCTGGGCATCAACCAGCCGCCGGTGACGATCAAGCAGGTCGAGGTCTCGATCATCGACGAGGCGTTCCAGAACGGCTGGGTCACGCCCCACCCGCCGGAGCGCCTGACCGGCAAGACCGTCGCGGTCGTCGGGTCCGGTCCCGCCGGGCTCGCCGCCGCACAGCAGCTGACCCGCGCCGGCCACACCGTCGCGGTGTACGAGCGCGACGACCGCATCGGTGGTCTGCTCCGCTACGGCATCCCGGACTTCAAGATGGAGAAGCGTCAGATCGACGCGCGGCTCGCCCAGATGCAGGCGGAGGGCACCCGCTTCCGTGCGGGCGTCGAGATCGGGCGCGACATCACCTGGGACGACCTGAAGTCCCGGTACGACGCGGTCGTCGTCGCCACCGGCGCCACGGTCCCGCGCGACCTGCCGATCCCGGGGCGCGACCTCGCCGGCGTGCACTTCGCGATGGACTACCTCGTGCAGCAGAACAAGGCGAACGCCGGCACGACCGTCGACAACCAGGTCACGGCCGAGGGCAAGCACGTCGTCGTCATCGGCGGCGGCGACACCGGTGCGGACTGCATCGGGACCGCCCACCGGCAGGGTGCGCTCAGCGTGACGAACCTCGCGATCGGCAAGCAGCCGCCGCTGGAGCGTCCGTCCGAGCAGCCGTGGCCGATGTTCCCGACCGTGTTCGAGGTCACGAGCGCCCATGAAGAGGGCGGCGAACGCCACTACCTCGCGTCCACCGTCGAGTTCCTCGCGAACGAGGCCGGCGAGGTCCGGGCGCTCCGCGTCGCCGAGACCGAGTACCTCGACGGCCGCCGGGTCCCGAAGGCCGGCACCGAGCGCGAGATCCCCGCGGACCTCGTCCTCGTCGCCATGGGCTTCACCGGTCCCGAGACCGACACGCTGGCGCCGCAGCTCGGACTGCCCGTGACGGTCTCCGGTGCCGTCGCCCGCCAGGCCGACTACACGACCAACGAGCCGGGCGTCTTCGTCGCGGGCGACGCCGGTCGTGGGCAGTCGCTCATCGTGTGGGCGATCGCCGAGGGTCGGGCCGCCGCCGCGAAGGTCGACGAGTACCTCGAGGGCTCGACGATCCTCCCGGCTCCGGTCAAGGCGACCGACCGGGCGATCTCGGTCTGACGATGGACGTCCACCCGATGCCCACCCAGCAGTGAGCGACAGGCCACCGGCACTCGATAGGGTGCTGGTGGCCTCGCTTCGTTCCGCGCGGCCCCACAGCGCGGAAACCCAAGCACCATCCACCACCACGAAGGAATCCATTGAGACGCGCAAAGATCGTTTCGACGCTCGGACCGGCAACGTCGGAGTACGAGACCGTCAAGGAGATCATCGAGGCAGGCGTCGACGTCGCCCGCCTCAACCTCAGCCACGGTGACTACAGCGTCCACGAGGCCAACTACGAGAACGTCCGTCGCGCCGCCGAGGAGCTCGGCAAGCCCGTCGCGATCCTCGTCGACCTGCAGGGTCCGAAGATCCGCCTCGCGAAGTTCGCCGACGGCCCGCACGACCTCGCGGTCGGCGACGTGTTCACCATCACCACCGAGGACGTCCCCGGCTCGAAGGAGATCTGCGGCACGACCTTCAAGGGCCTCCCGCAGGACGTCAAGCCCGGTGACCCGCTGCTCATCGACGACGGCCGGGTCCGCCTCCGCGTGCTCGACACCGACGGCGTGCGCGTCCGCACCGAGGTCGTCGTCGGCGGCACCGTGTCCAACAACAAGGGCATCAACCTGCCCGGCGTCGCCGTGAACGTCCCCGCGCTCAGCGAGAAGGACGAGGCGGACCTCCGCTGGGGCATCCGCCAGGGTGCCGACCTCATCGCGCTGTCGTTCGTGCGAAACGCCGCCGACGTCGAGCGTGCCCACGAGATCATGGACGAAGAGGGCAAGCGCCTCCCGGTGATCGCAAAGATCGAGAAGCCGCAGGCCGTCGACGCGCTCGAGGAGATCATCGACGCGTTCGACAGCATCATGGTCGCCCGCGGTGACCTCGGTGTGGAGCTCCCGCTCGAGGCCGTCCCGATCGTGCAGAAGCGCGCCGTCGAGCTCGCCCGCCGCATGGCGAAGCCGGTCATCGTCGCGACCCAGATGCTCGAGTCGATGATCTCGTCGCCGATCCCGACCCGCGCCGAGACCTCCGACGTCGCGAACGCCGTGCTCGACGGCGCGGACGCGGTCATGCTCTCGGGCGAGACCAGCGTCGGCGAGTACCCGGTGCAGACGGTCCGCACGATGGCCCGCATCGTCGAGTCCACCGAGGACCACGGCCTCGAGCGCATCGCGCCGCTCGGCACCAAGCCGCGCACCCTCGGCGGGGCGATCACGCTCGCCGCGGTCGAGATCGCGGAGTTCACCGAGGCCTCGTACCTCTGCGTGTTCACCGAGTCCGGCGACTCGGCCCGCCGCATGTCGCGTCTGCGCCACGGCCTGCCGATCATCGCGTTCACCCCGAACGAGGCGACGCGTCGCCGCATGGCCCTCACGTGGGGTGTCCGCTCGTTCCTCGTCGAGCGCAAGACCCACACCGACGAGCTCTTCTCGCAGGTGGACGACGTCCTCCTCGAGAACGGCCTCGCCGCCCCCGGGGACCGCGTCATCGTGACGGCCGGTTCCCCTCCCGGCATCGAGGGGTCGACGAACGACCTGCGCGTGCACCGCGTGGGCGACGCCCACGCCGAGGCCGCTCCGGCCTACGTGCGCGACTGACGTCGCGTCGCGTCGCGTCCCGACAGGGCGCGGACGGGAGGCACGGCGCGGCAACGCGTGCAGCCTCCGGTCCGCGCCCTGTCGCGTTCCGCCCCGCGGCCGCGTGACCACGCGGTCGCGCGAGCGGGCAGGATGGCCGGTGTGAGCCTCCAGTCCCGACCCACCGCCCAGCGCACCGACGTCCGGCGCTGGCGCCGCTACCTGGCGGACGAACGGGCGGAAGCCGCCGTCTACCGGAACCTCGCCGCCCGGCGACACGGTGAGGAACGCGAGATCCTGTCCGCCCTGGCCGAGGCCGAGGGGCGGCACGAACAGCACTGGCTCGACCTGCTCGGCGACGACGTCGGGCGGCCGCAGCGCGGGAGCCTCCGCACCCGGGTGCTCGCGTCGCTGGCGAAGCGGTTCGGGTCGGTGTTCGTCCTCGCGCTCATGCAGCGCGCCGAGGACCGCTCGCCCTACGCCGACGACGCCGACGCGACCGCGAGCATGGCGGCCGACGAACGGATCCACGGCGAGGTCGTCCGGGGGCTCGCCAACCGCGGGCGGATGCGTCTGTCCGGCACCTTCCGTGCCGCGGTGTTCGGCGCGAACGACGGCCTCGTGTCGAACCTGGCGCTCATCATCGGCGTCAGCGCGTCCGGGGCGGACCGGCACTTCGTCCTCCTGAGCGGCATCGCGGGACTCCTCGCCGGCGCGCTGTCGATGGGGGCGGGGGAGTACGTCTCGGTGCGGTCGCAGCGCGAGCTCCTCACGGCATCGGCGCCGCACCCCGAAGCCGGCCGGGCCGTCGCGGACCTCGACGTGGACGCGAACGAGCTCGCCCTCGTGTACCGCGCTCGGGGCATGTCCGAGGCCGAGGCCCAGCAGCACGCCGACGACGTCCTCGGCGGAGCCGCGGTGACGGGCACGGCGCCGGTGGACGACCACGAGGCCATCGGCAACGGCATGAGCGCGGCGGTCTCGAGCTTCTGCTTCTTCGCGTCGGGGGCGATCATCCCGGTGCTCCCGTACCTGTTCGGCCTCGAGGGGTGGGCGGCGATCGCGGTCGCGGCGCTCCTCGTCGGGATCGCCCTGCTCGGCACGGGTGCGGTGGTCGGCGTGCTGAGCGGTGCGTCGCCCCTGCGTCGGGCGCTCCGGCAGCTCGCGATCGGGTTCGGTGCGGCAGCGGTCACCTACGGGCTCGGGCTGCTGTTCGGGACGGGCAGCGCCTAGCCCTCCGACGACCGACGAGGCCGCGTCCGGCCCTCCCGCGCTAGCGACGTACGGCCGCCCGGGGCGGGAGCAGCAGCAGGGCCGCGGCGCCGACGACGATGAGCGCGATGCCCGAGAAGACCATGAACACGGTCAGTGCGAGCCCGGGCGCCACCAGCACGACCACGCCCCCGAGGATCGAGAGCACCCCGCTCACGATCGACGGGACCCGCGACGACCCCGGGTGTCCCACGAAGCCGCCGATCAACGACGCGATCCCCTCGATGATGAAGCCGACGCCGGCGAGCACCGCGTAGACGACGAGCGGTACGGCGGGGTCCAGCAGCGTCACGAGTCCGGCGACCCCGACCAGGCCACCGACGACGCCGGAGGTCCAGCGCCACACCGGCGGCGTGCCGTGGCCCCGCACCGCGGCGAACACCCGCAGTGCGCCGGCCACGACGAGGTACACGCCGAACAGCAGCGCGACGACGACGAGCGACGGCCGCGGCCAGACGATCGCGACGATGCCGAGCGCGATGGCGACGACCGCGGTGACGATGACGAACACGCGGAACGTGCGGACGGCACGAGAGTCCACGAGCACTCCTCCCTGTCAGGTCTGCTCGCTCCGACGCTACCTCGGCCGGCAGCGGTCGGTTCGTCGCGCGGAGGGCGAAGCGCCGCGGAGCGGTGCAACCGGATGCAACCTGCGCCGCCGTAGCGTTCGGGCAGGCGCGGACCCAGCGCCCCGACAGAGTCGTCGAAAGGTGTCCACCATGACCATCGCACCGTCACCATCCACCTACGCCGCACCCGGCGAGGAGGGGTCCCTCGTCTCGTACCGCTCCCGGTACGACCACTACATCGGCGGCGCGTACGTCCCGCCGGCCGGGGGACAGTACTTCGAGAACCCCACACCCGTCACCGGCAAGGTGTTCACCGAGATCGCCCGCGGCGACTCCACCGACGTCGACCGTGCGGTCGAGGCCGCGTGGAAGGCGTTCCCGGCCTGGGGTCGGACGAGCGTCGCCGAACGCGCCGGCATCCTCAACAGGATCGCGGACCGGATGGAGCAGAACCTCGAGGCCCTGGCGGTCGCGGAGACATGGGAGAACGGCAAGCCCATCCGCGAGACCATCGGCGCGGACATCCCGCTGGCGATCGACCACTTCCGCTACTTCGCCGGGGCGATCCGCGCGCAGGAGGGCTCGACGGGGGAGATCGACCACGACACCGTGGCCTACCACTTCCACGAACCGCTCGGCGTCGTCGGGCAGATCATCCCGTGGAACTTCCCCATCCTGATGGCGGTGTGGAAGCTCGCTCCGGCGCTGGCGGCGGGCAACTGCGTCGTCCTGAAGCCGGCCGAGCAGACGCCGGCGTCCATCCACGTGCTCATCGACCTGATCGGGGACCTGCTCCCGGCCGGTGTCCTCAACGTCGTGAACGGCTTCGGCATCGAGGTCGGTGCACCGCTCGCGCAGCACCCGGACATCCGCAAGGTCGCCTTCACGGGGGAGACGACCACGGGCCGGCTCATCATGCAGTACGCGTCGCAGAACCTCATCCCCGTGACGCTCGAACTCGGCGGCAAGAGCCCGAACGTCTTCTTCGCCGACGTCGCCCAGCAGCAGGACGCCTTCTACGACAAGGCACTCGAGGGCTTCGCCTTCTTCAACCTCAACCAGGGCGAGGTCTGCACCTGCCCGTCGCGGGCACTCGTGGCGAGGGAGATCTACGACGGCTTCGTCGCGGACGGCCTCGACCGGGTGCGTGCCGTCAAGCAGGGGCACCCGCTCGACCTGTCGACGATGATCGGCGCGCAGGCGTCGAACGACCAGCTCGAGAAGATCCTGAGCTACATCGACATCGGGAAGCAGGAGGGCGCGAAGCTCCTCACCGGTGGCGAGCGGGCGGACCTCGGCGGGGAGCTGTCCGGCGGGTACTACGTCACGCCGACGGTGTTCGAGGGGGACAACTCGATGCGGATCTTCCAGGAGGAGATCTTCGGCCCGGTCCTCGCGCTGACGAGCTTCAGCGGCTACGACGACGCGATCTCGATCGCCAACGACACGCTGTACGGCCTCGGCGCCGGGGTGTGGAGCCGCGAGGCCACCACGCTCTACCGCGCCGGCCGTGACATCCAGGCCGGGCGCGTGTGGGAGAACACCTACCACCAGTACCCCGCCGGAGCGGCGTTCGGCGGCTACAAGCAGTCCGGCATCGGACGGGAGAACCACAAGATGATGCTGGAGCACTACCAGCAGACGAAGAACCTGCTGGTGTCCTACGCCGAGGGCCCGATGGGCTTCTTCTGATGCCCGACACCGACGACGGGCCGGCCACCGACGACCGGCCCGCCACCGCCCGCGTGGCGGTGACGCCGGCGGCGGCGGAGCTCCTGCGCTCCCTCGCCGCCCGGCACGGCCCGCTCATGTTCCACCAGTCGGGCGGGTGCTGCGACGGCTCCAGCCCGATGTGCTACCCCGTCGGCATGTTCATGACCGGCTCGGGCGACGTGCTCCTCGGCGCGCTCGAGGTCGACGGCATCGCGCCCGTCGAGGTGTACATGTCGCGGTCGCAGTTCGAGTACTGGAAGTACACCCACCTCACGATCGACGTCGTGGACGGTCGTGGCGCGGGCTTCTCCCTCGAGGTGCCGGAGGGCAAGCGGTTCCTCACCCGCTCCCGGATGCTGGACGATGCCGAGCTCGCGGATCTCGGCCTGGTCAGCGCCGGCCCTGGCCCGAGCGGGGTGCCGGACGTAGGCTGACCGCACCGCTCGCGACGACGCGACGGGGACCGGACAGGAGGGCGTATGCGCGAACCGTCCGGTCTCCGCCCGCTCGTCGCTGCGTCCTGGCGTCGCTCCGCCCGCGTCGACCCCGAGACCGTGCCGACGCCCTCGATCGGCGAGGACGAACTCGACTCCCTGCGCCGCGCCGGTCCGCTCGGCACGGCGCTGCCGGTCGTCCGACGACTGCTGCTCGACGACGTCCGGTCGGCGGGGTGCGTCGTCGCCCTCGCGGACGCATCGGGTCGGCTCGTCTGGGTGGACGGCGCACGATCCGCCCGGCGCGCCGCGGAGGGCATGGGGTTCGTCCCCGGTGCCGACTGGGCGGAGGAACGCGCCGGGACGAGTGCTCCGGGGACCGCGCTCCGGCTCGGGCGCGCCGTGCAGATCCACGCCGAGGAGCACTACGCGACGGCCGTGAAGGGGTTCTCCTGCACGGCGGTCCCGCTCCGCGACGCCGCGGGCACGGTGGTCGGCGCGCTCGACATCACGGGCGACGACCGCGCCGTCGAACGCCACACGCTGCCGCTCCTGACGGCGACGGCCGCGGCGGCCGAGGCCGAACTCGCGCTGGCGGCGCTCTCGGCCCGGAGCGCACACCGTCCGGCTGCGGCCCCGTCCGCCGAGCTCACCCTGCTCGGGTCCGACACCGCGACGCTGCACGCCGGGTCGCGGTCGGTCGCGTTGTCGGAGCGGCACTCGGAGATCCTCGCGGTGCTCGCCGCGAACCCGCAGGGACTGGCCGCCGCGGACCTCGCGGTCGCCGTGTACGGCGACCCGCGCGCCGTCCAGACGCTGCGGGCCGAGGTGGTGCGGCTCCGCCGTGTCCTCGCCCACCACGCGCTCGACGCGCGCCTGACGTCCAGGCCGTACCGCCTGGAGGGGATCCGGACCGACGTCGAGACGGTCCTCTCCGCGCTCGACCGCGGGGCGCGCCTCCAGGCCGTCGACCGGTACACCGGACCGGTCCTGCCGGGGTCCGCGTCGCCCGGGGTCGACGACCTGCGTGACCGCGTCCGGTCCCGATTCCGTGAGTCGCTCCTCCAGGACGGCGGGGTGGACGCGCTGCAGGCGTGGGCACGCACCGCGGACGGTGCGGCGGACGAGCAGGTGCTGCGGGCGCTGCTCGCGGCGTTGCCGCGTCGGTCGCCGCGGCGGGCGGGCGTGGTGGCGGCGATCGAGGCGATCGAGCGTCCCTGAGCGGACGGCTCCGCCGGCTCGGGAGGCACGGCACACGTCGGTCCGTCGGCCGACGGCGCGCGCCTCCCGCGGCGGGTGCGGGGTGGTCAGGACCCGGTCGTCGGCTCCGGTGTCGAGGTGGCGCCCGCGTCGGGTGCGGCCGGCGGGGTCGGTGCCTCGCCGTCCTTCGGCGGGGTCGGAACCTTCCCGTCCTTCGGCGGCTTCGGTGCCGTTCCGTCCTTCGGCGGGGTGGGTGCCGTGCCGTCCTTCGGGGGCTTGGGTGCCTTCCCGTCCTTCGGCGGGGTCGGAGCCGTGCCGTCCTTCGGCGGGGTCGGCGCCTTCCCGTCGGCGAGCGGGCCGGCGACGCAGCCGGGGGTGGTGCCGGTGTCGCCCTTCCCGGCGGGCCCGGCGGCGGGTCCGTCCGTGGGCGCGCCGGTCGGTGCGCCGCTCGGTGCTCCGGACGGGGTTCCGGTCGCCGCTGCGCTCGGCGTGGCGGGGGCCGCCACTGCTGCGCTCACCCCGATCCCGCCGAGGACCAGCACGGCCGCCGCTGCGGATCCGATCCCGACCGCGCGGAGGGTCCGGCGACGCTTCGTGCCCTGTTCGTTCTCCATGGTGTTCTCCTGTTCGTCCGTCGGTCGACCGGGTCGGTCCGCCGACGAGGACGACGCTCGGGTTCGAATCTGAAGCAGGACTGAAGCATTCGTGGCGCACAGGGTTTCTCCAGGCCGTTCCATGCTCCGTGCTGGCGGAGCAGACCTACGGTGTCCGCCGTGACCGCACCCGCCCGCATCCTGGTCGTCGAGGACGACGACTCCCTCCGCACCGCCGTCGTGACGACCCTCCGCGCCGAGGGGTTCTCCGTCGCCGAGGTCGCGGACGGCCGTTCCATCGCCGCCGACCTCGACCGCACCGCCCCGGACCTCGTCCTGCTCGACTGGATGCTCCCCGGGCCGAGCGGGATCCTGCTCGCCGCCCGCATCCGGGCCCGGTCGGACGCCGCTGTCGTGATGACCACCGCGCGGGACGAGCTCGACGACCGTCTGCGCGGGTTCGCCGAGGGGGCGGACGACTACGTCGTGAAGCCGTTCGCGATGGCCGAACTCGTCGCCCGGGTGACGGCGGTGCTCCGGCGCCGAGGACGGGTGCCGTCCGTGATCGAGGTGGGCGACCTCGTGCTCGACCCCGACGGCTCCACGGTCCGCCGCGCCGGCGTGCTGCTCGACCTGACCGCGACCGAGTTCCGACTCCTCCGGTTCCTCGCCGAGAGCCGCGGACGGACGGTGTCGAAGGGGCAGATCACGACCCAGGTCTGGGGCTACGAGGACATTGCACCCAACCTGGTCGAGGTGCACCTCAGCGCACTGCGGCGGAAGATGGAGGCGCACGGGCCGCGGCTCGTGCACACCGTCCGGGGCCTCGGGTACCGGCTCGCGGTGGACCGGGGTGCGGCGTGATGCGCGACGGACGCCTGCGGACCACCTCGCTCCGGCTGCGGACCGTGGTCGCGATCCTCGTGCTCCTCGCGGTCCTGCTGACGGCCCTCGTCGTCGCGGTCGAGGCCGTCCTCGGCGCCCGACTGACCGCGCAGGTCGAGGACCGCCTGCGTGACCGGGCGTCCGCTGCGGCCGCGCTCGTCGGGGTGCTCGACGCGAGCGACCTCGCCGACCGGTTGTCGGCGCAGGGGCTCTCCGTGCGGATCGTCGAACCCGACGGCGCCGCGGTCGAGGCCGGCCCCAGCCCCGAGCAGTTGCGGAAGGGGCCACCCGACCCGACGGGCCTGCCCGGACCGGCGGCCCGGTCCTCGGCGGCTCCGTCGACCACCGGCTCGTCCGAAAGTACCGGCGCCACCATCACGTCGTCGTCGGTGCACGAGGACGACGGCGTGCTGACCCTCCGCTCGGACCTCGAGGACGGCACCCGCATCACGCTGACCGCCGGCACGCGCGACGTGCAGGAGACCCTGGCGCAGCTCGGCTGGGTGATGGGCGGTGCGTCCGCCGCCTTCCTCGGCGTCGCCGTCGTGGGTGTCGTGCTCGTCGTCCGACGCTCGCTGCGCCCGCTCGACGAGATGACCGCCGCCGCCCGGTCCATCACCGCGGGGGACCGCGGACGCCGACTCCGGCCGTCCCGCACCGACACGGAGATCGGCCGGGTGGCGCTCGCCCTCGACGAGATGCTCGACGCGGTCGAGGGCGCGGAAGCGCAGGCCGTCGCCGCCGAGGAACGTGTCCGCGCGTTCCTGTCGGACGCCGCCCACGAGCTGCGGACCCCGGTCGCCGGTGTCCGGGCCGCGGCGGACACCCTCGTGCGCAACGGTCCGGACGACCCGGAGACGAACGAGCTGCTCGCGGTGCACGTCGTGCGGCAGGCCGACCGGGCGGCTCGGCTCGTCGACGACATGCTGACGATGGCGCGGCTGGACCGGGGGATCGCCCTCGACCGGCGCCGGACGGACCTCGTCGACTGGCTCCCTGCCGAGGCCGAGCGGCTCCGCATCCGGCTGCCCGGTGTGGACGTCCGCATCGAGGTCCCCGAGCACCCGGTCGACGCCGATGTGGACCCGGACCGGCTCGCCCAGGTGCTCGGCAACCTGGTCGACAACGCCGCGAGGGCCACCGGGGGCACCGGCACGGTCCGGCTCGCGCTCAGCAACGGACCGGGCGGCATGCTGCTCCGTGTCGAGGACGACGGCCCCGGGATCCCGGCAGCCGACCGCGAGCGCGTGTTCGACCGACTCGTCCGGCTCGAGGACGCTCGGGACACCCGCTCCGGCGGCGCCGGCCTCGGGCTGCCGATCGCGCGCGGCATCGCCGTCGCGCACGGCGGTTCGCTCGCGCACGGCGCCGACGGCGAGCTCGGCGGCGCGGTGTTCGACGTGCGCCTGCCCGCGAGCGTCACGGTGCCGGCCGGTGCACGTCCGCGAGCGGGCGTCCTGCTAGCCTGATGCCCTACGCGAGTGTGGTGGAATGGTAGACACGGGGCACTCAAAATGCTCTGCTTCACGGCGTGCGGGTTCGAGTCCCGCCACTCGTACAACGCGGCTCACGGCGTGCGGGACAGTCCCGGTACCGCAGTCCCGCCACTCGTACAACTGCGCAACTGCGACTTCCGACGTCTAGTAGGCTTCTGGGTGTGAGTGACACAGAAGCAACTGCAACAGCACCCCGTCGCGTCGTCGTCGCCGAGGACGAGTCGCTCATCCGCCTCGACATCGTCGAGATCCTCCGCGACAACGGGTTCGACGTCGTCGGCGAAGCGGGTGACGGCGAGACCGCCGTGCAGCTCGCGACCGACCTCCGTCCCGACCTCGTCGTGATGGACGTCAAGATGCCGCAGCTCGACGGCATCTCCGCCGCCGAGAAGCTCTCGAAGAACCACATCGCCCCCGTGGTCCTCCTCACCGCGTTCAGCCAGAAGGACCTCGTCGAGCGTGCGACCGAGGCCGGCGCCCTCGCCTACGTCGTCAAGCCGTTCACCCCGAACGACCTCCTGCCCGCGATCGAGATCGCCCTCTCGCGGCACCAGCAGATCATCACGCTCGAGGCCGAGGTCGCCGACCTCGTCGAGCGCTTCGAGACCCGCAAGCTCGTCGACCGCGCCAAGGGCCTGCTCAACGAGAAGATGGGCCTCACCGAGCCCGAGGCCTTCCGCTGGATCCAGAAGGCCTCGATGGACCGCCGCCTGACCATGCACGACGTCGCCAAGGCGATCATCGAGCAGCTCAGCGCCAAGAAGTAGCGACCCGGGCGCGCACCAGGCCGACCACCTGGCAGGGTGGAGCCATGGACGACGTGGTGATCCGTGCCTCCAGGCCCGACGACATGCCGGCGGTGGCCGACCTGCGATGGCGGTGGAGCGTCGACGAAGGCGGAGCGACGCCGGGTGTGACCACGGACGAGTACCGCGAGGCGATGTCGGCGTTCGCCGCCGCCCACCCCGACACGCACCGCTGCGTCGTGGCCGAACGCGACGGCCGGGTGCTCGGCATGGCGTGGCTCGGGCTCGTCGCACGGCCCCCGACGCCGGACCGACCCGGGCGACGGCTGACCGCGGACGTGCAGACCGTCTACGTCCACCCCGACCTGCGGGGCGCCGGCGTCGCGAAGCGCCTCGTGACCGCGTTGCTCGACGCCGCCGACGAGCTCGGTGCGGAGCGGACGTCGGTGCACTCGAGCGTCGAGGGCGAGACGCTCTACCGCCGCCTCGGGTTCGGCGACGCCCGACTGCTGCTGCAGCGCCCGCCCGAGGACTGACCGGTCATCCGCGCGCCGGGAGCTGCTGCAGCGTCCACGCGTTCTGGTCGGGATCGGTGAAGAAGACGAAGCGTCCCCACGCCATCTCGTCCACCCCGATCGCGTCGACGCCGAGCCCCTGCAGGTGCGCGAGGGCCTCATCGGCGTCCGGAACGACGACCTGGATCGACTTGAGCGAACCGGGGACGACGTCCGGGGACATGATGCCCTCGCCGAACGCGATGGAGCAGGCGGACCCGGGCGGGGTGGCCTGCACGAAGCGGAGCTCGTCGGAGACGCGCTGGTCGTGGTCGATCGAGAAGCCGATCCGTTCGTAGAACTCGCGGGATCGGTCGACGTCGCTGACGGGGACGAGGATCAGTTCGATCCTCCAGTCGGTGGCGGGCACGGGTCACTCCTTCGTGACGCCCGCCGGGGTCAGCGGGCTTCGCGGATCATGTTGGTGATGCGCACGGTGGAGCAGCGCCGCCCCTGGTCGTCGGTGAGGACGATCTCGTGCGTGGTGAGCGTGTTGCCCAGGTGCAGTGCCGTGCAGGTACCGGTGACCAGGCCGCTCGTGGCGCTCCGGGAGTGCGAGGCGTTCAGCTCGATGCCGACCGCGTACCGGCCGGGACCGGCGTGCACGTTCGCGGCCATCGACCCGAGGCTCTCGGCCAGGACGACGTAGGCGCCGCCGTGCAGGAGTCCGACGGGCTGACGGTTGCCCTCGACCGGGATCGTGCCCACCGCGCGCTCGGCCGTGAGCTCCGTGATGACCATGCCCATCTTCTCGGCGAGCTCGCCCATCCCACGGTCGGCGAGGCGCTCGTCGACGGTCCCGGTGGTGGCAGCTTGGTCGGTCACGCTGGCGGACTCCCGTGTCGGATGGCGTCGGTAGGCTGTCCGGGTGTCGGACTCCGCAAAGCCTACCCTCATGGTCATCGACGGCCACTCGCTCGCCTTCCGGGCCTTCTACGCGCTGCCGGTCGACAGTTTCGTGAACCGCGACGGGCAGCACACGAACGCCATCCACGGCTTCATCTCGATGCTGCTGATGCTCCTCCAGCGCGAGAAGCCGACCCACCTCGCGGTCGCGTTCGACATCTCGCGCTTCTCGTTCCGCACGCGTGAGTACGAGGACTACAAGGGCACCCGCTCCGAGACCCCGGCCGAGTTCAAGGGCCAGATCCCGCTCCTCCAGCAGGCGCTCGAGGCGATGGGCATCACCACCGTCACGAAGGAGGACTACGAGGCCGACGACATCCTCGCCACCTTCGCCCGCCAGGGCTCCGAACAGGGCTACCAGGTCTACGTGGTGTCCGGCGACCGTGACTCGATCCAGCTCGTGAACGACGACGTCACGCTGCTGTACCCGTCGGTCCGTGGCGTCTCCGAGCTCACCCGGTACGACCGCGACAAGGTGTACGAGCGGTACGGCATCGAGCCGCACCAGTACCCCGACATCGCTGCCCTCGTCGGCGAGACCAGCGACAACCTCATCGGCATCGACAAGGTCGGCGAGAAGACCGCGGTGAAGTGGATCACGGCGTACGGCTCCCTCGACGGCGTCCTCGAGCACGCCGACGAGATCAAGGGCGTCGTCGGCAACAACCTGCGCGAGCAGAAGGACCGGGCGATCCGCAACCGGAAGCTCAACCGGCTCGTGAACGACGTGGAACTGCCCGTCGGGCCTGCTGACGTCGCACTCCGTCCCCTCGACGAGGCCGCGGTGCGCGAGCTCTTCGCGAAGCTGCAGTTCCGCACGCTGCTCGACCGCGTGTTCAAGATCGCGGGCTCCGGCGAGCCGTCGGAGTCCAGCGCGGTCGAGGGCTCGGTCGACAGCGGTGCGCCGACGCCGCCCGCGGTCAAGACCCTCATCGACGAGGAGCTCGGCTACTGGCTCGAGCGGCGCAACGCGGCCGAGGCGGCGAACGGCTACGGCGTCGCGGTCGAGGTCATCGACGGGCGCCTCAGCGCGATCGGCATCGCCACGCACGACGACGCCGTCCTCGTCCCGGGTGGCAGCGGCGCGAAGGACTACGAGCAGCTGTCGGCGTGGTTCGCCTCCGACGCCCCGAAGCACTTCCACGACGCCAAGACCGCGATCAAGGCACTCGCCACGGTCGGCTTCGAGGTGAACGGCATCGCCGGCGACGCCCGCCTGACCGGGTGGCTCGCGCAGCCGGGCAAGCAGGGGCAGCCCCTCGCCGACCTCGTCTACCAGGAACTCGGCGAAGAGCTCCCCACGGCCGACCCGAACCAGCTCGTCCCCGAGACCGACCCGGTGAACGTCGGCGTGCACGCGTGGTTCGTGCTCCGGGTCACCACCGCGCTGCGTGCGCGTCTCGACGAGTCCTCGCTCACCGTCCTCGACGACATCGAGCTCCCGCTCGTCCCGGTCCTCGCCGGCATGGAGACCACGGGTGTCGCGATCGACCGTCCGGTGCTCACCGGGCTGTCGCACGACCTGGGGGAGCGCGCGGCCGAACTCGCGCAGCAGGCCTTCGCCGAGATCGGGCACGAGGTGAACCTCGGGTCGCCGAAGCAGCTGCAGGAGGTCCTCTTCACCGAGCTCGCGATGCCGAAGACCCGCAAGACGAAGACCGGGTTCTCGACCGACGCCGCGAGCCTCGCCGACCTGCAGGAACAGCACCCGCACCCGTTCCTCGGGCTGCTGCTCCAGCACCGCGACGCCACGAAGCTCCGGCAGATCGTGGACACGCTCGACGCCGCGATCGTCGACGGACGCATCCACACCCGGTACGAGCAGACCGGCAGCAGCACCGGCCGCATCTCCTCGACCGACCCGAACCTGCAGAACATCCCGGTGAAGACCGCGGTCGGGCGCCGGGTCCGGTCGGCGTTCGCCGTCGCCGAGCCCTACACGACGCTCATCACGGCCGACTACTCGCAGATCGAGATGCGCATCATGGCGCACCTGTCCGGTGACCCGGGTCTCATCCAGGCCTTCAACGAGGGCGAGGACCTGCACCGGTTCGTCGGCGCCCGGGTGTTCTCGGTCGAGCCGGCCGACGTCACGCCCGAGATGCGCACGAAGGTCAAGGCGATGTCGTACGGCCTCGCCTACGGCCTCAGCCCGTTCGGCCTGTCGAAGCAGCTCCGCATCGAGCAGTCCGAGGCACGCACCCTCATGAACGAGTACTTCGCCCGGTTCGGCGCGGTGCGCGACTACCTGCGCGGTGTCGTCGAGCAGGCGCGCGAGGACGGCTACACCGAGACCATCTTCGGTCGCCGTCGCCCGTTCCCCGACCTGAAGAGCCCGAACCGCGTCCTCCGCGAGAACGCCGAGCGCGCGGCGCTGAACGCGCCGATCCAGGGCTCGGCGGCCGACATCATGAAGATCGCGATGCTCGGCGTCGCCGCCGACCTCCGCGACGGCGAGCTCGCGTCGCACCTGCTGCTGCAGGTGCACGACGAGCTCATCCTCGAGGTCGCGCCCGGCGAGCAGGAGCGGGTCGAGGAGATCCTCCGCACCCGCATGGGCGGCGCGGCCGAGCTGACCGTCCCGCTGGACGTGTCCGTGGGCGTCGGCCCGAACTGGGAAGCCGCTGCGCACTGAGGCGCGACCGCCTGCTGGACAGGAGGCACGGTGCCGGCCCGCACCGTGCCTCCAGTCCCGCGGGTCCCACGTCGTGAGCGGTCGTGGATAGGGTCGTGAGCATGACCGATGACCGTCCTGTCCGCCAGCCCTCCGCCGTCGACCGCGTCGCCGAGGACTGGGTGTCCACCCTCGTCGACCTCGACCCGACCGTCGCCACGTACATCGGCGTCCCGGGGCGCACGGGGGAGTACGGCGACACGTCGCCCGCCGGTGCGGCGGCCATGGCGGACGCGGCGCGCGCCACGAAGCGTGCGCTGGACGCAGCCGACGCGGTGGACGCCGTCGACGAGGTGACGAAGACCGACCTCGGTGCCGAGCTCGACCTCGTCCAGGAGTCCTTCGACCGCAAGCTCCACCTCCGCGACCTCAACGTCATCGCCAGCCCGGCGCAGTCCGTGCGCGACGTTCTCGACCTCATGCCGACCGCGACCGAGTCCGACTGGCGGGACATCGCGAGTCGGCTGCACGCGCTCCCCGACGCGATCGAGGGCATCCGCGAGACCCTGCTCGAGGGAACGCGCGAGGACGTCACGCCCGCTCGTCGCCAGGTCGCGCTCATCGCCGAGCAGGCCACCCGCACCGGCGCGGCGGACGGCGTCTTCCGGCAGCTGGTCGACGGCGCCGCGTTCGACGACGGTGGTCCGGTGCCTGAGCCGCTCCGGGCCGAGCTCGCCCGCGGGGCCGAGGTCGCCGCTGCTGCGTACCGGTCGTTCGGGCAGTTCCTCGAGCACGAGCTGATGCCGCTCGCGACGCCGGTCGACGCCGTCGGGCGCGAGGCGTACGAGCTGCACTCCCGGCGGTTCCTCGGTGCGGTCGTCGACCTCGACGAGACGTACCAGTGGGGGATCGAGGAACTCGCGCGGATGCGTGACGAGCAGGAGCGCATCGCCGACCGCATCGAGTCCGGTGCGAGCGTCGCCCGGGCGATCGAGGTCCTCGACGCCGACCCGGCGCGGGTGCTGCACGGCACCGACGCCCTGCAGCGGTGGATGCAGGAGACGAGCGACGAGTCGATCCGGGCGATGGACGGCAAGTACTTCGACATCGCCGACCCGATCAAGCGCCTCGAGTGCCGGATCGCCCCCACACAAGAGGGCGGGATCTACTACACCGGCCCGTCCGACGACTTCTCGCGCGCCGGCCGCATGTGGTGGTCCGTGCCGCAGGGCGTCACCGAGTTCGGCACCTGGCGCGAGAAGACGACGGTCTACCACGAGGGTGTCCCCGGCCACCACCTCCAGATCAGCCAGGGCGTCTACAACCGCGGCGAGCTGAACACCTGGCGTCGGCAGCTGTCCGGGTCCTCGGGGCACGTCGAGGGCTGGGCGCTCTACGCCGAGCGCCTCATGGAGCAGCTCGGCTTCCTCGACGACGACGGGGACCGGCTCGGCATGCTCGACGGGCAGCGCATGCGTGCAGCCCGGGTGGTGCTCGACATCGGCGTCCACCTGCAGAAGACGAACCCCGACGGTGGCGCCTGGACGTGGGAGTACGCCCTCGACTTCATGCGCCAGAACGTGAACATGTCCGACGAGTTCGTGCAGTTCGAGGTGGCCCGGTACTTCGGCTGGCCCGGGCAGGCGCCGTCGTACAAGGTCGGTCAGCGCGTCTGGGAGTCCATCCGCGACGAGGTGGCCGCCCGCGAGGGTGCGTCGTTCGACCTCAAGGCGTTCCACCACCGGGCCCTCGCGCTCGGCAGCATCGGTCTGGACACGCTCCGCAGCGCCCTGCTCGACTGATCGATCGGGGCCGACACGATCCGACACGCCCGGTTGTGGGCGCTCGCTCGCTGCGGTTAGACTTGTGCGGCGCAATCCGCGCTCACCAAACACATCGCCAGGACGGCTCGAACCGGCATCCGGTTCGGACCAGGGGGTCGCTCCCTCGCCGTCTCGGCCCGACTCATGTCCGTTCGGAGCAATCTCTACATGACAACCACCACGACCAAGGCTCCCAAGCAGGTCGCCATCAACGACATCGGCTCGGCTGATGACTTCCTGGCCGAGGTCGAGAAGACCCTGAAGTTCTTCAACGACGGAGACCTCATCTCCGGCACCGTCGTGAAGATCGACCGCGACGAGGTCCTCCTCGACGTCGGTTACAAGACCGAGGGTGTCATCCCCTCGCGCGAACTCTCCATCAAGCACGACGTCGACCCCAACGAGGTCGTCGAGGTCGGTGACGAGGTCGAGGCCCTGGTTCTCCAGAAGGAGGACAAGGAAGGTCGCCTCATCCTGTCGAAGAAGCGTGCGCAGTACGAGCGCGCCTGGGGCGACGTCGAGAAGATCAAGGAGTCCGACGGCGTCGTGACCGGTACGGTCATCGAGGTCGTCAAGGGCGGTCTGATCGTCGACATCGGCCTCCGCGGCTTCCTCCCGGCGTCGCTCATCGAGCTGCGTCGCGTCCGCGACCTCACGCCGTACCTCGGTCAGGAGCTCGAGGCGAAGATCCTCGAGCTCGACAAGAACCGGAACAACGTCGTCCTCTCGCGCCGCGCGCTGCTCGAGCAGACGCAGTCCGAGTCCCGGACCACGTTCCTCAACAACCTCCACAAGGGCCAGGTCCGCAAGGGCATCGTGTCGTCGATCGTCAACTTCGGTGCGTTCGTCGACCTCGGCGGCGTCGACGGTCTCGTCCACGTCTCCGAGCTCAGCTGGAAGCACATCGAGCACGCCAGCGAGGTCGTCGAGGTCGGTCAGGAAGTCACCGTCGAGATCCTCGAGGTGGACCTGGACCGCGAGCGCGTGTCGCTCTCGCTCAAGGCCACGCAGGAAGACCCGTGGCAGGTCTTCGCCCGCACCCACGCGATCGGCCAGATCGCACCGGGCAAGGTCACGAAGCTCGTGCCGTTCGGTGCCTTCGTCCGCGTTGCCGACGGCATCGAGGGCCTCGTGCACATCTCGGAGCTCTCGAACAAGCACGTCGAGCTCGCCGAGCAGGTCGTCTCGGTCAACGACGAGGTCTTCGTCAAGATCATCGACATCGACCTCGACCGTCGTCGCATCTCGCTCAGCCTCAAGCAGGCGAACGAGGGCGTGGACCCGGAAGGCTCCGAGTTCGACCCGGCGCTCTACGGCATGCCGACCGAGTACGACGACAAGGGCGACTACAAGTACCCGGACGGCTTCGACCCGGAGACGAACGAGTGGCTCGAGGGCTTCGACACCCAGCGCGAGGAGTGGGAGCGTCAGTACGCTGCCGCCCAGTCGCGTTGGGAAGCCCACAAGGCGCAGGTCGCGAAGACCATCGCCGACGAGGCGCAGGGTGGCTTCGACCTCCCGGCGACCGCTTCGTCGTCGTCGTCCTCGACGTTCGCGACCGAGTCGAACGGTCAGGGCACCCTGGCCGACGACGCCTCGCTCGCAGCGCTCCGCGAGAAGCTCAGCTCGACCAACTGATCGAGCGGCGCAGCCGTACCGGAAGCCCGGCATCCCTGAGAAGGGGTGCCGGGCTTCCGGCCGTTCCGGAGGTGGCGGGTCGGTAGCCTGTCGGTGTGCGCATCATCGGTCTCACGGGCGGCATCGCCGCGGGCAAGTCCACCGTCTCCGGCCGCTGGGCCGAGCACGGCGCGGTCGTGGTGGACGCCGACCGGCTGGCGCGCGACGCCGTCGCTCCCGGCAGCCCGGGCCTCGCGCAGGTCGCCGAGCGGTTCGGCCCCGGCGTCATCGCCCCCGACGGTTCGCTCGACCGGCCGGCACTCGGCGCGATCGTGTTCGCCGACGCCGCGGCGCGGAAGGACCTCGAGCGGATCACCCACCCCGAGGTCTGGCGTCTCGCCCAGGCGGCGTTCGACGCAGCCGAGGCAGCGGACCCGGACGCCGTCGTGGTCTACGACGTGCCACTGCTCGCCGAAGCCCGGGGGAGCCGGCCGCTGCGGTTCGACGCGGTCGTGGTGGTCGATGCTCCCGCTGCCCAGCGGATCGAGCGGCTCGTGGAGCACCGCGGCATGCCCCGCGACGAAGCCGAGCGCCGCGTCGCCGCCCAGGCGAGCGATGCCGACCGCCTGGCACTGGCCGACCACGTGGTGGACGCCACCGGCACCCTCGCCGACACGATCCGATCCGCCGATAAGGTCTGGGAGCGCATCGGCCGATGAAGCACCGGGCGCTCCTGGTCCTCGCGGCCGTCCTCCTCGTGGCGATCGGCGCCGCGTCGCTCGTCGCGGCGAACGTCCTCGGTGGCGAGCGGGTCGCGGAGCACGGCCGGGTGTCCGCAGCCGACCGACCGCGCGGCGACGAGCACGGTCCGGTCGGGGAGTTCCACCGCTTCCGCCTCGGCACGATCAACGGGCAGCGGCTCGAGCCGAACCGTGACGACTTCGCAGCACGCACCGACTCCGGCGGCCCGCTGCTGCTGTTCCTGCCGGCGACCCGCGCCCGGCCCGCCGACTACCAGCTGTTCCTGTCCGCGGCGCTGCGGGACGGGTACCACGTGCTCGGGCTCGACTACTGGAACCTCGGCAAGACGCTGTCGGGGACGTGCGAGGCGGATCCGCACTGCTACGGGCAGGTGCAGCGGAACCGGTTCGACGGCACTCGGTCGTCACGGTTCAGCTCGGTGCAGCCGGCCGGCTCGATCGTCTCGCGGTTCCGCGACGCGATCGCCTACCTCGACGACCACGACCCGGACGGCGGGTGGGGACGGTTCGTCCAGGGCGACTCGGACATCGCCTGGCAGGACATCGTGGTGGCCGGGCACTCGCAGGGCGGCGGCGAGGCGGCGTACATCGCGCACATCCGGCCGGTGCGGGGCGCGCTGATGTTCTCCTCGCCCGTGGAGTCGTTGGGCAGCGAGCACGCGGCCTGGATGGACCGCCCGGGGCGGACACCGGTCGCCCGGATGTACGCGATCGACGACGTGCGCGACGTCTTCGGCCCGCGGATCCGCGGCTCCTGGAAGGTGCTCGGGCTCGACGGTCCCGACGGGCCGTTCCGGACCGACACCGCGCCGCCCGGACCCGACGAGGACCCGCACGCGATCCTCACCGACATCGCGGTGGGGTCGCCGGCCGAGTCGCACTCGCGCACGATCAAGGACACGACCCCGATCGGCCGCGACGGGCTCCCGCGGATGGAGGCGCTGTGGCAGTGGCTGCTCCACCGCTTCCCCTCGGACCCGTCATAGGATCCCGCAATACTCTGAGTCCGTGCAGCAAGCAGGCGAACGACCCGACCTGCGCTCGACCATCCGTGCCCGCGCGGCGCAGGACGGGGAGCGCAGCTACCTCGAGGACGCGCGCAGTGACCGCGTCCTGACCTACCGCGCGCTCGAGGACGCGGTGTCGGCGTGGTCGTCGACCTTCGACGCGATCGGGGTCGCGCCGTCCGGGGCGGTCCTGGTCGACCTCGCCGATCCGCTCTCGTTCGCGGTCGTGCACCTCGCCGCCCTCGCGACCGGTCGGCGGGCGATCCCCGTCGACACCGGACAGCCGACCTCGGAACCCGGCCGTCTCGCCGACCTGATCGGCGGCGCCTCGCTCGTGGTGTCGGACCGCGCCGTGGACGCGACCGTCCCCGGGGCGCCGGCGAGCGGGATCGACGCGGCCACGTTCCTCCCGGCAGTCGTCCGCGACGGCGACCTGCCGTCGGAGAACCCGGACGCACCCGGCGAGGGGTCCGTCGTGCTCTTCACCTCCGGCTCCACCGGCACCCCGAAGGGCGTCGAACTGCCCGAGTCGCAGCTGCTGTTCGTGGCCCGGGCCGTGGCGCAGCACAACCGCCTCACGCCTGAAGACCGCGGGTTCAACTCCCTCCCGCTCTTCCACGTGAACGCCGAGGTCGTCGGGTTGCTGGCGACCCTCGTGGCCGGCGGGACCCTCGTGCTCGACCGGCGGTTCCGTCGCACCGGCTTCTGGGAGCTGCTCGCCGAGCGCCGGATCACCTGGCTGAACGCCGTCCCGGCGATCCTCGCGGTCCTCGCGAAGACCGGTCCGCTCGACTTCCCTGAGGGGCTCCGGTTCGTCCGCAGCGCGTCCGCTCCGCTGCCCGATCCGGTGCGGCAGGCGCTCGGCGATGTTCCGCTCGTCGTCAGCTGGGGGATGACCGAGGGCGCGTCGCAGATCACCGCCACGCCGCTCGGTGCACCCGCACGCGTCGGGACCGTCGGCGTGCCGGGCGGGTCCGAGGTGCAGGTCCGGGGCGAGGACGGCACGGTGCTGCCCGCCGACGAGGTCGGCGCCCTCTGGATCCGCGGCGAGGGCATCGTCCACCGCTACCTCTTCGGTCGCGCAGCCGAGCGCTTCGACGCGGACGGCTGGTTGAGCACGGGCGACGTCGGATCGGTCTCGGCGGACGGCTGGGTGTCGCTCGCCGGTCGCTCGGACGACGTCATCAACCGGGGCGGCGAGAAGGTGTACCCCTCCGAGGTGGAGGACGTGCTGCTCGGCGACGACCGCGTGCTCGAGGCCGTGGTCGTCGGGCGGCCGCACGAGGTCCTCGGCGCGGTACCGATCGCCTACGTGATCCCGCAGCCGGACGAGGCCGTGGACGCCGAGGCCCTGGTCGCCGACCTCACCGCGCGAGCCGAGGCGCACCTCACACGGTTCCGCCGTCCGGTCGAGATCGTCGTCGTGCCCGACCTGCCGCGCGCGCCGACCGGCAAGGTCCAGCGGGCGAAGGTGCGGACGATGGCCGAACACCCGTGACCGACGCCGCCACGCCCACCGCCGACGCTGCCACGCCCACCGCCGACGCTGCCACGCCCACCGCCGGCGCTGCCGACCGTCGGGTGCAGACGCCGACCCGCACCGCCGAGGGGAAGCCGCGGCACCTCTACGAGGTCGACGTCCTCCGCATCCTGACCTTCGCCTGCGTCATCGGCGTGCACACCACCAGTCACACGGTCGCCGCCGACGACGTCCCGCTGAACGCCCTGCTCGGCCTGCTCCACTTCACCCGCCTGGTCTTCTTCTCGCTGACGGCCTTCGTGCTCGTCTACAGCTACACGCTCCGACCGCGGCCGATGGCGCAGTTCTGGCCGAAGCGCTTCCTGCTCGTCGGCGTGCCCTACCTGGCGTGGTCGTTCGTCTACGTGGCGTCGTCCTGGCTCCTCAGCGCCACTCGCCGGGGCGACGTGCCCGACCTCGTGCGCACGTACGCCGAGGGCATCGTCACCGGCGTCTCCTGGTACCACCTCTACTTCCTGCTCGTGACGATGCAGGTGTACCTGCTCCTGCCGGTCATCGCGTGGCTGGTCCGGAGGACGCGCGGCCACCACGTCGCGGTCCTCGCCGTGACGCTCGTGTTCCAGCTCGTGGTCTTCGCCGGGTACAAGTACTTCCCCGCCAGCGACGCGTGGATGCACGGCTACCAGAAGCAGTTCTTCTTCTCGTACGTGTTCTTCATCGTCTCCGGCGCGATCGCCGCCGACCACGCGGATGCCTTCCTCCGGTTCATCCGGGTGCACCGCCGCGCCGTCCTCTGGGGCTTCGCGGGCGTCGGCGCGCTCACCCTCGGCGTGTGGTGGCTGCAGGTCGGTCTCGGGCAGTCGCTCTACGCCGCCGGCACGCCCCTGCAGCCCGTCCAGGTGCTCTGGAGCAGCGCCGTGTTCGTCGGGTTCCTGGCGATCGGCGCGCGCTGGGCGGATCGGCGCCGGCCCGGGAGCGCGCTCGCCCGCGTCGTCGACTACGGCTCGGACCGGTCGTTCGGCATCTTCCTCAGCCACCCGTTCGCGATCTGGATCCTGCTGTACGGCGACAGCTGGCTCGAACGGGTCGTGCCCCAGCCCTGGCTCACGCTGGTCACCTACGTGCTCGTGCTCGTGCTGTCGGTGGCCGTGACGGAGCTGTTCCGGTGGACGCCGTTGAGCGTGCCGCTCACGGGGCGGCCGTCGTTGTCGTCGCGTGGGCAGCGGGCGGCGCGGGCGCGGAAGCGGGAGGCAGCTGCTCGGGGTGCGGGTGCTGGTGCCGTGCCGGTGGTCGCCCCGGAACCGCGGGTCGAGCCGGTCGAGCCGGACGATGCGCTCGTGGGGGAGACGGACGACGTCGGGCGGCGGTCGACGCGCTGAGCGCCTCCGCCGATGGGGCGTCGCCCGCACCGCGCGGGGACTGGAGGCGCGGGTCGGGCCGGCACCGCGCCTCCCGTCGTGCGCAGTGCCGGACGGGAGGCGCGGGTCGGCCTGGCACCGCGCCTCCCGTCCGCAGCGTGTTCCGGTCGTCGCGACGCGGATCAGCCGGCGTGCTGCTCGGCCTTCGGGACGCCGATCTCGAGGACGCCGTCCGTCATCGTGAGCCGCTTCGGCTTCATGAACCACGCGACCACGGCGGCGGCGGCGAGCAGCGCGCAGGAGAGGGCGAAGGGCAGCTGCCAGCCGGAGGCGTCGATCAGCGCGCCGAACACGATCGGCGAGATCACGCCGGCGATGCCGAAGCCGGTGTTCATGAACCCCGATGCGGTGCCGGACCACTGCGGGGCGACGTCCATCGGGATGGCCCAGAGGTTGGCGTTGCAGAGCTCCAGGAAGAAGAACGAGAGGGCGAGCGAGATCGTCGCGACGACCAGGCCCTGCCCGATCACGAGGGGGACGAGGCAGACGAGGGAGCCGCCGAGGCCGATGACGAGGACGATCCTCCGGGCGTTCCGGCTGTCGCCGCCGCGGTGGATGATCCGGTCGCTGAGCATCCCGCCGACGGTGTCGCCGACGACACCGGCGAGGAGCACGAGCGTGGTGAAGAGGGCGAACTGGCTGATCGGCAGGCCGTAGGTGTCGCTGAGGAACGTCGGGATCCAGGTGAGGAACACCCAGAGCACCCAGCCGTACCCGAAGTCGACGAAGGTCACCGGGGAGATCTGCCGGGCCAGCGTGCGCCACGGGACGGGCGGCCGGGTGGCGCGGGTCTCGACGGGCGGGAGCTCGTCGAGCTCGACCTGCTGGATGCCGGCGGTGTCCTCGGGCTTGTCGCGGAACCAGACGAACCAGACGATCGCCCAGGCGATGGACAGGACGGCCGTCGCGAAGAAGGCCCACCGCCAGCTGCCGGTCGCACCGATGACCCAGGCGACGAGGAGCGGTGCGAGGGCGTTGCCGAGGCGCGCCGCGGAGTGCACGACGCCCTGTGCGAAGCCGTTGCGGTCGCGGGGGATCCAGCGGCTCATGGCCTGGGTGGCGGCGGGGAACGCGGCGGCCTCGCTCAGGCCGAGGAGCGCGCGGGCGGCGAAGAGCGTCCAGAAGCCGACCGAGAACCCGGTCCAGAGGGTGGCGACACCCCAGATCACGGTGATGACGAACAGGGCCTTCCGGGGACCGAACTTCTCGGCGATCGTGCCGCCGAAGACCTGCAGCAGGGCGTAGGGGAGTGCGAAGGCGGAGACGATGAGCCCGGCGGTCGTCTCGTTGAAGCCGAAGTCCTCGGTGATGTGGGGGAGCGCCGTGGAGATGTTGGTGCGGTCGATGTACGAGATCGCGTACATGCAGCACAGCAGGATGAGCACTCGTCCGCGGATGCGTCCGCGGAACGGGGTGCCCTTCGTCGGTGCGGCGGGGGTCGCCGTCGTCATGGGGGCCTCTTCGGGGAGTGAGAGCGAGTCGGGTTGCTGAACGGATCGGAGGCTATGCCGGGTCCCTATCAGCGGTCTCGGAGCGTGCTTGGCGTGGACGATACGCCGAGGGCGAGCAGACGGCTCCGGTGTCAGGGGTGCCGACTACCGTGGTGGGCATGGCAGTGTCAATCGAGCCCACGCGCGCGGTCCGCCCGTTCGAGGTCATCAGCGAGTACTCGCCGAGCGGCGACCAGCCCGCGGCGATCGCCGAACTGGCCGGTCGCATCAACGCCGGTGAGACCGACGTCGTGCTGCTCGGTGCGACCGGTACGGGCAAGTCGGCGACGACCGCGTGGCTCATCGAGCAGGTGCAGCGGCCGACGCTCGTGCTCGCGCACAACAAGACCCTGGCGGCCCAGCTCGCGAACGAGTTCCGGAGCCTGCTGCCGAACAACGCCGTCGAGTACTTCGTCTCGTACTACGACTACTACCAGCCCGAGGCCTACGTCCCGCAGACGGACACCTTCATCGAGAAGGACTCCTCGGTCAACGCCGAGGTCGAGCGGCTCCGGCACTCGACGACGAACTCGCTGCTCAGCCGGCGCGACGTCGTGGTGGTCTCGACGGTGTCCTGCATCTACGGCCTGGGGACGCCGGAGCAGTACATGAACGCGTCGGTCGCGCTGCACGTCGGCCAGACCATCTCCCGCGACCAGCTCGTCCGCAAGTTCGTCGCGATGCAGTACCAGCGGAACGACGTCGACTTCGCACGAGGGACCTTCCGGGTCCGCGGCGACACGCTCGAGATCATCCCGATGTACGAAGAGCACGCGATCCGCATCGAGATGTTCGGCGACGAGGTCGAGGCGCTGTCGTACCTGCACCCGCTCACCGGCAACGTGATCGAGGACATGCCCGCCGTGTCGATCTTCCCGGCGTCGCACTACGTCGCCGACACCGAGGTCATGCACCGGGCGATCGCCACGATCAAGGACGAACTCGCCGAGCGCCTGGCCGAGCTCGAGGGGCAGGGCAAGCTGCTCGAGGCCCAGCGGCTCCGGATGCGCACCACGTTCGACATCGAGATGATGGAGCAGATCGGCTTCTGCTCCGGCATCGAGAACTACTCGCGCCACATGGACGGCCGTGCCGCGGGGGAACCGCCGCACTGCCTGCTCGACTTCTTCCCGGACGATCTCCTCATCGTGATCGACGAGTCGCACGTCACCGTGCCCCAGATCGGCGCGATGTACGAAGGGGACGCCTCCCGCAAGCGCACGCTGGTCGAGCACGGCTTCCGCCTGCCGAGCGCCCTCGACAACCGACCGCTCACCTGGGAAGAGTTCCTCGAGCGCTCCGGCCAGAAGGTCTACCTGTCGGCGACCCCGGGCCGCTACGAACTCGGCGTGACGGACAGTGTCGTCGAGCAGATCATCCGCCCGACGGGCCTGGTCGACCCCGAGATCGTCGTGAAGCCGAGTGACGGCCAGATCGACGACCTGCTCGAGGAGATCAACCAGCGCGTCGAGAAGGACGAGCGCGTCCTCGTCACGACGCTGACCAAGCGCATGGCCGAGGAACTCACCGACTTCCTCGGCAACGCCGGCGTCCGGGTCCGGTACCTGCACTCCGACGTGGACACCCTCAAGCGCGTCGAGCTGCTGACCGAACTGCGCCAGGGCGTCTACGACGTGCTCGTCGGCATCAACCTCCTGCGCGAGGGGCTCGACCTGCCCGAGGTCTCCCTCGTGGCGATCCTCGACGCCGACAAGGAAGGCTTCCTCCGCTCGTCGACGTCGCTCATCCAGACGATCGGTCGTGCCGCCCGCAACGTGTCGGGCCAGGTGCTGATGTACGCCGACAAGATGACCGACTCGATGAAGACCGCGATCGAGGAGACCGACCGTCGCCGCGAGAAGCAGGTGGCCTACAACACCGAGCGCGGCATCGACCCGCAGCCGCTGCGCAAGAAGATCGCCGACATCACCGAGATCCTGGCGCGTGAGAACGACGACACGAAGGCGCTGCTCGAAGGTCGCCCCGGAGCGGACGGCCGACGCTCGCCGACGCCGAACCTCAAGCGCGGCGGGATCGCCGGCGAGGGGGCGATGCAGCTCGAAGCGACCATCGGCGACCTCAACGAGCAGATGCTGCAGGCGGCGGCCGAGCTGAAGTTCGAACTCGCCGCACGGCTCCGCGACGAGGTGCAGGACCTCAAGAAGGCGCTCCGCCAGATGGAGTCGGCGGGCCATGTCAGCTGACGCCGGCGCGCGCGCCGCGCGCGACGGGTCCCGTCGCACGGTCGTCGTCACCGGTGCGAGTGCCGGCCTCGGGTACTTCGCCGCGGAGCAGCTCGCCGCCGCCGGTCACCGCGTCGTCCTCGCGACCCGCAGCCGCGAGCGCGCTGCGGCGGCCGAGCGGAGCATCCGTCGCCACGTGGACGGCGCCGGCCTCGCGCACGTGCACCTCGACCTCGCTGACCTCGACAGCGTGCGGGCAGCCGCCGACGAGCTCGCGGCGCTGCAGCCGGAGGGTGTCGACGCGATCGTGAACAACGCCGGCGTGGTGGGCGCGAGCACGATGCAGCGGACGGCCCAGGGCACCGAGCTGCAGGTGGGCACGAACCACCTCGGGCACTTCGCCTGGACGGCGCTGACGCTCCCACTGCTCGACCGCCGCGCGGGGCGCGTGGTGCACCTCGGGTCGATCGCACACCGGTGGGCACGGCTCGACCCGTCGGACCCGCTCGGCGCGAGCCACTACTCGAGTTACCGCCAGTACGGGCGGAGCAAGCTCGCGGTCATGCTCTTCGGCTTCGAGCTCGCCGAACGCCTCGCCGATGCCGGGTCACCGGTCTCCAGCGTCGTCGCGCATCCCGGGTTCTCGCTCGACCTGCTGTCACCCGAGCGTCCCGACGTCGCATCGTCCCGATCGGAGCCGGCGTGGACCCGTCCGGCGCAGCGGCTGTACGCCCAGGGCAAGGACGCCGGCGCCGACCCGCTCGTGCACGCGGCGATCGCCGTCGGCGTCCGGTCCGGCGAGTACTGGGGGCCGTCGGGCTGGATGCAGCTCCGGGGGCCGGCAGCGGTCGTCCGCGCCGAACCGCGGGCCCACGACCGGGCCGAGGCCGCCCGGCTCTGGGTGGCGAGCGAGCGTGCCGCCGGGGTCGCGTTCGCTCTCGACGCACTCGTCTGACCGTCCATCGCGGCCGAATGTCGGTGCCGCTTCGTAGAATCGACGACGATGACCATCACCTCTGACCGCGGAACCTCGACGTCGGGCCGGAATGCCTTCGGCGAGCCCGTAGACCTCCACATCCCCGGCGGCACGGCACCGCACAGCACCTCCACGCTCAGCGTGCGCGGTGCCCGCGTGCACAACCTGCGCGACGTCGACCTCGAGATCCCACGCGACTCGCTCGTCGTGTTCACGGGTCTGTCCGGATCCGGCAAGTCCTCGCTGGCGTTCGACACGATCTTCGCCGAGGGACAGCGCCGCTACGTCGAGTCGCTGTCCGCGTACGCGCGCCAGTTCCTCGGGCAGGTCGATCGCCCGGACGTCGACTTCATCGAAGGACTCTCGCCCGCGGTCTCGATCGACCAGAAGTCGACGAACCGCAACCCGCGCTCGACGGTCGGCACCATCACCGAGGTCTACGACTACATGCGTCTGCTCTGGGCGCGCATCGGCATCCCGCACTGCCCCGTCTGCGGTGAGGTGATCAGCAAGCAGAGCGTGCAGCAGATCGCCGACCAGCTCATGGAGTTCGAGTCGGGCACGCGGTTCCAGGTGCTCGCGCCCGTCATCTCCAAGAAGAAGGGCGAGTTCGTCGACCTCTTCCAAGAACTGGCGGCGTCCGGCTACGCCCGCGCGATCGTCGACGGGGAGCGCATCCAGCTCAGCGACCCGCCCAAGCTCAAGAAGCAGGTCAAGCACGACATCTCCGTCATCGTCGACCGTCTCGTCGCGAACGAGGACATCCTCGGGCGTCTGACCGACTCGCTCGAGACGGCACTGCGCCTGACCGACGGCACGGTCGCGATCGACCTCGTCGACGCCGAGGGACCCGGTGCGGTCCGGACCTACTCCGAGAACCTCTCCTGCCCGAACAACCACCCGCTGGCGCTCACCGAGATCGAGCCCCGCACGTTCTCGTTCAACGCGCCGTTCGGCGCGTGCCCCGAGTGCTCCGGCCTCGGTACCCGCATGTCGGTCGACCCGGACCTCGTCCTCGGCGACCCCGAGGCGTCCCTGCGCGACGGCGTCCTGCTGCCGTGGACGGGCACGAGCGGGCTCTACTCCTACTTCGAGAAGCTCCTCGCCGGCCTCGGCAAGGACCTCGGGTTCGACCTGGACACCCCGTGGAACCGTCTCGACGCCTCGGTGCAGGCAGCGATCCTCACCGGCAAGGACTTCCAGGTGTCGGTGTCCTGGCGCAACCGGTTCGGCCGCGAGATGCGGTACACGAGCGGGTTCGAGGGCGTCATGCCCTACATCGAGCGCAAGTTCGCCGAGGCCGAGTCGGACTCGCAGCGGCAGCGCTTCCAGGGCTACCTGCGCGAGGTCCCCTGCCCGGTCTGCGACGGCACTCGCCTCAAGCCCGAGGTGCTCGCGGTGACGGTCGACGGCCGCAGCATCGCCGACGTGACGGACATGTCGCTCGACAACGCGTACGGCTTCATGGAGAGCCTCACCCTCACCGAGCGCGAGGCGCACATCGCGGCGGCGGTCTTGCGCGAGATCCGGGCGCGGCTCGAGTTCCTGCTCGAGGTCGGTCTGAACTACCTGACGCTCTCCCGTGGCGCGGGCGGGCTGTCCGGCGGCGAGGCGCAGCGCATCCGTCTGGCCACCCAGATCGGGTCCGGTCTGACCGGCGTGCTCTACGTCCTCGACGAGCCGAGCATCGGGCTGCACCAGCGCGACAACCGGCGGTTGATCGACACCCTGGTGAAGCTCAAGGACCTCGGCAACACGCTCATCGTCGTCGAGCACGACGAGGACACGATCCGCACGGCGGACTGGGTCGTCGACATCGGCCCCGGCGCGGGTGTGAACGGCGGCAACGTCGTCCACTCCGGCTCGTACGAGGGGATCATCGAGAACCGCGAATCGATCACGGGCGACTACCTCGCGGGCCGACGTGCGATCGAGGTCCCGGCCGAGCGTCGCAAGGTCAACCTCAAGCGCACGATCAGCGTGCAGGGTGCGCGGGCGAACAACCTCAAGTCGATCGACGCGGACTTCCCGCTCGGGGTGTTCACCGCGGTCACCGGGGTGAGCGGCTCGGGCAAGTCGACGCTCGTCAACGACATCCTCTACAAGGTGCTCGCCAACCAGCTCAACGGCGCACGGCACATCGCGGGCAAGCACACCCGCGTGAAGGGGCTCGACCAGCTCGACAAGGTCGTGCACGTCGACCAGGCGCCGATCGGTCGGACCCCGCGGTCCAACCCGGCGACCTACACGGGTGTGTTCGACCGGATCCGGCAGCTCTTCGCCGAGACGCCCGAGGCGAAGGCGCGCGGCTACCAGCCCGGTCGCTTCAGCTTCAACGTCAAGGGCGGTCGCTGCGAGAACTGCTCCGGTGACGGCACGATCAAGATCGAGATGAACTTCCTCCCCGACGTCTACGTCGCGTGCGAGGTCTGCGGCGGTGCGCGGTACAACCGCGAGACGCTGCAGGTGCACTACAAGGGCAAGGACATCTCCGAGGTCCTCGACATGCCGATCAGCGAGGCAGCCGAGTTCTTCGAGCCGATCTCCGCGATCCACCGGTACATGGCGACGCTCGTCGACGTCGGGCTGGGCTACGTCCGGCTCGGGCAGAGCGCAACGACGCTCTCCGGGGGCGAGGCGCAGCGCGTCAAGCTCGCCACCGAGCTCCAGCGCCGGTCGAACGGCCGGACGGTCTACGTCCTCGACGAACCGACCACCGGTCTGCACTTCGAAGACGTCCGCAAGCTGCTCCTCGTGCTGCAGAGCCTGGTCGACAAGGGCAACACGGTCATCACGATCGAGCACAACCTCGACGTCATCAAGTCGGCGGACTGGTTGATCGACATGGGACCCGAGGGTGGATCCGGCGGCGGGACGGTCCTCGCGACGGGGACGCCCGAGCACGTGGCGAACGTGCCCGAGAGCCACACCGGGGTCTTCCTCAAGGAGATCTTCGACGCGCAGGACGCGCGGGTCGGCAAGGAACAGGCGGTCGGCGCACGCACGGCGAGCCAGAAGCGGCCGAAGGCGAAGCAGAAGGCGGGTGCTCGGTAGGTGGCGGACACCGTCCCGTGGCGTCCGAAGGCGGGGGAGATCCCCACTGATCCGGGCGTCTACCGCTGGCGTGACGAAGCCGGCCGGGTGCTCTACGTCGGCAAGGCGAAGAACCTCCGTGCCCGGCTGAGCAACTACTTCGCACCGCTGCCGACGCTGCACGAGCGCACCCGGCGCATGGTGCTCACGGCACGGAGCGTCGAGTGGACGACGGTCGGCTCCGAGATCGAGGCGCTGCAGCTCGAGTACACGTGGATCAAGGAGTTCGATCCGCCCTTCAACGTCAAGTTCCGGGACGACAAGTCCTACCCGTACATGGCGATCACCCTGGGCGAGGAGTCGCCCCGGGTGATGGTCACCCGGAACCGGAAGATCAAGGGCGCGAAGTACTTCGGGCCGTACCCGAAGATCTGGGCGGTGCACGACACGATCGACCTGATGATCAAGGTGTTCCCGATCCGCACCTGCTCGGACTCGTCGTACAAGAAGGCGATGCAGACCGGCAAGCCGTGCTTCCCGGGGCAGATCGGCAAGTGCGGCGGTCCGTGCTCCCAGAAGGTCACGATCGCCGAGCACCGTGCGCTGGTCGAGGAGTTCGTGCGCTTCATGGCGAGCTACGACCGCCGGGTGATCACCCAGCTGCGGCAGCGCATGGCCGCTTCGGCCGACGCGATGCAGTACGAGCAGGCCGCGAAGTTCCGCGACCAGGTCGGCGCGCTCGAGGCCGTGCTCGAGAAGTCCGCGGTCGTGCTCCGCGACTCGGTCGACCTCGACCTGTTCGGCATCTCCGAGGACGAGCTCGCCGCGGCCGTGCAGCTGTTCTCGGTGCGCGGCGGGCGCATCCGCGGTGTGCGCGGGTGGGTCGTCGACAAGGAACTCGACATCTCGACGGGCGACCTCATCGAGCAGATCGTGCAGGGACAGTACGCGACGGGCGAGGAGCCCCCGCGCGAGGTCGTCGTGCCGGAACTGCCGGAGGACGCCGACGCGCTGCAGCAGTGGCTCAGCGAACGCCGTGGCGGTCGGGGCACCAAGCTCAGCACCGCGCAGCGGGGTGACCGGGCGGGGCTCGCCCGGACCGCGGCGCAGAACGCTGCCCAGGCGCTCATGCTCTACAAGACGAAGCGCTCCGCCGACTACACGACGCGGTCAGCGGCGTTGGCGGACATCCAGGACGCCCTCGGCATGACCGAGGCACCGCTCCGCATGGAGTGCTACGACATCTCGCACCTGCAGGGGACGAACGTCGTCGCGTCGATGGTCGTGTTCGAGGACGGGTTGCCCCGCAAGGACCAGTACCGGCGGTACTCGATCGCCGAGACCACCGACGACACCGACAGCATGTACCAGGTGCTGTCCCGCCGGCTCGCGCGCCTCGACGAGGACGCCGAGCTGCCGGACGTTCCCGACGTCACCAGTGACGAGGTCGTCGAGGGCTCGAAGCCCACCAAGCGGTTCGCGTACCGGCCGCAGCTCCTCATCGTCGACGGCGGGCAGCCACAGGTGCAGGCGGCGAAGCGCGCGATGGACGAGGCCGGGGTGCACGACATCGCGCTCGTGGGGATCGCGAAGCGGCTCGAGGAACTCTGGTTGCCGGACGACGACTTCCCGGTGATCCTGCCGCGCAACTCCGAGGCACTGTTCCTCATCCAGCGCATCCGCGACGAGGCGCACCGGTTCGCGATCACGCACCAGCGGACCCGGCGGAAGCGGGACGTCCGGTCGCGGCTGTCCGAGATCCCGGGTCTCGGGCCCACCCGGGTGAACGCGCTGCTGAAGCACTTCGGGTCGGTGGCGCGCCTGCGCGAGGCGACGGCGGATGAGATCGCCGAGGTGAACGGCGTCGGGCCGGCGACGGCGGCGGCCGTGGTCACGAAGCTCGCGCAGACGCCGACGAGCGCGCCGGAGGCCGCGGGCGCCCCGACGCCGACGAGCGCTCCCGACGGGGTCGGTGCGCCGGACACGGCGATCGAACCCGGCACCGCCAGCGCGGCCGACGCAACCGGCGAACCGGGCACCGCCAGCGCGCCCGGCCCAGCCAGCGCGCCCGACCTGGCAGCCGCCACGCAGTCAGCAGCCACCCGCTCCGGAGGGCCGGCCCGGCTCCCCGAGGTGACCGACGACGGCCCGCACCTGCCCGCATGACGCACACCGCACCTCCCGTGCGGCCGACGGACGGACCGCACCCGACCGACGGACCGCACCCGACCGACGGACCGCACTCGACCGACGGACCGCACCCGACCGACGGGCCAGGGCCGACGGACGGACCGCACCCGACCGGATGACGGGCCCCGAGCCCGGCGTCCGGGCGATACCCTTGTCCCGCAGCCGAGACCTCCCCGGGCGACGCGCCCGGGCCGCCACGACGGAGCCCACTCCCAGATGACCGACAGCGTCCCAGCGCCGACACGATCGCCGCAGCAGCACGACATCCTCATCGTCACCGGCATGTCCGGAGCCGGTCGTTCGACGGTGGGGAAGGCGCTCGAGGACCTCGGCTGGTACGTCGTCGACAACCTCCCGACGCAGATGCTCGCGCCGCTCACCGAGCTCGCGGACCGTGCCGGTGAGAAGATCCCGAAGATCGCCACGGTGGTCGACGTCCGCGGCGGCCGGTTCTTCACCGACCCCGAGCAGGCGGTCGAGCAGGTGCGCAAGAGCGCCTCGGCCCGCGTCCGGGTGCTGTTCCTCGAGGCGACGGACGCGGTCCTCGTGCGGCGCTTCGAGCAGGTGCGGCGGCCCCACCCGCTCCAGGGCGAGGACACGCTGCTCGACGGCATCGGCCGCGAACGCAGCCGGCTCGCTGCCCTGCGCGAGGCATCGGACCTCGTCATCGACACCTCCGACCTGAACATCCACCAACTCGCGAACGCCGTGACCGAGCAGTTCGCCGACGACCACTTCACGGGTGTCCAGGTGACCCTGATGAGCTTCGGGTTCAAGTACGGATTGCCCGCCGACGCCGACATGGTGGCCGACGTGCGGTTCCTGCCGAACCCCTACTGGGTCCCGGAACTCCGCCCGCACACGGGCCTCGACCGACCCGTCTCGGACTACGTCCTGGCCCAGCCCGGAGCCCGCACGTTCGTCGAGCGCTACGCCGACGTCCTCGAGCCGGTGTTCGAGGGGTACCAGCGCGAGAACAAAAGACACGCTACGATCGCCATCGGCTGTACCGGCGGCAAGCACCGTTCGGTCGCCATCGTCGCCGAGCTGGCGAACCTCCTCCGCGGGATGCCCGACGTCGCCGTGCGTGTGAAGAACCGAGACCTCGGCCGAGAGTGACCGTCCCTCCGGCCGCTCCACACGACGTGCGCCGGGCACGCGGACCCCACCAGAAGAAACGTTAGGAATGATGCTGTGCCGTTGACTGCCGAGGTCAAGGACGAACTGGCCCGGGTCGTCGTGAACCGCAACACGGTCCGCGCTGCCGAGCTCGCGACCATCCTGCGGTTCGCGGGTGGCCTGCACGTCATCTCGGGCCGGATCGCCGTCGAGGTCGAACTCGACACCCGGATCATCGTGCACCGTGTGCGCAAGGACCTCGCCGAGCTGTACGGCGTGCGGAGCGAGGCGTCGGTGGGGTCGTCCGCGTCAGCCCGTCGTGGCACCCGGTACCTCGTGCGCGTGCTCGAGGCGGGGGAGACCCTCGCCCGGCAGACGGGCCTCATGGACGCCCGCCGCCGCCCGGTGCGCGGTCTGCCGAACCGGCTCACCACCGGCAACCGCGAGGACCTCGCCGCGATCTGGCGTGGAGCGTTCCTCGCCGCCGGCACCCTGACCGACCCGGGTCGTGCCGCCGCGCTCGAGGTCACCTGCCCCGGCAACGAGGCCGCGATGGCCCTCGTCGGTGCCGCCTCGCGGCTCGGCATCGCGGCGAAGGGCCGTGAGGTCCGCGGTGTGCACCGCGTGGTCATCCGCGACGGCGAGGCCATCGGCCAGATGCTGACCGTGATGGGCGCCGCCCGCACCACCGCCGACTGGGAGGAGATGCGCCAGCGCCGCGAGGTCCGTGCCACCGCCAACCGTCTCGTCAACTTCGACGACGCGAACCTCCGCCGCTCCGCGCAGGCCGCCGTCGCCGCGTGCGCGCGGGTCGAGCGTGCGCTCGAGATCCTCGGCGACGAGGTCCCCGACCACCTCCAGTACGCCGGCTCGCTGCGGCTGCAGCACCGCGACGCGTCCCTCGACGAGCTCGGCCAGCACGCGGACCCGCCGATGACGAAGGACGCCATCGCCGGGCGCATCCGCCGCCTCCTCGCGATGGCCGACAAGCGCGCGTCCGACCTCGGGATCCCGGGGACCGAAGCGAGCGTTCCCGAGGAGCTCGAAGGGGCCTGATCGACGGGCGTGACGACGTTCCGGACGGGAGGCGCGGTGC